>DATLHE010000071.1:0-4081 GCA_035540335.1 Thermomicrobiales bacterium | reverse complement strand
CATATGCACCCGAAACAAGAAGGCCACCTCACGAGCGAAAACCCGTGCGGTGGCCTTCCTTGGCGGGCAATCCTAAAGAGCCGCGATGATCGCGTTCGCCATCTCGTCGGTGCTCGCGGCCTTGGCCTGGTCGCGGTCGGCGCGCAGGTCGTACGTCACCTGCTGGCCCTTGCCGATGACCGTCGCGACAGCGCCCTCGACGCGCTCGGCGGCGTCGCGCTCGCCCAGGTGGCGCAGCATCAGCGCGCCCGAGAGCAGCATCGCGGTCGGGTTGGCGACACCCTTGCCGGCGTGCGTTGGCGCGGAGCCGTGGATCGGCTCGAACACCGCCGCATCCTTGCCGATGTTGCCGCCCGGCGCCACGCCCAGCCCGCCGACCATGCCGGCCACGACGTCGCTCACGATGTCGCCGTACAGGTTCGGCATCACGAGCACGTCATACAGGTCTGGCTTCTGCATCAGCTGCATGCACATGTTGTCCACGATGCGGTCGTTGAACTCGATGTCGGGGTACTCGGCGGCGACCTCCTGCGCGACACGCAGGAAGAGCCCATCCGAGAACTTCATGATGTTCGCCTTGTGAACCGCCGTGACCAGCTTCCGCCCGTTCTTGCGCGCGTACTCGAAGGCGAACTCCACGATCCGCCGCGAGCCCTCCGGCGTGATCATCTTGATGCTGATCGCCGCGTCGCCGGCCACCTGCTTCTTTGAGCGCTTGTTGATCTCGGCGATCACCTCGGTCGCCTCCGGCGTGCCGGTGTCGAACTCCACGCCCGCGTAAGTGTCCTCCATGTTCTCGCGCACGACGACCAGGTCGATGTCGCTGAACGTCGACTGCACGCCCTTGATTGTCCTGCCGGGGCGCAGGTTCGCATAGAGCTCGAGCGCCTGGCGCAGCCCCACGTTGACGCTGCGGAAGCCGCTGCCGACCGGCGTCGTGATCGGGCCCTTCAGGCCGATCCCGTTCTTGCGCACCGAGTCCAGCGTCGCCTCGGGGAGCACGTCGCCGTACTTCTCCAGCGCGTTGAGCCCCGCGTCACAGTATTCCCAGTCGAAGGTGATGCCGGTGGCATCGAGCACCTTGCGGGTCGCCTCCGCGACCTCCGGACCGATGCCGTCGCCGGGAATCAGTGACACCTGATACGTCGCCATGCTTTCTCCTTGTTGACGTTGACCGCGAGTTCCCTGTTACCGTTTGCGTGTCATTCTCGCACGCGGCACGACCTCCGTCGCCACCGCGCACGACCACGAAGCCTATCAGGAGCCCATCATGTCGGAACACAAGTCACCCGTCCTGCTCGCCATCCTCGACGGCTGGGGCATCGGCCGCGACGAGCCCGGCAACGCCATTTTGCGGGCGAACACGCCGACGATGGATCGCCTCCTGGCCACCTATCCCCACGCGACGCTGCGCACCTCCGGCGAGGACGTCGGCCTGCCGGCGGGCCAGATGGGCAACTCCGAGGTCGGCCACCTCAACATCGGCGCCGGGTTCATCGTCTACCAGTGGATCACGCGCATCGACCGCGCGATTGCCGACGGCAGCTTCCCCGCCAACGACGCCTTCCAGGCGGCCTTCTCCCGTCTCAAGGTGACGAACGGCACCCTCCACTTGCTGGGCCTGATCGGCGACGGCGGCGTCCACGCCCATTCCCGTCACCTGCTGGCGCTGATCGACGCTGCCCAGGACGCCGGCATCGAGAGAATCCTCGTCCACGCCATCACGGACGGCCGCGATACCTCGCCCACGAGTGCGCGCGACTTCGTGAAGCCGATCGAGGCCCGGCTGGCGACCGTCCCACAGGGGCGCATCGCCACCGTGTCAGGGCGCTACTACGCGATGGACCGCGATCATCGCTGGGAGCGGGAGGCGAAAGCGTTCAACGCGATCGTCCACGCCGATGGCCCGCGATGCGCCTCCGCCGACGAGGCGATCGCTGCGTCCTATGCCGCCGATGTCACCGACGAGTTCATCATCCCGACTGTCATCCTGGCGCCAGACGGCACGATTCACCGCGTGACGGAGGATGACGAGATCATCTTCTTCAACTTCCGCTCGGATCGCGGCCGGGAGCTCACCGAGGCGCTCTCGCTGCCGGACTTCAGCGGCTTCGACCGCGGCGCCTTCACGCCGGACCTCCACGTGACCACGATGACGCACTACGAGGACGACCTGCCGGTCACCGTCGCCTTCCCGCCGCAGGACGTCGTCCACCCGCTCGCCCGGGTCATCAGCGACGCCGGCAAGACCCAGTTCCACACCGCCGAGACCGAGAAATACCCCCACGTCACGTTCTTTCTCAACGGTGGCCGCGAGGAGCCCTTCCCCGGCGAGGACCGTCGCCTGGTCCCCTCGCCCAAGGTCGCGACCTACGACCTCCAGCCGGAGATGAGTGCCCCGGAGGTCTGCGCGGGCGTCCTCGACGCCATCCGCTCCGGCACCTACGACTTCATCATCGTCAACTTCGCCAACGGCGATATGGTCGGTCACACCGGCGTTATCCCGGCGGTCGTGAAAGCGATCGAGACGGTCGATCATTGCCTTGGCAAGATCGTCACCGCGCTCCGGGAGGTCGACGCCGTTGCGATCGTCACCGCCGACCACGGCAACGCCGAAGAGGAGATCGATCACCGGACCGGCGGCCCAATGACGGCGCACACGACCAACCCGGTGCCGGTCGTCCTCATCGCGCCCGAGGACCACGCGCTGCGAAGGGCATCGCTGCGCGAGGACGGCGTCCTTAGCGACATCGCCCCGACCGTTCTCGATCTGATGGGCATCCCGCCGCACCCGGACATGACCCAGCGAAGCCTGATCAGCCGACCATAAGAGCGACTCTGGGAAAGGTTGCGCCGGTGTGGTGTAGGGGAGGAGCTTGTCTCCTCCCGGCGGTGGGAGGAGACAAGCTCCTCCCCTACCAACCTCTGAGAGAACCGCCGCGGAGCGGCACCGGACGTGCTGGAGAAGGCGTCACCATTCGCCCGAATGCGGTGCTCCGCCGCACAGGAGTCGCAACGATGACGCTCTACCTCGGCATGCAGCGGGAGATCCTGATCGTCGATCAAGCACGTCCCCAGAACGCGGAACGACGCCTCGACGGCAAACAGATCGCGGCCATCGAAACCGATCCTCACCGGCCTGGCCGCGTCTACTGCGGCACCTTCGACCGGGGCCTCTGGCGCAGCGACGACCACGGCGACACCTGGACGCGCCGCGACGCCTTCCCGGCGACGCACGTCCAGTCCGTCGCCGTCAGCCCCGTCGACAAGAATCTCGTCTTCGCTGGGACGGAGCCGAGCGAGCTCTACCGCTCGGATGACGGCGGGGACACCTGGCGGGAGCTCTCCGCGATGCGTGAGCTGCCTTCCGCCCCGACCTGGAGTTTCCCTCCCAAGCCCGAGACGAGTCACGTCCGCTGGATCGCTCCGCACACGAACGACCCTGCCCGGATGCTCGTCGCGATCGAGGCCGGCGCCCTCGTCCAGACCCACGACGGCGGCGAAACGTGGCAGGATCGCCGCCCCGGCGGCCCCTACGATTCGCACACGGTGCGCATCCACCCCGACGCCCCGGAGCGGGTCCTCAGCGCCGCCGGCGACGGCTTCTTCGAGAGCACCGATGGCGGTCAAACATGGGAACGACCGATGGATGGCCTGCCCTGGGGGTACTGCTGGGGCCTTGCAGTCGATGCTTCTGACCCGGAAACGGTCCTGATGAGCGTCGCCCCGGGCGCGGGGCGCGGCCATGGCCGCCGCGATCAGGCGCAGTCGGTCCTCTGCCGCCGGCGCGTGGGCGGATCGTGGGAGATCCTCCGCGCCGGTCTCCCTGATGACCACGGCACCAACCTGTCGAGCCTCGTGGCGGACCCGACGATCTCGGGCACCTTCTACGCGCTCACCAACACCGGGCTCTACCACACGACCGATCACGGCGACGCGTGGGAGCGCCTGGACGTCCCCTGGCCCGAGGCCTACCTCGAAGGCCGCCCACCGGCGCTAGCCATCAGCCGGCTCGCGTCCTGAGGGCTAGGAACGTCGATCACCTACGGTCGGCCCTGCCCCTGCGGGCGCCCCTGCGGGC
>DATLHE010000070.1:0-2991 GCA_035540335.1 Thermomicrobiales bacterium | reverse complement strand
GTCCCTGCTTGGCGCGGTGCTGCCGCAGATGTCGGTCGGCAGCGAGGTCCAGGTCTTTATCGGGGACGAGAATCCCGCCGACGCGCTGCGGCGCTTCGGCGTTGTCATGGCCACCTACGGTATCGACGGCGAGGTCACGGGCATCCTTGGCGTGCTCGGGCCGACCCGGATGTCGTACTGGCGATCGATCTCGTCGGTTCGCTATATGGCGCGGCTGATGAGTGATTTGATGGAAGATTTGTACTCGTCATAACGGCGAGCATGAAGCGCAAGCGTCTGCGACGGAGCCGTTCGGCGCCGCTGACAGAGGGGGCAACTGAGTGACCAGGAAATCCGACAAGGCCCGTGACCAGCAGGTCGCGGACGAGACGATGAACGGGACCGACCAGGTGGCCGACGGCGAGCACGAGGAGAATGTCGCCGCGGCCGACGCGCCGGAGACGGATCTGGCCGCCGAGCTCGCGCGGGTGACCGAGGAGCGGGACGGCTACTTCGACCAGCTACAGCGTAGCCGGGCGGAGTTCGTCAATTTCCGCAAGCGCACGGACCAGGAGCGGCTGAAGCTGGCGGAGATCTTCACCGCCGAGACGCTCAAGCAGTTCCTGCCGGTGCTCGACGACTTCGAGCGCGCCATCGAGGCGGTGCCCGAGAGCGACAAGGCCAGCGGCTGGGTGGCGGGCATCTCGCTCATCCAGCAGAAGCTGAGTGGCATCCTCGAGCGCGCCGGCGTGCAGGCCGTCGACTCGCTCAACCAGCCGTTCGACCCCGCCGTGCACGAGGCGGTCGCCACGGAGCCCGGGACCTCGGGCCAGACGGTCGTGGAGGTCTACCAGAAGGGCTACAAGCTCGGCGATACCCTCCTCCGCGCGGCCATGGTGAAGACCGGCGACGCGCCGGAGAGCGTCGGCAGCGCGAGCACCACAACCTTCGACGCATAACCCCGGCCTGCGAGGGCGCAGGCATCGAACTTGAACCACCCCGGCCCCGCCGGGGGGACATTGCAGGAGAACACAGATTATGGGACGAACCATTGGTATTGACCTTGGAACGACCAACTCGGTGATGGCCACCATCGAGGGTGGCGAGCCGGTCGTGATCCCCAACGCGGAAGGCGAGCGCCTCACGCCGTCGGTCGTCGCCGTGACGTCCAGCGGCGAGCGCCTCGTCGGTCGCTTTGCCCGCCGCCAGGCGGTCACCAACCCCGAGAACACGATCTTCTCGGTCAAGCGCTTCGTCGGCCGCAAGTTCAACGACCCGGCCGTCGCGCGCGACAAGGGCCTCGTGCCCTACCAGATGCAGGCCGCCTCGAACGGCGACGTGCAGGTCAAGATGGGCGATCGCTGGTACAGCCCGCAGGAGATCTCCGCGATGATCCTGCAGAAGCTGAAGGCCGACGCCGAGGCCTACCTCGGTGAGACGGTCGACAAGGCGGTCGTCACCGTTCCGGCCTACTTCGATAACGCCCAGCGCGACGCCACCAAGGACGCCGGCCGCATCGCCGGCCTCGAGGTGCTCCGCATCATCAACGAGCCGACCGCGTCGGCGCTCGCCTACGGTCTCGACAAGAAGGGCGACGAGAAGGTCGCCGTCTACGATCTCGGCGGCGGCACCTACGACATCTCGATCCTCGATCTCTCCGAGGGCGTCTTCCAGGTGCTCGCCACCAACGGCGATACGCACCTCGGTGGCGACGACTTCGACCAGGTGCTCATCGACTGGCTGGCCGACGAGTTCAAGAAGCAGGAGGGGATCGACCTCCGCAACGACCGGATGGCCCTCCAGCGCCTGAAGGAGGCCGCCGAGAAGGCGAAGATCGAGCTCTCCAGCACGCAGCAGACCGACGTCAACCTGCCGTTCATCACGGCGGACGCCAGCGGGCCGAAGCACCTCAACATTCCGCTTTCGCGCTCCAAGCTCGAGCAGCTCGTCAGCCCGCTCATCGACCGCACCAAGGCACCGATGGACGCCGCGCTGAAGGACGCCAGCCTGGGCAAGGGCGAGGTCGACGAGGCGCTGCTGGTCGGTGGCCAGACGCGCATGCCGGCCGTCCAGGCGACGGTCAAGAACTTCTTCGGCAAGGACCCGCACAAGGGCATCAACCCGGATGAGGTGGTGGCCATCGGCGCCGCGATTCAGGGTGGCGTGCTCGGCGGTGACGTCAAGGACATCCTGCTCCTCGACGTGACCCCGCTGACGCTCTCGATCGAGACGCTGGGCGGTGTCGCGACGCCGCTCATCGAGCGCAACACGACGATCCCGGCCCGCAAGAGCCAGAGCTTCACGACCGCGTCCGACAACCAGCCGCAGGTCGAGATCAACGTTCTCCAGGGCGAGCGCCCGATGGCGGCCGACAACAAGAGCCTCGGCCGGTTCATCCTCGATGGCATCCCGCCGGCCCCGCGAGGCGTGCCGAAGATCGAGGTGACCTTCGACATCGACGCCAACGGCATCCTCAACGTCACGGCGAAGGACTCCGCGACGGGCAAGGAGCAGAAGATCACCATCACCGGGTCGTCGGGTCTCTCCGAGGACGAGGTGCAGCGGATGGTCACCGAGGCCGAGCAGCACGCGGCCGAGGATGCCCAGCGGCGCGAGGCGATCCAGGTCCGCAACGACGCCGAGAGCTTCATGTTCCAGGCGGAGAAGACGCTCTCCGAGTACGGCGACAAGATCCCGGACGATGTGAAGGCCGATCTCGACACCAAGATCCAGGCGGTCAAGGACATCCTCGAGAACGACCGCGAGAACATCGAGCGGCTGAAGCCGGCGCACGAGGAGCTGGTCGCGGCGCTGCAGAAGGCGAGCTCGTCGATGTACGAGGCCGCTGGCGCCCAGGGCGCGCCGACCGACGGCGCGGCCGGCGGGTTCTCGGAGAACGGCGCCGAGTCCGGCGCGCAGGCCGAGGACGAGACGACCGTCGAGGGCGAGTTCCGCGAGGTCAACTCCGACAAGAACTAACGCGTTCACGCGCGAATGGACACAAGGGGAGGG
>DATLHE010000069.1:0-3541 GCA_035540335.1 Thermomicrobiales bacterium | reverse complement strand
AGGGCAGTGTTGACCTCCCGGCGCTTCCGGGAGCGGCGGAGAACGCCTGGCGCATCACCGGCGCGGGGGGCGACCTACCGGTGCGCATCAACACACCCGCGGGCACGCTGATCCCCGTTTCGCCCTTCCTCGTCGACAGTGCGTGGCTCTCGCCGGCGCGCCCGCTGCCGCCATCCTCCCTGCTGGAGGCGTGGTCGCTGGCGCTCGGGGCGCACCGCAGCGAGGGCACGCTGATGACCGTGGTGCTGCACCCGCACATCGCGGGGCGACCCGGGTTTGCGGACACCCTGACACGGTTCCTCGACGAGGCGATCGCTGCAGGGGATGTCTGGATCGCGCGGCTGGATCACATCGCCCGCGCCTGGCATGAGCTGGCGCCGGGCGCGCAGGAGTAACCGACATGTCATCTTCGCTGCTCATCCATGGCGGCCCGATCCTGACCATGAACCCCGCCCAGCCGCGCGTCGAGGCCGTCGGCATCGCGCAGGGCCGGGTCGCCGCCGCGGGTGCACTGGACCACGTGCGCGCCGAGCTCGGCACGCGGGTCGAGGACATCGACCTGCGCGGGCGGACGGCGACGCCGGGATTGTACGACGCGCACGCGCACGTCATGGGCGTCGGCTTCGCGGCGTCCGACGTCGACATCTCCAGCAATGCGGTCACCTCGATCGCGGATATTCGCCGCGCCGTGCGGGAGCGCGCAGGCGAGACGACACCGGGCGGCTGGGTCATCGGTCGCGGCTACGACCAGGCGCTGCTCAGCGAGCAGCGGCATCCGACGCGCTTCGACCTCGACGAGGCCGCGCCGGAGACGCCGGTGGCGCTGTGGCGGACCTGCCATCACATCATGGTCGCCAACAGCACGGCACTGGAGTTGGCGGGGATCACTCGCAACACGCCGGATCCCTCGGACGGGACGATCGACCGCGACGAGCACGGCGAGCCGACCGGTGTGCTGCGCGAATCGGCGACCGGGGCGGTGACGAACGCGATCGGCCTCGCCAGCGAGGACGAGATCGCCGCCGCGCTCGAGATCGGGGGCAACGCGTTCCGGCAGTACGGCATCACCAGCGTCGCGGAGGCCGGGATCCGGCGGCCGGAGGAGCTGCGCGCCTACCAGCGGCTGCGGGCGAATGGCACGCTGGCGCTGCGGACGTGGCTGATGATGATCATCGACGAGACCCTGGACGAGCTGATCGCGCTCGGCATCCGTAGCGGGTTCGGGGACGAGTGGCTCCGGATCGGCAACGCCAAGCTCTTCTCGGACGGCTCGATCGGCGGCCGCACGGCCCGCATGTCCCGCCCCTATGAGGGCGAGATCGACAACTACGGGCTGCTGATGATCCCCGTCGAGGAGATCGCAGAGAAGGTGCTGCGGGCGCACACGGCGGGCTTCCAACTGGGCATCCACGCGATCGGCGATGCGGCGATCGGGCATGTGCTCGACGCCTACGAGGCCGCGCAGCGAGCGGTCCCGCGGGAGGATCCGCGATTCCGCATCGAGCATTGCTCAATCCTTGACGAGGGCTTGCTCGACCGCATGCAGCGGCTGGGGGCGGTGCCGATCCCTGGGACGACGTTCCTGCACGACATGCGGCCGGTCTACCTGCAAAATCTTGGGCGGGAACGCGTGCGGTACGCCTACGCGATGCGGACGTTCGCCGACCGCGGCATCATCGCCGCGGCCAGCAGCGACGCGCCGGTCTCGACACAGAATCCGATGGTCGGCATCCAGACCATGGTGACGCGGAAGGACCGCCTCGGCGACGAGATTTTTCCCGAGGAGCGCGTGTCGCTGGAGGAAGCGATCGCGGCGTACACGACGCACGGCGCCTATGCGTCGTTCGCCGAGCACGAGAAGGGCATGCTCGCGCCGGGGATGCTTGCGGACGTCGCGATCTTCGAGACAGATCTCTCCCAGGTCGCGCCCGACGAGCTGGGGAACGTGCGTTGCGACATGACGATCGCGGACGGCGCGGTCGTGTACGAGCGCGCCGCCGCGCCGGTCGCATAGGCTCACCCATCGAAGGAGGACGCTGGTGTCACTGACGATCACCTGGTATGGCCATTCGGCCTTCGGCCTGGAGGCTGACGGCACGACAGTGCTGATCGATCCATATATCTCAGGGAACCCGGCCGCGAAGACGAAGGCGAGCTCGCTCGCAGCGAACACGATCCTGCTCACCCACGCGCACAACGACCACGTCGGCGATACGGTCGCGATCGCGAAGCGCACCGGGGCGACGGTGATCGCGACCTTCGAGCTCGCCAATTATGTCGAGAGCCAGGGCGTCCGGAGCGTGATCGGCGGCAACCACGGCGGCACGATCCGGTTCGACGGGGGCTCCACCAAGTTCACGCCGGCGTGGCACACGTCGTCCTACGCGGATGGCGAGGACATCGTCGCGCCCGGCCTGCCGGCGGGACACGTCGTGCGCTTCGGGGGAAAGACGATCTACTTCGCGGGCGACACGTCGCTCTTCCTCGACATGCAACTGATCGCGGAGGAAGAGCTGGACGTCGCGGTGCTCCCGATCGGTGACCACTTCACGATGGGGCCGGCGGACGCCGTGAAGGCGGCGAAGATGCTCCGCGCAGGGACGATCATTCCCTGCCACTACAACACGTTCGCGCCCATCAAGCAGGATCCGCAGCAGTTCAAGCGCGACGTCGAGGCCGCCACGGCATCGACGGTGGTCGTGCTCGAGCCGGGCGCCAGCGCGACGCTGTGAGCGAGTCGCTGAAGGCCCAGTTCGAGGCCGAGATGAAGCGGACGGCCTACCAGCGCAAGGCGGTGGCGCGCATGCCAGCGAGTGAGGTGCTCGACCTGGCGATCGCCTTCTTCACCGAGCGCGGGTATCGCTCGGGGCGCACGGGACGGCCGAACCAGGCGTTCGTGATGGGCGGCAAGGAGGGTCTCCTGCCGCGGGTCACCGGGGAGATCAAGGTGCAGGCGGACGTCGGGAAGGCGAAGGTGACGATGGTGACGATGGACGCCGTCGGCGAGCGGCTGGGGCCGGCGATGGAGGCGTTCGCGAAGGAGCTGCGGGCGAAGCGGCAGGCGGCGTCGTAATCGGGTTCCTGCGACGTTATTGTCAGGCTGCCAACGCGATTAACTTGGCCGGTGGCCACCTAAGGGCTTTAGGGGGCAATTTCCTTGATCTGACGGGGATTCTCTTAGGTGGCCAAGGTGTTTGGTAACTTGGCAGCCTGGGCGACATTTATGGAAGGCTGCCCAGATGGCCAAGTAATGGGTGTAGAGGGAATCGTGGCCGTGTGGGGCGGGCAGTGGGGGCGCTGCGCGCCTTTTTGATGTGCTCTCGCTTCGCTGCGCACGGGGATGCTCATGGCCAAGGGCCCGCCCGGGTGAGTTCCCGGCAGGGAACGAAGAGCGAAGGGGCCGCATTCGCTCGATTGCTGCGCAATCGCCCATAAGCGACCCCTTCGCTTCTCGGTGGCTCCGCCACCTCGGCCATGGCGCTGTAGCGTGAGAAGCGGTAGCGGGCCCTTGCTTCGCTCTGAATGAGGGTGGTTTGTTGGG
>DATLHE010000068.1:0-3391 GCA_035540335.1 Thermomicrobiales bacterium | reverse complement strand
CTCCTCGGCCGTGAGGTGGCTATATCCTGGCATGGCAACACCGTTCTCCGTTTCGAGACAGACGAATACATCATCCGCACGCGGTGTTGCGCTTCACGATGGACCTCACCGTTGCCCCGAGCAAACCCCTTCAAGCTGGACATGCCATTCTTCGTATATGTGCTTGTGCAGGCGGGCCCCTGTCCAACCCGGTTCGTTGGCGGCGCGACAGACACTATACTTGCAGGGATCGCTCGAACCACTGCGCTTGAAGGTCATGGTCAGCTTTCCAAGCGTGTAGCGCCGCCCGTCTTCGGCGGCGAATACACCGGCTTCTGCGGGCAATAGCATAGCGTGTCCGATCGCCTGAGAATGCTGCATCGATCAGGCCTGCTGAGCGGGCCGGTGTCAATCGGAGGGGCCAAGAGTCCGCGACGCGGACGCTGACCCGCGCGGACGGGATGGCTGCTGCTGGCGGCGCATAGCCGACGCGGAGCATTATGGGTACACGCCCTAGGGTGCCGGTCCCATTCAGAAGGTGAAGCCGCGCGGGATCAAGCGCTTCTCGTAGGCATCGCGCTCCAGTCCCTCGCGGAAGTCGGGGTGTGCGATGGAGATCAGCGCCAGGGCGCGCTCGGCGACCGACTTGCCCTTGAGATTGACGATCCCGTACTCGGTCACGACGTACATCATGTCCGACCGGGTCGTGGTGACGATGTTGCCCGGAGTCAACGCGAGCACGATCCGGCTGCGCCGCTCGCCGCGCTTGTCGTAGGTCGAGGACAGACAGATGAAGGACTTGCCGCCCTTCGCGGCGTAGGCGCCACGCACGAACTGCGCCTGTCCGCCGGTGCCGCTGATGTGGCGGTGGCCGTCGGACTCCGACGCCGCCTGTCCCTGCAGGTCGATCTGCGTCGTGTTGTTGATCGCCACGGCCCGGTCGTTCTGCATGATGACGTGCGGCTGGTTGGTATAGTCGACGGGGCAGCACAGCACGTCCGGATTGCGGGCGATCGCGTCGTAGAGGCGGCGCGAGCCGAGCGCGAAGGTGCAGACGAGCTTGCCGGGGTCGAGGGTCTTGCGCGCGCCGGTGGCGACGCCGGTGGTGTAGAGGTCGATCAGCCCGTCCATCAGCATTTCGGTATGGATGCCGAGGTCGCGGACGCCGCTTTCCGCCAACAGGGTGCAAACGGCACTCGGCATACCGCCGATGCCGATCTGCAGGCAGGCCCCGTCCTCGATCTCGGCGGTGATGTGGCGCGCGACGGCGCGGTCGACCTCGGTGGGCGGGGCGGACGGCAGCTCGGGAATGGGCTGGTCGTCGCCCTCGATGATGTAGTCCACCTCGCTCAGGTGGACGCCGTTCTCGACCCCGAGAACGTAGGGGACGCTGTCGCACACCTCGACGATCACCAGTCGGGCCCGCTCGACCACGGCGCGATGCCAAAGGTTGGAGGGACCGAAGTTGAACCAGCCATCCGCGTCCATCGGGCAGGTCTTCAGGACGACGATATCCACCGGCTCGATGAAGCGGCGGTAGTAGTCGGGAATCTCGCCGAGGTTGACCGGCAGGTAGTGCGAGCAGCCGGCGTCGTGCTTCTTCCGGTCGTAGCCCGAGAAGTGCAGGTTGATCCAGCAGTAGTGCCGTCCCTCCGGGTCGGCCTCGAGCACCGCACGGGGCCGGGCGGAGAGGCAGGCGCGGATCTTGACGTTGTGGAGCTCTTCGGTGCGCAGCGCGAGCGCCGCGTCGAAGACGTCGGGCTGCGCGAGGATCGCGCCGTAGTCGATCCACATGCCCGACTTGACGAACCCCGCCGCCTGCGCGGCGCTGATCGACCGCGCCGGTGCGGCGGCTACCCGAAGTGCCATGCGTCCCCTCCCCGCTGGCTCATTTCGACATTACTCGCACGAAAGACGCGCGGTGTCGCCGCGAATTGTCTATCGGACGAATGTCAGGAGGTTGGCGCACGCACCAGCGCGCGTCAGGCCCCGGCTCTCGCCGACGCGTCGAGCCGCTTCCGCTCCAGCCGCCGGGCGTGCAGGATCGGCTCGGTGTAGCCGTTCGGCTGCTCCGCCCCCTTGAAGACCAGATCGCAGGCCGCCTGGAAAGCCACGGACGCCGCGAAATCCGGCGCCATCGGCCGGTAGGCCGGGTCGCCGGCGTTCTGCTCGTCGACCACCGCGGCCATCCGCTGCAGGGTCTCCAGCACCTGCTCGCGGGTGCAGATGCCGTGGCGGAGCCAGTTCGCCATGTGCTGCGACGAGATCCTGAGCGTGGCGCGGTCCTCCATCAGCGCCACGTCGTGGATGTCGGGCACCTTCGAGCAGCCGATCCCCTGGTCGATCCAGCGCACGACGTAGCCGAGGAGGCCCTGGGCGTTGTTGTCGAGCTCGGCCTGCACCTCCTCCGGCGTCCAGTTCGGCCGCACCACCACCGGCGGGGTCAGGATGTCGTCGAGCGGCGCCTTTGCCCGCCGGGCGATCCCGGCCTGCACCGCCGGGACGTCGACCCGGTGGTAGTGGGTGGCGTGCAGCGTGGCCGCGGTCGGGGACGGGACCCAGGCGGTGTTGGCGCCGGCGGCCGGCTGCGCCCCCTTCTCGGCCAGCATCGCCGCCATCCGGTCGGGCGCCGCCCACATGCCCTTGCCGATCTGGGCATGGCCCGGCAGGCCGGTGCTGAGGCCCACGTCGACGTTGCGGTCCTCGTAGGCGAGGTACCAGGCAGCGCGCTTCATCTCGCCCTTCGGGATCACCGCGCCGGCGAGCATCGAGGTGTGGATCTCGTCGCCGGTGCGGTCGAGAAAGCCGGTGTTGATGAACACCACCCGCCGCGACGCCGCGGCGATGCAGGCCTCGAGGTTGACCGTGGTGCGCCGCTCCTCGTCCATGATGCCGATCTTCAGCGTGTCGGGCGCCATCCCGAGCGCCGCCTCGACCCGGGCGAAGAGCTCGACCGCGAAGGCCACCTCCTCGGGCCCGTGCATCTTCGGCTTGACGATGTAGACCGCGCCGGCCGGCGAGTTCGCCCGCCGGCCGGCCGGCCCGACGTCGTGGAGCGCCACGAGCGCGGTGAGCATCGCGTCCATGATGCCCTCGGGCACCTCGGCGCCGTCGCAGAGGATGGCCGGGGTGGTCATCAGGTGGCCGACGTTGCGCACCAGCATCAGCGCCCGGGTCCTGACCGTCACCGTGCCGCCCTCGGGCGAGAGGTAGTCGACGTCGGGGTTGAGCCGGCGGGTGAAGCGGCGGCCGTCCTTCTCCACCGGCGCGCTCAGGTCGCCCTTCATCAGGCCGAGCCAGTTGCGGTAGACCGCCACCTTGTCCTCGGCGTCGACGGCGGCCACCGAATCCTCGCAGTCCATGATCGCGGTGATCGCCGACTCGAGCCAGACGTCGGAGATCCCGGCCGGGT
>DATLHE010000067.1:0-18130 GCA_035540335.1 Thermomicrobiales bacterium | reverse complement strand
CTCTCAGCGTGTTCGAGAGGCCAAAAGGCCCTATTGCGAACGCCGCTTCGCGCAGGGTGCTTCGCGGCGCTCAGCATGAGGGATTGGTTTTCCGGCGCAGCATTCCTCGTACAGCCGGCCCTTGTGGCCGGCTGTACGGAGCGGGCGACCGCGCAGGGTCGCCCCTACCGCCCCTTCTTCGCCACTCGTTTCGGCTTCGGGGTGTCGGTGTCGACGCCGGGGGTGAGCCACTGGCCGGCATGGCCGGCGGCGCGGAGGGCAGCGAGGAGCTGGTCCTCGGCGGTGGACGCGTCATCACCGGTAGCGGGCAGGAGAACGATGACCCCGCCGTGGACCGCGTCGACGCCGTCGACGACCTCCAGCCCCGCCGCCTTCACGACCTCGCGAAGCTCATCGATGCCGGTGTCGAAGTCGGGCATCAGCAGCGTCGCCCGGCGCATGCGGACGCGGCGGAACCCGGCGGTCCACTCCCGGAGCACGTTGGCGACCGCCTCCGGTACCGGGCCGCCGCCCTGACGCTCGAGGTACTCGGTGATCTGCTCCAGGTCGAACCCGGCGCCGAGCGCGCGGCCGACCGACCCCGGCCGGAGCTGGAAGGCCGGCTCGGGACGCAGTGCCTCGGCGTCCGCGAAGGCCGTCAACGACCAGATATGGACCGGCGCGGGGTGGCGGAGGGTGATCACGCCCGCGTCGTCGACGGAGAGCACCGGGTCGCCGGCGGCGGGCGCGGGGCTCTCCGGCACGGCGCGAGAGTCGGCCGCGGCGAGGCGGGCGGCGTCGGTGACGCGCAGCGCGAAGCCCCGTCGATCGAGGCGGGCGAGGTCGACGAAGCCCATCCAGTGCATCGCGGTCTGCAGCTCGACCTCGGCGATCTGGGCCATGGCGGCGGCGCGGGCGTCGCCACGGTCCTGCCCCCCGCGAGCGGAGGCGGCCGTGAAGGTCGTGCCGATCAACCCCGGGTCCTGCTCGGCGACGCGGCGAGCGACGTCGCCGACGAGCAGCCACTCGCCCTCGCCGATCTCCGCCAGCGCGGCGAGCAGGCGACGACGGAAGCCCTGCCAGTCGGCGCCCCAGACGTCGATCTGCTCCCGCTCGCGGCCCTCGACCCACTGGTCGGCGTGGAGCCAGATGTCGCGCAGCTCCGCCGTCTGCTGGGCGAAGCCGCGGCTACGCCAGTGACGGACGCGGCTGGAGGGAACCGGGCGGACGGCATGCTTGTCACCCGCGGCCGTGAGGGACAGCGGGCCGGGCTCGATGACGCCGACGCCGAGCGCGAGGTAGAGCAGGAAGCCGAGGTAGCCCTCGGGCGGGATGTCGCTGCCGCCGTGCCAGAGGCGGCTGTTCAGGTGGCGTTGCCAGGTACGGGAGAGCGGCTCGCCCGGAATCCAGACAGGGGCGCCCGTGCCAGCGATCTCGCGAGTGACGGTGAGGACGTCCCACGCGAGAGCGAAGGGATGACGCGGCTCCGGCTCGGGCACGCTGCCCTCCGGGAGCGGCTGCAGCGGGCGAAGCGGCATGGTCGTCGCGACGGTTCCGGGGTGGAGGATCTCCTGCGGCACGAAGAGCGCGCGGCTGCTGTCGTTGCGATAGGTATGGAGCACCAGCAGCGACGTCTCGAGATCGATGAGCGCGTTGCGCAGCCGGGCCCCGGCGCTGATGTGGTCCGGGTGCGACGGCTCGGGCACGGCGAGCCCGGCCTTCGCGACCGCGTCGTCAAACGGCAGCGGACCATCCGCCGCGGCGGCGCGCACGACCTCCCACAGCTTCTTCGCGGGCGGATGCAGGGAGGCGGCAACGCGCTCGATGCGGCCGGGCTGGCCGACCTGGCGGAGGACCTCGCCGATCAGCTCGTGGCGGCGGCGCAGGCCGGGGATGACCTTGATGCCCCAGACCTCGGCGGTCTCCTCGATCTCCGGGTCGTCGCGCACCTCGAGCAGGACGCGCAGCGAGTTGTCGCTGAGATCGCCGGCGTCCATCTCGTCCTGGACGCGGCGGAAGTCCTGCCCGAGCTCGCGGGGGAGGAAGAGGCGCGGCACGGCGCCGACCGGCAGCTCCTGGCTGTCGCCCTCGCGGGCGAGCAGGCCCCAGCGAAAGAGGCGGATCGCGGCGTCGCGCGTCTCCCGCTCGGTGGCGTTGATGCGGTCGGCGATCTCGGCGATGGACTGCGGGCCGGTCTCGGCCATGGCGAGGGTGAAGACGATGTCGCGGGCGGGCCCATCCAGTTGCGCCCAGACGGCGCGGGCGGCGCGGATGTCGGTCATGACGCGGTAGACGGCGCCGATGTGGCGGCCGCGGTCGTTGCCTGGCAGGGGGATCTGCCAGAAGTGCGCGATGCGCACGAGGTCGTCTGAGGTCCGGGCGTTGAGCCGCCCGAGCAAGTTCCGCATGGAGGGGACTCCGGGGCATCAGCACCTGGCGGAGGCGTCGTTTCCGCGATTCCTGTCGGGTTCAGCTTAGCAGACAATGTTTCGCTGACCGGGGATTTCCGGTAGCCCCGGCCCTCGGTGGCCGGGTCGGTTCGCGACCGCTGTACATTGATGCTGCCAGCCCCGCTCGCCCCGGTAGCGCCGGCTCTCGCAGCTGCGGGCGGTGGCCGGCGGGCGCTCGCCACCGGGACGTCGCCCTCGGCACATCCCGCCCCCGTCATCCCGAGCCGCCCACGCGAACGCTGTAAGGGCCCGCCATGGCCGAGCCGCAGGCAAGGGCCCGCTCCGCTTCTCGCGCTCCGCGCTCGGCCGGGAAACGGCGCGAGCGCTCCACAAGCTCAGGATGACGGTGGACGGTGGGTGGGACGTTGGCTTGTAGGGGCAGGCTTTGATGCCTGCCCGTTGTCCCCGGGCACCGAGGCCCGGGGCTACCAAGACGCAGCGCCGTTCCAGCCCCGAGCGCCATCGTTTGCCGCGCCAACGCCGGGTACAAGACCCGGCGCTACAGGGACCAGCCGCCCCTCCAGCGACGCCCCCTTGTCGCGAGCGGACCCCGCACTCCGGCCGCAGGCGCAGGTGCGGGGCCACGGAACCGGACCGCCGACCCTCCATGGGGATGCCGAAGGCGTCCCGGAGCGCGATGGAAAGCGGTCGTGCATGGAAAACCCCGGGCGGGTGGCCCGGGGCTGGTGGATCGCGGTCTGGACGTGGCGGCTAGATGGCCGGGCCCGGATCGTTCTCCGGGGAGCCGGGCTCCTCGTCCCAGCCGGAGTGGAGCGCCTTGTCCTTGCTGACGCGGAGGACGAGCGAATGCTCGTCGTAGTGGTCGATGGCGTCCTTGGGCACGAAGACGTCCTCCGGGTTGAAGAACCCCTTCTCGACGACGATGTAGCCGTCCTCGACGGCGACGACCTCGCCGAGCTTCTGGCCGCCGGTACAGATGACATCGGTGCCGATCTCGATCTGCCACTGGCGGTCGTCGGCGTCGCTCATCGAGCCGGCCTCGCCGGCCCGCATGACGCCCGCCGAAGTGCTGTCTTGCTTCTCGCGATGGGGGTGAGCGATGGCGCTCAGCGGCGCGTCGGCCGCGAGGTTGGACGGTGTGTCGGTGGTGTCCGGATCGGTGTCCGACCCGGTTATAAGTGTCTGATCAGCACGGCGTGACATGGTTACCCTCGAATGGACGGTGGATGGGGATGAAAACATGAATCCATCAAGAGCCGGCGGGAACGATCGTTCCCGGTCCATGGGCCTCCCTGACCACGGACGAACCCGGGCGTGACGCGGCTTCCACATCAAGTGTGCACCTCGCGTCAAGCCCTGCCATGCGACCTCAGACCGGCACGGCCGCAAATACTACTCACTTGCGCCGGGTTATGCAAAGCGCCCGTACGGCGGGAAGGGATCGTCCCCCAACATTGGCCGCATCCAGGCGTGAAACGCGGCGGTGACGGTCATGCCGTCGTCGCCGATGAAGACGTCGTCCAGGTGGCGGACGCGGTTGGCAATCTTCTCCAGCGGCACGGAGACGATCCCCACGCGGTAGGGATCGTCCGACGTACGCTCCAGCGCGGTCATGAAGCCGGACTCGCCGGCGACGAGGCGCTGGACGGCGGCGGCCCCCAGGTCGTACGCCTCGGTGAGGTCGACCTCCGACGCCAGCGCGATCGACATGCGGGCCGCCGTGCCCGGCTTGTCGTAGCGCGCCCGCAGGTGGAGCCGCTGGGAGACGAGGCGGGTCATCGCCGCGCCGGTGCTCGGGAAGTAGGGGTGGCCGAAGCCGTCGACATACTCCGGCTCGTCGCCGCCGAAGTGCCGGCCGGCGGCGGTCCGCATCGTCTCCGGCAGCACGACGACCGACCAGCCGCGGCGCTTCACGTCGGCTTCGACGGCGGCGAGGACATCGTCCACCGCCTGCGGCGCCCGCTCGGGCAGGAGCAGCAGCGGCGCGAGGTCGGCCTCCTCTGGCGAGAAGCCGAGCGCTCCGGCGGCGGTGACCCAACCGGCGTCGCGGCCCATGACCTCGACGAATTTGACCGGGTAGAGCTGCGGCGAGGCGAGCGTGTCGTAGGTCGCGTCGCGGACGGCGTTGCCGAGGAAGCGGGCGATGGAGGCGTAGCCGGGGCAGTGGTCGGTCTCCGGCAGGTCGTTGTCGATCGTCTTCGGCACGGACATCACGCGCAGGTCGTAGCCGCGGGCGCGGGCGTGCACCTCCAGCCGGTGGGCGGTGTCGGCGGAGTCGTTGCCGCCGATGTAGACGAAGGCGGTGACGCCGAGACGCTGCATGGCGATGACGGCCCGGTCGAGGTCCTCATCGCGCAGCTTGTAGCGGCCGGTGCCGAGCGCGGCGGAGGGTGTGCGGCGGACCGCGTCGAGCAGGTGCTGGTCGGCCTGGGAGAGCTCGACGAAGCGCTCCTGGAAGAGACCCTCGATGCCGTTGCGCATACCGAGCACGCGCGAGAACTCGCCGGAGCGGCGGGCGGCGTCGACGACGCCGATGAGGCTGGCATTGATGACCGCCGTCGCGCCGCCGGACTGGCCGACGAGGAGCGTGCCGTCGTCGATAAAGGGGGAGGATTCGGTGCTCACGAAGAGAGATGTCCTTTCAGATGTGTTGTCCGATCAAACCGCTGGCGGGTCCGTCCCTTTCCGTAGCGGACAACGTGGATGCGCACAGCCACCGACGCATCCTGCCGCGCGATGCGCATCCAATGTCGTCCCGTTGGGGGGAACCGTGGCCCTGCGGGGACGTGCCGGCGCACAGGGAGGACATAGAACGCGCCTTCGGGGACTGACCGAGCAGGTATCCGGGCGCGTTCACGTCCGCCCCTACGAAATGACGTGGCGACCATCCATCCGTCTGTCTCACGCCGGCCAGACTGTGCCGTCGCCGGCGACGATCGTGACGTCGGCGTTGCGCAGGCGCTCAACCACGGGGTGATCGCTGGCGCAGTGCTCCTGCCATTCGGCGGGCCGGAAGAAGGCGAGGTCGACGGCGGTGACGCTGACGTCGAAGATCGCGGCGGTGCGCTCCTGGGCGGCCTCGAGCTCCTCGAGCCCGAGCTCGCCGACGAGCACGAGCGAGGGCGTGGTGTCGACGGTGAGCAGCGCGCCGTGGAGGCCGTCGAAGTCGAGCATCGCGTAGGTGAGCAGCTGCTCGCGGCCGGCGACCGCCAGCACGAGGTCGATCAGCTCGCGCACGAAGGGAGTCTCGCGGTCCAGCCAGTAACGGCGGGAGACGCCCTCGCGACGGCCGCGCAGCACCTTGAGACGCTCGAGCTTGTAGCACTCGTGCTGGACGCTGCTGATCGGCAGCGCGAGATGACGAGCCAGCTCGGTCAGCGAGAACCGGGCGTCCTCGCGGGCCACCAGGAAGCCCAGCACCGCCGCCCGCACGCGGGACGACAAGAGCTCGGCGAGGACGTCCAACCCGGACGCGGAGCGAGAAGCGGAGCGGGTTGCCATGGTGGCCGAGTGTTCCCTGCCTTCGAGCGACGACGAACCAGACAGGATCATGCTAGCACGTCGCCCCGCCCGGTTGAACGTACACCCCGCATCGGTCCATGCGGTGCTATGGAGATTGGACGCGATTTCCCTTAAAATGGGAGGTGCAGAGGTAGCGGCGCGCCCGCCCCGGTGGGCACCCCATGGGTGCCGTGGGGGACTGCGCGGGCTTTTTCATTGGCGCCGTCCGCTCTTAGGTCTGGGAGGACCCCATTAGTACAACCGTAGGACTCGTTGCCGTCGTTCTGCTCGTGCTTGCGAACGGCTTCTTCGTGGCAACCGAGTTCGCCCTCGTCGCCGTCCGACGCACCCGAATCCAGCAACGTGTCGCCGAGGGCGACAGACGTGCCTCCGGCGTGCTCGATCTTCTTACCCACCTCGACACCTACATCGCCGCCACCCAGCTGGGCATCACGATCTCCAGCCTGGCCCTCGGTTGGATCGGCGAACCCGCCGTCGCGCATCTCCTGCACGATGTCATCGACTACCTGCCGTTCGAGATCGGCAGCACCACGACCCACGCGATCTCGTTCGTGATCGCGTTCTCGCTGGTGACGGCGCTGCACATCGTGATCGGTGAGCTGGCGCCCAAGAGCCTCGCGCTGCAGCGGCCCGAAGAGACGTCGATCGCCGTCTCGACGTGGATCCACGGCTTCTTCATCATCTTCCGGCCCGTCATCTTCGCGTTGAACTGGATCGGCAACCAGGTCGTCAAGCTGATCGGCATCCAGCCGGCCAGCGGGCACGAGCTGGTGCAGTCGGCCGAGGAGCTGATGCTCTCGATCGACGCCAGCCGTGAGGCCGGGCTCGTCAACCAGACCGCGCACGACCTCGTCGGCCGCGCGTTCCTCTTCACCGACATGCAGGCTCGCCACGTGATGGTGCCGCGCACGGAGGTCACCGCGCTGCCGCTCGACGCGACGCTGCGCGACGTGATCGACCTTGCGTCGTCCTCCTCGTTCACGCGCCTGCCGGTCTATGAGGGCGACAACGACCACATCGTCGGCATCATCAAGACGAAGCGGCTGCTGCCGATCTTCCTCGAGCAGCTCAACCTGCGCGCGCTCCAGAACGGCCATGCCACGGCGGACGGCGCGGCGCCGGCGTTCGACATCCGCGACTACATGATGGAGCCGATGCTCGTGCCGGAGACGCTGGCCGCGACGGAAGTGCTCGCCCAGTTGCGCGAGAACCACGTCCAGATGGCCGTCGTCATCGACGAGTACGGCGGCACCGCCGGCATCGTCACGCTGCAGGACATCGTCACCCACCTCGTCGGCCGCATCCAGGACGAGGAGGATGCCGCGGCGGAGCAGCACGGCCCTGATACCAACGGCGTGCTCCATCTCGACGGCCTGACCGGCCTGGTCGCGCTCAAGGAGGAGTATTTCATCGACCTCCAGAGCGAGGGGTACGACGTCGAGACGCTCGGCGGGTATGTCTTCTTCGTGCTCGGCCGGCCCGGGCAGGTCGGCGACGAGGTCACCTCGGCGTCCGGCCACTCCTTCATCGTCGAGGAGATGGACGGCCTGCGCGTCGCCCGCGTCAGCGTGCGCCCCGCGGTCGACGAGGCGCCGGTCGCCGCGGCGTGAGCCCGACCGCCCGGAAGCGGGACCGCCTCAGCCCGGCCGAATACACGCTGCTCGGGCTGATCTCCGCCGCCCCCGGCGCCACCGGGGGCGTGCACGGGTACGACCTCAACCGGCAGCTGACGGAGGGCGCGCTGGCGGAGATCATCCGGCTCGAGCCGGGCATGCTCTACCACTACCTCAAGAAGCTGGCGCGCCACGCCCTGATCACCACCACCATCGAGCAGCAGACCGCCCGCCCGGATCGCCACCTGCACGCGCTGACCAGCGAGGGGCGGGAGATCTTCGGCGCGTGGCTTTCCGAGCCGGTGCACGCGACGCGCGAGCTGCGGCTGGAGTTCCTGCTCAAGCTCTGGTTCGCCCGGCGGCTCGACCCCGAACGCGCCGCCACCCTGGTGCGCGACCAGCAGGCGGTCGTCGAACGGCTGATCGCCTCGCTGGAGCGCCAGCTGGACGGCATCGCTGCGACTGGCGATGATGCGCGCTTCGCGCGCAAGGTGATCGAGCTGCGACTGGCGCAGAACCGCGCCGCCAGCGCCTGGCTCACGGAGTTTTCCCTCCCATGACACATACCGATGCCCTGGCTCCAACCGATCTCCTCTGGAACGCGCGTCCCGGCACACCACCGGGGCGTTCTGGCATCGGCGACGCGCCGCTCGCCTTCCACCGCCGCCTGCCGGGGTACGCCCCGACGCCGGTCGTGCCGCTGACCGCGCTCGCGGCGTCGCTGGGTGCCGGGCGCATCTCGGCGAAGGTCGAGGCTATCCGCCTCGGGCTGCCGGCGTTCAAGATCCTCGGCGCGAGCTGGGCGGTCTACCGGGAGCTGTGCCGGATGCTGCCGGGATTGGAGGACCGCTGGGCGACGCTCGACGAGCTACGGCGGGAGGTCGCCACGCTCGCGCCGCTGACGCTCGTCGCGGCGACGGACGGCAACCACGGGCGGGCCGTCGCTCACATGGCGCGGCTGCTCGGTTTCGGGGCGCACATCCTCGTGCCGGCGGGGATGGCCCCGACGCGCATCGACGCGATCCGGGGCGAGGGCGCGACCGTCGAGGTCGTGGACGGCACCTACGACGACGCGATCGCCCGCTCGGCGGCGCTGGCGGATGCCCGGCACCTCGTCATCTCCGACACCGCCTGGCCGGGGTACGAGGATGTGCCGCGGGACGTCATCGACGGCTACGGGACGATCTTCGCGGAGCTGGACGAGCAGCGCCTGCCGCGCGTGACGCACGCGTTCGTCCAGATGGGCGTTGGCGCGCTGGCGACGGCGGTCATCCGCGCGCTGCCGGCGGCGCGCATCGTGGGCGTCGAGCCACCGGACGCGGCCTGCGTGCTGGCGTCGCTGCGCGCCGGGGAGCTGGCGGAGGCGCCGGGCCCGCACCGCTCGATCATGGCGGGACTGAACTGCGGCCTCCCCTCCCCGCTGGCGTGGCCGGACCTGCGGGCGGGCATCGACCTCGCCGTCGCCGCGCCGGACGACGCCGCACGGGCGGCGATGCGGGTGCTGGCGGAGGCCGGGATCGTCGCCGGGGAGACCGGCGCGGCCGGGCTGGCGGGGCTGCTGTCGCTGGCAGCAACGGCGGACTGGCCGGCAACGCGCGCGCGGCTCGGGCTGGACGAAACGAGCCACGTGCTGGTGATCGTCACCGAGGGCGCGACGGACCCCGCCGCGTGGGAGGCCATCACGGGGCGGACGTTGGCCGAAGGACGGGCGTAAAGGTCTGCCCAGACCCGTTACCTGCTCAGAATGGATGGTTTTTGGGGTGGGCGCATGTGTCCGCCCCATTTTCGTTGTAGCCCCACGGTGCCAATGGGGCGATTGACAACGCGCGGGAGGTCCCTAGGGTGGGGAGCACCGGGACACAGGAACCGATGCTCTGGTGATCCGTGCGAGGCCATCGCCTCGTGAACCGCAGGAAAGGAAGACGCCATGGACCCCGGTCGCTTCGCACAGGTCACCAAGCGATTCGTCCAGCGTCGCCTGTCGCGACGTGCCGCGATCGGCACGGGCGGGGCGGGCCTCGCCGCCATCGTGCTCGGCCCGCTGGGCCTGACGCGCTCCCGCACCGCCGCCCAGGAGGCCTCCCCGGCGCCGGCCGGCACGCCGACGACGCCATCGGAGCCCGCGGCCAACCTGCCGCCGAACGTCCCGGTCTGGATGCAGGAACCCGGCGCGCCCTCCTCGGCATACAGCGAGCGGGCCCCCGCCGAGCAGGATGTCCTGCGCCTCGCTCCGGTGCCCAACGTCAGCTTCTCGCCGCTCGCGGACATCCAGGGCACCCTGACGCCGAACGCCCTCTTCTACGAGGTCCACTACGGCGGCGTCCCCGCCATCGACCCCGCCGAACACCGGCTGCTCGTCCATGGCATGGTCGAGCAACCGACCCTCTTCACGATGGACGACCTCAAGCGATTTCCCGCCAGGAGCGTCGTCCATTTTCTCGAGTGCTCCGGCAACTCGAATTTCGGATGGAAAGAGGACACCATCGCGCCGAACGTGCAGGTGTCGCACGGTCTGACCAGCTCCGCCGAATGGACGGGCGTGCCGGTCGCCACCATCCTGCGCGAGGTCGGGATCAAGCCCGGTGGCGCGTGGATGCTGGCCGAGGGAGCCGACGCGGCGGGACACAGCCGCAGCATCCCGGTCGAGAAGGCGATGACGGATGGGCTGCTGGCCTATGCCGCCAACGGCGAGGCGTTGCGGCCCTCCCAGGGCTACCCCGTACGCCTGTTGCTGCCGGGGTTCGAGGGCAACATGAACGTCAAGTGGCTGCGTCGCCTCGAGGTCGGAGACCTCCCCTGGCACACCCGGCAGGAGACGTCCCACTACTCCGACCTGATGCCCGATGGCATCGCCCGGGAATTCACCTTCGTGATGGAGGCGAAGTCGGTCATCACGTCCCCGTCCGGCGGGCAGACGCTTGCGGGCCCCGGCTTCATGGAGATCACGGGACTGGCCTGGTCGGGGAACGGCAAGATCACGCGCGTCGACGTGTCGACCGACGGCGGCAAGACGTGGACCGAGGCGACGCTGCAGGAGCCTGTCCTGCCGATCGCGTGGACCCGCTTCCGCCTGCCGTGGACCTGGGACGGCCAGCCCACCCGGCTCCAGAGCCGGGCGATCGACGAGACGGGTTATGTCCAACCCACCCTGGCGCAGCTGGTCGAGGCCCGCGGAGTCAACTCCTTCTACCACTACAACGGGATCACGACCTGGGCGATCGCCGCCAACGGGGAGGTGACCAATGTCTACGCATGAGTCGCCGTTCGGCTTTGGCCAGCCGGCCAGCGACGAGGAGATCGCCGGCTGGGATATCGACGTGCGATCGGACGGGCTGGGCCTGCCGCCGGGCAGCGGAAGCGTCCAGGATGGGAAGGCGCTCTACGACCGGATCGGCGCCAAGCACCACGGGCCCAAGGGCGAGGGCACCGACACGGCCCCGCCACTCGTCGGCGGGCAGGGCACGCTCGACACCGACCAGCCGGTCAAGACGGTCGGCAGCTTCTGGCCGTACGCACCCGTCCTGTATGACTACATCCACCGCGCCATGCCGGCCGATGCGCCCCAATCGCTCACGCCGGACGAGGTCTACGCGCTGACCGCCTACGTCCTCTACCTGAACGGGATCGTGCCCGAGGACGCGGTCATGGACGCGCAGACGCTGCCGCAGGTGGTGATGCCCAACCATGACGGCTTTACCAGTCCTGACCCGCGACCTGACGTCTTCAACACCGCCGACGAGGTCGCCACCCCGTCGGCCCGGCGAGACCGCCGGCACTGACGTCCCCTGCGTCGCTCTCGGATGTACCCCGCCACGTGAGCCCTTCCCGCTCACGTGGCGGAGCCTGCCCGCAACATATGGAGCCAGCAACCGAGCCAGCTCCACGCATCGCCCCGATTCCGTGTACTATGGCCCCAGCTATTCAACTATTGACTAGGTGGCCGCTAAGGAGAGGGTTCCCGATGCGAAACCGGTTCGTCTCGTCGCTCCGTCCGGTGCTCGTGACCATCGCGCTGCTGCTCGCCGCGCTGCCGCTCGGCGTCCACCGGGCCTCCGCGCAGATCGCCTGCGACGTGCCGGCGACATCGCCCACCTCCCCCGCGGCGACCCCGGCGCCGGCCATTCCGGACGCGACGTTCCCCGAGGACGGCGGCACGCTGACGATCTTCGCCGCCGCGTCGCTGACCGACGCCTTCGCGGAGATGGAGGCGACGCTGGAGGAGGCGCATCCGGGGCTGGACATCGTGATCGAGACGGCCGGGTCGCAGACGCTCGTCACCCAGCTGCAGGAGGGGGCAAGGGCCGACGTGCTGGCCACCGCCAACACCTCGACGATGCAGACGGCGGTTGAAAGCGGCCTGATCGACGGCACGCCGCTGCCCTTCACGGGCAACCGGCTCGTGATCGTCACGCCGGAGGACAACCCGGCCGGCGTCGAGTCACTCGACGATCTGGCGCAGGGTGATCTCAAGCTCGTCGTCGCCGGCGCGGACGTCCCGGCCGGGGCGTACGCCCGCCAGGCGCTCTGCGACTACGTCACGGACGGCGACGCGCCGGACGGATTCCTCGACGCCGTCGATGCCAACATCGTCTCCGAGGAGCCGGACGTCCGCAGCGTGCTGGCGAAGGTCCAGCTCGGCGAGGCGGACGCCGGCATCGTCTACGCCAGCGACGCCGAGGCCGCCCGGCAAGCGGGGCAGGCGCTCCACGTGGTCGAGTTCCCGGCGAGCGTGCCGACGACCGCGCTCTACCCGATCGCGCCTGTCGCCGGGGGCAACGTGGAGCTCGCCAACGCGTTCATCGCCTACGTGCTGGGCGACGACGGGCAGGCGGTGCTTGCCGACTACGGGTTCTCGCCGGTTTCCTGAACCGTAGCGAGTATCATCCACAGGTCGACAACATGATCACCCGTACGGGCCGCCCTCGTGGCGGCCCTCAAGCGCACACCCTTCGGGGTGCGCGGCTACGACGGGAAGGAGGGCGGACATGAGCGTCGGCCCCAACATGCCGAGGACCATCCCATTCGCGACACGACCGCCGCGTCCCCATCCAGTCATCACCTCTTCCGCTGGTCGCTGCTGGCGCTGACCGCGCTCGGGCTGGCGCTGCTGACGCTGCCGACGGTCGCGCTCGTCTGGCGGGCGCTCCACGCCGGCGCGGCGCTGAGCCGGCCGCAGACGCGCGACGCGCTGCGGGAGGCGCTTCAGCTCAGCCTGACGACGTCGCTGCTGGCGCTCGTCGTGATCGTCGCGCTCGGCACGCCGATCGCGTTCGTGCTGGCGCGCGGGCGCTCGCGGTGGCTGAAGGTGGCTGACGCGGTGGTCGATCTGCCGATCATCCTGCCGCCGGCGGTCGCGGGCATCGCGCTGCTGACGGCGTTCGGGCGCAACGGCGTCCTCGGCGGGACGCTGGCGGGGCTCGGCGTCTCGGTCAGCTTCTCGACCACGGCGGTGGTGATCGCGCAGATCTTCGTCTCGGCGCCGTTCTACATCCGCACCGCGCGGGCGGGCTTCCTCCGCGTCGAGCACCGGCTGGAGGAGGCCGCCGCCGACCTCGGGGCGCCGCCGCACCGGGTCTTCTTCCGCGTCACGCTGCCGCTGGCGCGGACAAGCCTGATCGCCGGGGCGGTGCTGGCGTGGGCGCGAGCGCTGGGCGAGTTCGGGGCGACGATCATGTTCGCCGGGAACCGCAAGGGCGTGACGCAGACGATGCCGCTGGCGATCTACGAGCGCTTCGGCGCGGGCGACCTGCCGGCGGCGCTGGTCCTCTCGACGCTGCTGCTCGGGACGTCGGTGGTGTTTCTCCTCGCGATCCGGCTGCTCGGGGAGTCGAGCACGGGGCGCTGATCGCGACCTTCGGCCGCGCGGGCCGACACTCTCCGAGGTCAGCCCCTACGACAACGAAACGGGCGTTCACGGTCGTAGGGGCCGTACTTCCGAAGGAATGTCGGCCCGATGGCCCGTAGGGCCATATGGTGCTTCGCCAATTCCAACGTACCCCGGGCATTACAGCCCGGGGCTACTGGTGACGTTTACGACACCGTCGTGCCCGCCGCGACGGGGCGCAAGTTGATCGTGAACGACACCGGACCTGCCGGGATCAGGTACTGGTCCATCGGCCGCGGGCCGCAGATGGAGGAGCCCAGGCCGGCGACCTGGTGGTCCAGCGAGAGCACCGTCGTCGGGCCGGGCTCGAGCTCGTACGTATGCGTCGCGTGGGCGAGCTGATGCGCGGTGTATGGCAGCGCCTTGATCGCCATCCCCTCGTCCGACCACGCCAGCAGGCCGGCGCCGTGCGCGGGCTCGACGACCACCCAGTGCGCGCCGCCACGGTTGCCGGTGTCCTGCGGGTGGACATAGGGCACGGGCATGTCCGACACGGCGCTCGACCACGTGTCGTACGTCGCGCTCGCCGCGCGGTCCGGGTAGTTCTCGTGCGGGCCGAGGCCGCGCCAGGTGACGTGCTCGAACGTCCCGGGCAGCTCCAGCGTCAGCCCGACACGCGGCAGCGTCTCCAGCTTCGTGATCCACGCGGCCGGGGTGGCCTCCGTCGTCACCGCGACGTCGCCGGAGCCGGCGATGGCGAACCGGGTCGTGACGTCGAACGCGGGGATCAGCACCGGCGAGCCGAGCTTCGAGCGCACCTCGACGGTGACGCACGTCTCCGACGCCGCCGCCACCGCACAGGAGCGGACGTCGTGCGCCAGGTGGTCGAGGCGGGCCTTCGCCCACGCTTCCCACATGTACTTGTCGTTGTCGGTCGGCGCCCGGAAGAGGTCCAGTCGCGGCCCGGCGATGATCAGCTCCTGCCCGTTGACGTTCCAGCTCGTGATCGTGCCGGCCGTGCGTTCGATCGTGACCGTGCCCCGCTCGGTGGTGACGACGATCGCCCGGTCATTCTCCTCGATCGTCGCCCTGCCGTCCGGCAGTGATTCGATCCCGGCGCTCGTGGGCGCGACGATCGCGAGTTGGCAATGGGCGACCTCGTGCCCGGCCGGCGCCCACGCGGCGTTCCCCGCGAGGGTCGCGACGAGGTCGAGCCAGACATCCTCACTCCCTGCATGCGCGGCGACGGCGTCGATCGTCAGCTCGTGTGAATGACCGGGGCCGAGGTCGGCGGCGTCCAGCGTGCCGCCGGCGACGCGCTCGCCCCTCACGGTGAGCTCCCAGCGCAACGCCAGCGCGCTGAGGTCGCTGAAGTACCAGCGGTTGGTGAGGCGGACGGTGCTCGTCACCCCGTCGACGAGCTCGAACGCGATCGGCTCGTAGACCTTCTTCAGCTCGATCAGGCTCGGGTGCGGCTCACGGTCGGGCGAGGTCAGGCCGTCGATGCAGAACGTGCCGTCGTTCGGGTAGTCGCCGAAATCGCCACCGTAGGCGAAGTACTCGACGCCGTCGTCCGTGAACTGGCGGACGCCGTGGTCGGACCACTCCCAGACGCAGCCGCCGATGAGGCGCGGCGAGCTGCGGATGGCCTCCCAGTACTCCTTGAGGCTGCCGGGACCGTTGCCCATCGCGTGAGCGTACTCGCAGAGGAAATAGGGTTTCGGCTCATCCTTCGCGCCCTGGCGGATGACCTCGGCGACCGGCGGGTACATCACGCTCAGCATGTCGGTCGCCGCCGAGGGCTCCTGACGGTCCAGCTCGGTCTCGAAATGGACCGGCCGCGAGGGATCATGCTCCTTCAGCCAGGCGTACATCGCATCCTGGTTGCGGCCGTAGCCTGACTCGTTGCCCAGCGACCACATGATGACCGACGGGTGGTTCTTGTCGCGCTCGACCATGCGCGTCAGGCGATCCAGATACGCCAGGGTCCAGGCCGGATCGTCGGACAACTGCGACCAGATGCCGACGATGCCGAGGCCATGCGTCTCCAGGTCGGTCTCGTCGATGACGTAGAGACCGTGGCGGTTGCAGAGCTCGTAGAAGCGCGAGTCGTTGGGGTAGTGCGAGGTGCGGACGGTGTTGACGTTGTGCTGCTTCATGAGCAGCACGTCGCGCTCCATCGCGTCGTAGGGCACGGCGTACCCGAAGTCGGGGTGGTCGTCGTGGCGGTTGACGCCCTGGATCTTGATCGAGACGCCGTTAACCCAGAGTTGCTGATCGTGGATCTCGACCGTGCGGAAGCCGACCGTCTGCCGCTGGACCTCGAGCACCTCGCCGGTGAGCGACCGGTTGCGGACGAGCAGCGTGTAGCAGTTCGGCGTCTCCGCCGACCAGAGCCGGGGGAATGCGAAGGGAATCTCGGCACTCAGATGCTCGCCCTCCGGCGCGAAGGTCGCGGAGCCGACCTCGCCGCCGTCCGGATCGAACAGGGAAACATCGATCGACTCCGCCTCGCCGCGCGTGGTGACGTCGATCGTCAGCGTGGCGGAGGAGAAGTCGTCCGCCAGCGCGGTGCGCGTGGCGACATCGTGGACGTGAGCCTGTGGCAGCGCGGCGAGCCAGACGTCGCGAAAGATGCCGTTGAAGCGCCACATGTCCTGGTCCTCGACGTAGCTGGCGTCGGACCACTGGTGGACCTGGACGGCGAGGGTGTTTGTGTCCGGCACGAGCGCGTCCGTGATGTCGAACTCGGCGGGCATGTGGCTGCCCTTGGAGAAGCCGACCTCGGTGCCGTTGAGCCAGACGGTGAACGCCGAGCAGACGCCGTCGAACGTGAGGCGGATGCGGCGGCCATCCCAGCTCGCCGGCACCGTGAACGCGTGGCGATAGCAGCCGACCGGGTGATCCGGCACGTGGGGCGGGTCGACGGGGAAGGGGTAGGCGACGTTCGTGTAATTCGGCGTGCCGTAACCGTGCATCTGCCAGACGGACGGCACCGGAAGGGTGTCCCAGGCGGCGTCATCGAGGTCCGGCGCGGCGGCGGCGGCCGGCACGAGGGCGACGGACGTGGCGTAATGGAAGCGCCACTGGCCGTTGAGGGAGCGGTACCAGGGGGAGCGCGTGCGGTCGCCGCGCAGGGCGGTGGCGTCGTCGGCGTAGGGGATCAGCAGCGGGCGCGGCGCCTCGCGGTGGCGGTGGGTGACGGCCGGGTTCTGCCAATCGACGAGCGGTGGAGCGGACGACATGGGGCAGGCATCCTTTCGCATGGCGGTTTCATCAGACAGGGGGAAGTGTATACAACGGACCGGTCGCAACTACGCACCGGGTCATCGCGCCGTGGCAACGCAAAAGGCTGCCAGCCGAGCGCTCATGGCTCACGCCTGGCGGCCCATTGGGCCTTCTGCTCCTGAATTCCCGCCTCGTATGCCGTGCTTGCCGGATTAGGCGGAGCGCTCTCTGGGATGGACAACCACGCCCGTCTGCGCATCGTCCCGCATGGGATGGCCGCTTGCGCGTCTTGCGTAGACCAGATTGCCGGTTGCCTTCTTCGCCACCCTGCCGTGCATGACCCACCGTTTCGCACCGCCGCGTGGCCGCGTCGTGGACGGCTCAAACGATCGCTTCACCGTCATCGCAAACCGCCGGGTTTCGGTGGCGTAGCTCGCGTTAGGATCCTTGCGTTCCAGAGGCGTCAGGTCGATGGTCGACTTGTCCGGAATGCGATTAAGGGTTGAGGGGTCATCGAGAACATCCTGCACAAAGGCGAAAACGTGCTCGATCCGCTCACTTGCGCGTGCCTGCCGCTCGGCGGACATACCCGCTCTCGAATGCTCGTCATCGCGTCCTTCCCTTCATGAACTGCGCGATCGGCCCTTACACCTAGCATTACGAGGTCCATCGCCGGTTGTCTACCCTCTTAATTACGACTTGAATATGTGCAAAGCCGTGGCATGCTTCTTGGCCGTTCGCCGCTGGTCGTTAGGGGAACTCTCGCCGTGCGGCGAGGACGACACGCCGGGCACAAGTCCACCTTCCCCACGGGAGACGACCCCGGGCATTGCAGCCCGGGGCTACTGGAGCAGGCGGCCACCCCTGCCGCGACGGAACGTGGCTGCACGTACGGGCAGGTCACGAGCGCACATTTCGCCGTGATCCCGGCCTATACTGGGAAGTCAATCGGGTTTCGACCGGTGCCCCGCGTCGCTGAGGCTCCCCATGCAGTCCGTCGCCTTCGAGAATCAACAGACCGTCATGCCGGCCACGTCGCTCGTGGGGCGGGCGGAGGAGCTCGCCAGGATCACCGACCTCCTCGCGCGGCCGGACGTCCGCCTCGTTACCCTGATCGGCCCTGGCGGGGTCGGCAAGACCCGCCTCGCGTTCCAGATCCTCCAGGACGTCGACCGCGTGCGCTTCGAGCGGGCGCACATCATCTTCCTCGCCAACGCGCCGGACGCCGACGCCATCCTCCCCGCGATCGCCCGCTGCCTCGGCATCAGCCAGGTCGGCGCGATGCCGCTGGAGACGCTCATCATCGACGTCATCGGCGACCGGCCGCTCCTGCTCATCCTCGACAACGCCGAGCACCTGGCCGAGGTCGTGCGCGACGCGGTCGAGCGCTGGCTGGCGTGCGCCCCGGAGGCGCAGATCCTGATCACGTCGCGCGCCTGGCTCGGCCTCGCCGCGGAGACGGCGTTCGTGCTCCATCCTTTGTCCGAGTCGGAGGCGGTGCAGCTGTTCGAGAGCCACGCCCGCGCGCTCGGCTGGTCGGAGCGGATCACGCC
>DATLHE010000066.1:0-18740 GCA_035540335.1 Thermomicrobiales bacterium | reverse complement strand
CGTCTACCAGAAGAGCAACATCATCGCCGTCCTCGTCGGCGGCGACGCGGACCTCCAGCAGAAGGTCCAGTCGGCGATCGAGTCTCTCCCGTGAGCACGTCGTCCATGCCCGAGCCCACCTCCGTCACCCCCTCCGCCGAGCCCGACGACGACGTCGCGGGCGCGTCGACGCTCGCCGACCGCGACGACGACCAGGATGAGCGCGGTCGCATCGGCTACGGTCCCAACGAGCGGAAGTCGTCGTACCTGCTCGGCGCGCTGCTGATCGCCGTCATCGCCGCGATCGGCATCGCCTCGGCGCTCGGCGGGGATGACAATGGCGGGGCCACCGAGCGCCGCCCGGCGGCGACCTTCTCGATGGCGACCTTCGACGGCGGCACCTTCAACCTGGCCGATCACCACGGGCAGGTCGTCGTGGTCAACTTCTGGGCGTCGTGGTGCGACCCCTGCCGCAAGGAGATGCCGGCCTTCCAGGAGGCGTCGCGGGCGTCCAGTGACGTCGTCTTCGTCGGCGTCGGCGCCAAGACCGACAAGGACGACGAGGCCCACGCGTTTGCCGAGGAGTTCGGCATCACCTACCCGATCGGGCGCGACACCGAGGGCGGCACCGCCGGCTACGGCCAGATCGCGACCGATTACGGCATCTACGGCTACCCCGCGACCTACTTCATCGACCCCGAGGGCAACATCTCCGCCACCGTCCTCGGCGAGCTCGACGTCTCCCAGCTTCAGTCCTACATCGACCAGGCGAAGGGCGAGTAGCGCCGGGCCTCGTGTGCCGCACCTGTGGCGACCCTTCAGGCCGGCGTCGTCCTCGGCCACCCAGGGCTGAGGCTACCGGACGCGGCGCCCGTAGGTCGCGATCCGCGCTTTCCAGAGGGACGCCGCGCGTGTGCCCGCAACCCTGGGTACAAGACCCGGGGCTACCGGTATCGGGGCCGCTCCTCCAGCGACACCCTGCGTTCAGGAACCACAACGCCGGCCACCGCCCGCAGCTGCGGCCGCAGGTGCAGAGCCGGCGCTACGGGGCCACATCGCGTTTCGACCGGTCGCAATCATTCCGAGAATCGCCGTCGGCGAGGCGCGCACAGGCGATGACCGGTGCGTGCATCGTCCCGCCCGGTGACGGGTGCGATCCAATCCGCAAAATACTATTGACAGCATGGAATCGTTTCCATAGACTCCCCCGAACGCAACGACAAGCGCACGTCTCGTGTAGATACCAGGTTTTTACATCGCCACGCGACCGGGGCATTGTGCCTAGTCGGCCCGCGCAGCGGCGCGCGGGAAGGGCAACGTGGCGCTCGTGGAGCGCACCCACGCAGCGGTGTGATCCCTATGACAAGGAGGTGTGGCCCGGATTGATCCGTCATCCATGTGAGGGACGAACCGATGGCAGGAGGTCACGTCATGTCCGCGACACGAGGACGGGGAATTACGCGCCGAACCCTTGCGAAGAGCGGGGTCACCGCGGCGGCGACGCTCGCGATGGCCCGGGCTGGCACCGGCCCGACGTACGCCAGACAGAACGATGAGCTGTCGTTCATGAACTGGGACGTCGTGGCGGGCACGCCGCTCGAGATGGCCCTGAACGCCTTCCAGGACGAGACCGGAATCACGGTCAAGGTGCAGCCCGCTCCCACGGATGACTACACGACGAAGATGCGCACGCTGCTCGCGTCCGGATCCCCTCCCGACGTGATGCGCATCGACGATGACCTGGTGCGCGGGTTCGCGGAGGCGAACCAGCTGCACGATCTCACCGAGTTCCTCGAGAGCTCGGGCATCGACACCAGCCAGTTCACCGAGCCGCTCTACGAATTTCCCGTCCAGGCCGACGGGACCCGTCCCGCATGGGTTGTCGGCGCACAGCCCCGCGTCATCTTCTACAACGCCTCGATGTTCGAGGAATTGGGGGTCGCCAAGCCGCCCAGCACGTGGACCGGCGAGGGGTGGACCTGGGACGACTTCCTCGAAACGGCGAAGCAGCTGGCGGACGCCGGGTCCCAGCGTTGGGGGGCGCTCGTTTACGGGGACAACGCGTACGAGCAGACGTTCTCGGTGAACAACGGCCTTGAGGGCGGCATCTATTCCCCGGACGGTATGGAGTTCACGCTCGCCAGCGACAAGGGCGTCGAGGCCGTGCAGTGGGTCACGGACCTGACCTGCGTGCATGAGGTGCAGCCGCCGTGGTCGCAGCTGCAGCAGAGCCAGGCGCGCCAGCAGCTCTTCGCCAGCGGCCGGGTTGGCATGCTCTTCGGGGCATTTGGGCTCGTGCCGTATTTCCGTGACAACGTCGCCGACTTCACGTGGGACGTCGCGCCGGTGCCGGCCCGGGAGGCCCAGAAGCAGGAGGGCAGCCTCATCGTCTTCTGCATCCCCAAGGATGCCAAGAACAAGGAGGCCGCCTGGCAGCTGCTGACCTACCTGAGCAGTGAGGCGGGTGGCAACATCTTCGCCGAGAACGGCTACTTCATCCCCATCCTGCCGTCGTCGGCCGAGCTGATCTCACCGGGCGACGCCGCCCCCGCCACCATCAAGCTCTTCACCGAGGCCGCCGCGCACCAGAGCAGCGTCAGCCCGTCGACCTACCAGGAGCAGGCGGAGCAGATTTATCGGCCGCAGCTCGACCTCGTCTACAACTGCGAGCAGGGTGCCGCCGATGTCCTCCCGCCGCTCAAGGAGCACGTCGAGCGCGCGCTCGCCGGCGAGCAGTAGCCCGGCGCCTCGCGTCCCGGTTTTTCCGCCGGGGACGCAGGAGAGGTACGGAGATGCTTCGGTTATCGCAACGTGGTCGGCGCAATATCGAGGGCTGGATCTTCATTGGTCCAGCCATCCTTGGCATTCTCGCCTTCCAGTTTGTCCCCATCCTCGTATCGATGTATGCGTCCCTGACGACCTGGGACGGAATGAATCCGCCCGAATTCACCGGGATCGGGAACTTCCGCCGGCTGGTGGTGGAGGACACGTTCTTTCGCGAGACGCTGAGGAACACGATCGTCTTCACGCTCGGGCACATCCCACTGACCATCGTGATCGCGCTGATGCTGGCGCTGCTTTGTAACCTCAACCTTCCCGGCATCTCCATCTTCCGGACGGCCTATTTCATTCCCGCGGTGTCCAACGTCGTCGCCATCTCGGTCGTCTGGTTCTGGATCTATCAACCGCAGAACGGCGTGCTCAACTCAATGCTCTCGCGGATCGGCATCGAGGGGCCGGCCTGGCTGTCGAGCACGACGTGGGCGATGCCGGCGGTCATCATGGTCAGCGTCTGGCAGGGGGTCGGCTACCCGATGGTGATCCTGCTGGCCGGCTTGCAGGGCATCCCGCACGAGCTCTACGAGGCGGCCAGGATCGACGGCGCCTCCCAGTGGAACCAGTTCCGGAAGATCACGATCCCGCTCCTGACGCCGACCCTGTTCTTTCTCCTGATCACCCAGTTCATCTCGTCGTTCCAGGTCTTCGGGATCATCTACGTGATGACCCAGGGCGGCCCCGCGAACGCCACCAGCGTCTACATCTACTACCTGTACCAGAACGCGTTCGCGTTCGGTCGCATGGGCTACGCGTCGGCGATGGCCTGGATTCTCTTCGCCATCATCGCGGTCGTGACTTTCGTGCAGTGGAAGCTGCAGAAGCGCTGGGTGTTCTACGAGTAGACCGCACATGACGCGTGGGCCGACGCGCGTCGAGGAGGTGGGTGGGCACTATGGCAACATCGAACTCCAAGACCATGATCCGGACTGACGTCAACGAGGGCAGGTCGGCCACCGTGAGGCGGGTCCGGTCCGTCATCACCATTGGCGTGGCGTACGTGGTGATGACGGCGCTGGCCGTGGTCTTCGCGCTGCCCCTGGTCTGGATGATCGGGACGTCGCTCAAGCGTGAGGCGGAGGTGTTGTCCATTCCGCCCACGTTCCTGCCGTCGACGCCGCAGTGGGGGAACTACGCCACGGTCTTCGAGACGATCAAGCCGTTCATGTGGAACAGTGGGTATCTCGCCGTGCTCAACGTGGTCGGCCTGCTGCTCGTGTCGTCGATGGCGGCCTACGGCTTTGCCCGGCTCGAGTTCGACGGCCGCGACCTGGCGTTTTCGCTCTTGCTGTCGACCGCCATGATCCCGAGCATCGTCTACCTGATTCCCCAGTACATCCTGTACCGCAACATCGGCTGGATCGACACGCACTACCCGCTCTGGGTCCCGCGCGTCCTGACCCCGGTCATCGGCACGTTCCTGCTCCGGCAATTCTTCAAGACGCTGCCGCGGGATCTCGAGGACGCGGCGAAGCTGGATGGGGCATCGGCCTTCCGCATCTACTGGAACATCATGCTGCCGCAGGTCAAGCCCGGGTTGGCCGCGGTCGGGGTCTTCACCTTCCTCGAGTCGTGGAACGACCTTTTCGGCCCGCTCATCTTTATCAACTCGGTCGACAAGCAGACGCTCCCGGTCGCGCTGGCACTCTACCGCGGCGAGTTCTTCACCCAGACGAGCCTGCTCATGGCCGGGGCCACCATCACGGTTGTCCCCGTCATCGTGCTGTTCATCAGCTCCCAGAAGTACTTCATCCGCGGCATCACGATGACGGGGCTGAAGGGGTGATCGGGCTCCCCTGCCCGCCACCAGGTTCGGGCCGAGCCGCAAGGAGGTGAGCCACGAGGGATCCAGGGACGCCGTGATCGGGACCGGTCGGGGCTCTCACGCAGGTCTGGAGGCGAGCAACGAGATGACGAAGATCGTGCAGATCGAAACCTACCTGGCACCACAGCAGGCCATCGTCCGGGTGCGCACCGACGACGGTGCCGAGGGGATCGGCCAGACGGCGCCGTACGGCGCGGACATCACGGTGGACGTGCTCCACAAGATGGTCGCGCCGTTCTTCCTGGGGCGGAATCCCTGGGATCTCGAGCGGATCGGCGAGGAGTGCCTCCGCCGGACCCACAAGTTCCCGGGATCGTTTGTCCACCGGGCGCTCTGCGGTATCGACACGGCCCTGTGGGACCGCAATGCGAGGTGCGCGGGCCAGCCGGTCTACCGGCTGCTCGGCGGGGCGGATCGAACCGAGATTCCGATGTACGCGTCCAGCATGCGGCGCGAGACGACGCCCGAGGAGGAGGCCGAACGGGTCGCCCAGGCGGTGGAGGAGCGAGGCTTCCGCTGCGCGAAGATCAAGGTCGGGGACATGATGGGGCGCGATGTGGATGCCATCCCCGGGCGCACGGAGCGGCTGATTCCGCTGATGCGCGAGCGACTTGGCCCCGACATCGACATCCATGCCGACGGCAACGGTGGCTATACGCCCGCAAAGGCCATCCAGGTGGGAAGGCTCCTCGAGGAGTACAACTATTTCCACTTCGAGGAGCCCTGCCCGTTCACGGAGATCGAGAACACCGCCGAGGTGGCCGCCGCGCTCGACATCCCGGTCGCGGGCGGAGAGCAGGACTACAGCCTGAACCAGTTCCACCGCATGATCGCCATGCGCGCGGTCGACATCGTGCAGCCCGATATCGGGTACATCGGCGGCATCACCCCGGCGCGGAAGGTCGCCTTCATGGCAGAGGCGGCGGGCATTCCGTGCACGCCGCACTGCGCGAACCAGTCGTTGCTCCAGGTCTTCACGCTGCACTTCGCCGCGGCGATGCCGGCCTGCACCCAGTATCAGGAGTGGAGCATCGAGCCGAACCAGGGATGGGCGAAGGAGATCTACGAGCCTGCGCTCGAGGTGAAAGGAGGGAGCGTCTCGGTGAACGATGCCCCGGGTTGGGGAATCTCGATCTTGCCGTCCTATTACGACAAGGCCGAGAAACGGGTCTCTTCGCTGTGACGACGAGGGGAGCATCCCCGCACACCACGGAGGGAAAGCAGCATGGCCGGTCAGCGCAACGGAATCTCGCGACGAACGATCGCCAAGGGCGGCATGGCCGCCGTCGCGGGCGCCGCGGCAAGCAGCCGATTCGCGGTCCCCGCGGTCATCGCGTTCCAAGGCGACGGCGAGATCTCCTTCATGAACTGGGACACGGTGGCGGATACGCCCCTCGAGACGGCGCTCAACACCTTTCAGGAGCAGACGGGCATCACGGTCAACGTCCAGCCCACGCCAACGGGGGAATACGAAACCAAGATGCGGACGCTTATCGCGTCCGGCTCGCCCCCCGATGTCATGCGGATCAACGATGACTTCGTCCGCGGCTACTCCCTCACCGGGCAAATCCTCGACCTCAACCCGTATATCGAGCAGTCGGGGATCAACCCGGACGAGTACAACGAGCATCCGTATCGCTTCCCGATCCAGCCGGATGGGACACACATGGCGTGGACCCTGGGAACGCAGCCGGCGATGATCTTCTACAACGTCTCGATGTTCGAGGAGGCGGGCGTCACCCGTCCGCCAGGCACGTGGACGGACAAGGGCTGGACATGGGACGACTTCCTGGAGACGGCGAAGCAGCTGACCGATGCCGGCCAGCAGCGGTGGGGCGCGCTCGTCTACGACGACACGAGCAGCGAGACCGTCTACACCGTCAACAACGGAGAGCCCACGGGCATCTACTCCGAGGACGGCACCGAGTTCACGCTCGCGAACCCGGCGGCGATCGAGGGCATCCAGTGGATCACCGACCTCGCGTGTGTCCATGAGGTCCAGCCGCCGTGGTCGCAGCTTCAGCAGGACCAGGCCGGCAACCAGCTCTTCGCGAGTGGCCGGGTCGGGATGATCGAGCGGACCTTCGGCACCGCCGCGTACTTCCGCAACAACGTCAGCGAGTTCACGTGGGATGTCGCCCCGGTGCCGGCGAACGTGAGCCAGACGACCATCGCCACGTTGATCGACTTCTGCATTCCCAAGAGCGCCGGGAACCCCGACGCCGCATGGGAGCTGCTGAAGTTCCTGGGCGGGGTCGAAGGCGGCCGCATCTTCGCCGAGGCAGGGGTGTGGGTACCCGCTCACAAGGAGGCCGCCGCATCGCTGCAGGCGCTGGACGGCACGCCCGAGCACATCGCGCTCGTGACGGAAGCGGTGCAGCACTCGACGAACGAGAACTTCAGCGAGCATATCGAGCGCGCGCGCCAGATCTATCGCCCGCAGCTCGATCTGATCTTCAATTGCGAGAAGAGCGCCGAAGAGGTGCTCACGTCGCTGCGGGCGGACGTCGAAGCCGCGCTGGCGGGCGAGATGTAGGGCACGGCGAGCACGGCCCCGGGCTTGGATTGCCGCCCGGGGCCACGTCGACGCAATCACGTGTGAGGGTTGGGGATGAAGATCACGAAGGTCGAGGCCACGTCAGACGTGCGGCGGCGCGAGCGGCCGATGCAGGACGCGCTGCAATGGCTGGACACGAGCGGCACCTGCACGATCGAAATCGAGACGGAGGAGGGAGTCTGCGGGAGGAGCAGCGTCTACTTCGGCCGCGGCGCGGCCGCGCCGGGCGTGCTGGCGAAGCTGATCAACGAGGAGCTTGCCCCGGAGGTCGTCGGCGAAGACGCCTTCCTGATCCGCGGCATCCGCGACAAGCTCTGGAAGGAGACGGACTATCACGGCTCCGTCGGGCTTGCCCTGTTCGGCATCGCCGGGATTGACCTGGCCCTGTGGGATGCCGTCGGCAAGGCGCTGCGGCAGCCGGTCTGGCGGTTGCTCGGCGCCTACCGGGACAAGGTGCCGACGTATGCCATGGTCGGGTGGCTGAACTACGACGTGGAGACACTGAAGCGCATCGTGACCCAGGCGCTCGAGCAGGGATTCCGCGGCATCAAGATGAAGGTCGGCGCGGAGACGCTCGACGAGGACATCGCCCGGATCGAAGCCGTCCGCGGCGTGATGGACAGCGGCCACCTCCTCATGGTCGACGCCAACCAGGCGCTCAGCGTCCAGGAGGCGCTGACGCGGGGCCGGGTGTTCGAGGAGATGGGGTGCTACTGGTTCGAGGAGCCGATTCGCGCCGACAACATCGACGGCCTGGCGTTCCTTGCCCGGGAGCTCGCGATTCCGATCGCGACAGGCGAGAACAACTATGGGCTGGGACAGTTCCGCCAGCTCTTCGAGCGACGCGCGGTCGACATCGTGCAGCCCGACATCCGGCGCGCCGGTGGTCTCACCGAATGTCTCGAGATCGGCCTGGCGGCGCGCAGCTTCGACGTCCCGTATGCGTCGCACGGCGGGGGAGCGCACCTCCACGTGCTCGCCGCGCTGCCGAACGCGATCTTCCTGGAGTCCGGGCTGCTGCCGGAGGACGGCTCGATCACGCTCGTTGACGGCTGCTACCCGCTACCCGAGACGCCGGGCCTGGGCGCGCACGCGTAGCAAGCACGTCTGAGCCGGGTGTTGCCCTCTCCAGGGCGGAAGGTAGGATGACGTGGGTACGGACGAGCGACCACTCTTGGCCATCACTATGGGAGATCCTGCCGGCATTGGGCCCGAGGTTGTGCTGAAGGCCCTGACGCACCGTGAGGTGTGCTCCCGCGCCCGACCGCTGGTCATCGGCGACCGATCGACCCTCGAGCGTGCCGCCAAATGGGTTGGGGCGACCCAACTCACCTATGACATCATCGACGATGTGAGCCGCGGCCTGTATCGGCCCGGCACCGTGACAATGCTGGACCCGGGCATGGCCCCGGCAGACGGCTACCCGGTCGGCGTGGTAAGCGCCGAGGCCGGCAGAGCCGCGGTGGAGTATGTCTTCCGCGCATGCGACCTTGCCCTCGAGGGGAAGGTCGACGCCGTCGTCACGGCGCCCCTCAACAAGGCCGCCATGCATGCCGCCGGTTATGCGTACGCGGGACACACCGAGTTGCTCGCGGAGCGAACCCGTGCGGACCGGGTGAGTATGCTGCTCGTCGGGCCATCGCTGCGCGTGGTGCACGTGAGCACGCATGTGGCGCTGGTCGAGGCGATCAAGCGGGTGACGCGCCAGCGGGTTGAAGAGGTCATCGAGATCGCGCACGAATCCTGCATCGCCTTGGGCATCGACGAACCGCGCATCGCGGTCGCGGGCCTTAACCCGCACGCGAGTGAAGCGGGGCTGTTCGGCGATGAGGAGGCACGCGAAATCATGCCGGCCATCGTGGCGGCACGCGCACGGGGCCTGGACGTCAGCGACCCGCAGCCGCCGGATACCGTCTTCCTGCGTGCCACCAAGGGGGAATGGGACATCGTCGTGGCGATGTACCACGACCAGGGGCACGTTCCCATGAAGTTGTTGGCCTTTGACAGTGGTGTGAATGTCAGCATCGGGCTGCCGATCCTGCGAACCTCGGTCGACCATGGTACCGCCTTCGATATTGCCGGAACCGGGACCGCCAGCGAATCGAGCATGCTCGCGGCGATCGACGTGGCACTCCAGTTGGCCGCGTCCCGCAAGACACATTGGCGACCGGCCTAACGCGCCCCTGAGGTGGAAGATGACGACGCTCGCCATTCTCGCCGATGACCTGACGGGTGCCGGGGACGCGGCCGGCGCGTTCGCCTCCCATGGCTTCGCCACGGCCATCATGTTCGGTGAAACGGTCGGCGGCGAGTATGGCGTGGTTGTCCGTTCGACCGACACGCGTGACGTGGACGCGACGACCGCGGCCGACACCAACCGGCGCATCGCAAGGCTCATGAGATACGGCGGATCCTCCCCACGCCCTGTGTTGCTCTACAAGAAGATCGATTCGGCCCTGCGCGGCCATCCTCGCGATGAGTTGGTGGCCGTCATGCGTGCGCTCGGTGAAACGAAGACTCTTGTCGCGCCCGCCCTGCCGGGCCAGGCCCGGACGACGGTAGACTCGCGGCAGCTCATCGCGGGCGAGCCGATCGAGCGTACAGGACTCGGCACCGCCGCCGGTACCTCCGACCTGCGAGCCGTCTTTGCGGGATGCGAAGACGTGCCCGTTTGGCCGATTTCGCTGGCTACGGTGCGCGCTGGGGGCCAAGCGGTCGCGTCGGTGATCGCCGAGACCGAGCGAGGTATTCTCATTGCCGATGCAGAGACGGACCGAGACCTGGAGACGATCGCGCGCGGCTGCGTGGAATCTGGGCTCAGGGTGATGGCCGGATCGGCGGGCCTCGGACGGGCACTCGCCTCTGTTTTGCCACCATCGCGATCGACGGCGCGGCCCTCACATCCGCCTCCGCTCGGGCCTGTGCTCGTCGTCGCTGCCAGCCAGCACGCGGCGACGAGTGCCCAAGTGGGGGTGCTGGAGGAGGCGGATGTACCGGTCGTGCGGCCCGGGCAGGATCTGCTCGATGGGGTGGATTTGTCGAATGACGCGGTGGTGAACGCTCTCGGAAGGTGTGTCTCCGCCGGCCGTTCGGCGGTCCTCACCACTGCGGGTTGTGCACCGTCCGCAGCGGGGACCATCCATGTCGCCGACACTCTTGCTGACGTGGTCGCACGCGTCGCGCGACAGCACCCTGTCGGGTCGCTGGTGCTGACCGGAGGACACGTCGCGGCCGCAGTGCTGGAGAGGCTCGACGCCACGGCAATCGAACTGGGCGGTGAGGTGCAACCAGCCGTGCCGTGGGGCACCCTGTATGCGACTCGTGTGCCGCCACTACGGATCATCACAAAGGCTGGCAGCTTCGGCGAGCCCAACGCCTTGCTCAGGTGTCTGGAGCGCCTGCAGCAGGAAGCAGTCAGTGACACCTGGAGTCGCCCTTCCTCCACATAATCGGCGCACACGGTGCCGCCGGTGAACAAAATTGGCGTGTGCGGTAGGTGCCCGGTAGAGGTCGCCGACCTCGGCTACCCACGCCGGCCTGAAGGGTCGCTACAGGCGCGGCACACGACCCGGCGCTACAGGGACGAGCGACGGCGGCGTCCCGATGTGACACGCGGATCGCGGCCTTCGGTCTGGCAGGCCCCTGCCTGCGGCTCGGCCAGCATTCCCCTCGGTACGTACGGGCCCCTGCGCCGTGGCGCCACGCACAACAACGGGCGGGCCATGCGGCCCGCCCGTTCTGGTTTCTCGCCTTGTCGCCGCTTCTGGGGCTGCCCCACACTCGCCTCTTCATCGGCATTCGGCGCCGGTCGTGGTGCCGGCGTGGGGCACCGGCTCCAGCCGATCGGCGAGACGGCGCAGGGCGACGCTGAGCCGGCGCCGGAGCGGCCTGACGTGGTCCGGCAGCAGGGGACTGCCGGGGAGCGCCTCGCGGGCGCGATCGGCGGTGCGTCGTTGCGCGATCAGGTATGCAAGGTCGTCCATCATGGCGTGCGGTTCCTTTCGTGTGCCAGTCGTTCACCTGGTCCCCAGCGTAGTGACCGAGGGGGCATGCCGGAATGGGCGTTGGGAGCCGGATTGCTATGATGGAGGTGCGTTTGGAAGGAGAACGTGCCGATGGCTTCGCGTTCGCAAAGGGATCTCGATAGCCTCGACTGGAAGATCCTGCGGGAACTGCAGGCCGATGCCCGGCTGTCGTTCAACGAGCTGGCGCGGCGGGTCGGCCTCTCCTCGCCGACCGTCGCCGAGCGGGTGCGCCGGATGGAGGACGCCGGGGTCATCGCGGGCTACCACGCGGCGGTCGATCCGGCCCGAGTGGGGCTGCCGGTGATGGCGCTCGTCCACCTGCGGTGCGAGCCTGGCCGATGCCTGCTGAAGACGACGAGCCCCGCGACCTATCCCGAAGTCATCGAAGTGCTCAAGGTGAGCGGCGAGAACTGCACGATGCTGAAGGTCGTCGCCGCGTCGACCGCCCATCTGGAGGATGTGTTCCGGCGGCTCCGCGAGCACGGGGACATGCAGACCACGATGGTCTGGTCACCGGCATTGAGCCGGCGGGCGATCGACTGGGAGGGCGGCATCCCGGAGTACGAGACGCCGCCGGAATGGACGCCCGGCTGGGAGTGAGCGAACCGTCCCGGCGAAGCCTCGTCATCCCGAGCGTCGTCAAGGGCTCGCTGCCGCTTCCCGGCCGAGCGCAGGTCGCTTGTGGAGTATCCAAAGCGCGGCGGCCCGATCATGAACACCGCTTCGCGTAGGGTTCACCGGCCGAGCCGCAGGCGAGAAGCGGAGCGAGCCCTTGCTGCGCTCAGAATGAGGGGGTGGCGAGGCGAGGGCGATCATGGAGATCGCCCGTACGACGATGATCTTTAGGGGCAGGCTCTGATGTCTGCCCGATGGCGCCATCCATGACAGCGGGCGGGCCGTGCGGCCCGCCCGTTCTGGTTTCTCTGGATGTTCGACTGCGTTTATCGCGCCGCGGCGGCGGCCGTGGAGATCTTCACCGGCGTCAGCCAGTCCTGGTGCGCGTCCGTGCGGGCGCGGAAGATGTCGAACAGCGTCGTGCTCAGCTGCGCGGCGACCGGCCCCCGCGTGCCCGTGCCGATCGTGCGGCCGTCGATCTTCTCGATCCACGCCAGCTGCACGCCCGTGCCGCAGAAGAACGCCTCGTCGACGATGTAGAGCTCGGAGCGGTCGATCGCCCGCTGCTCGGTCGGGATCCCGGCCTCCTGCGCCAGCTGCAGGATCGTGCGGCGGGTGATGCCCTCGAGGATGTCGCTGCTGATTGGCGGCGTGATCAGCACGCCGTCGCGGACGATGAAGAGGTTGCACGAGCTGCCCTCGGCCACCTTGCCGTCGGCGTTGAGCATGATCGCGTCGTCGGCGCCGGCCTCCTCGGCCTCGTCCTTGGCGAACGAGGAGTTGATGTAGGAGCCGGTGAACTTGCCGCGGCTCGGGATCGCGTTGTCGTTGGCCCGCGTCCACGATGAGACGATCGCCTTCTGGCCGCGCGTGGTGTCGAGGTAGTCGCCCATCGGCAGCATGTAGATTGCCAGCTCGTCCTTCATCTTCTGGAGGCGCGGCGTGAGCTGGACGGACGCCTTGTAGACGAACGGGCGGAAATAGACGTCGGTCGTCGGCGCGTTCTTCTCGGTCAGCTGCACCATCAGCGCGGAGAGCGAGTCGACGTCGTACGGCAGCTCCATGCGCAGCAGCCTGGCGGAGCGCAGGAGGCGGGCGGCGTGCTCGCGCAGGCGGAATATGTTGATCGCCGAGCCGTCCTCCGCCTTGTAGCCTCGGACGCCCGCGAAGGCGCCGGTGCCGTATTGCAGCGCGTGGGTCCCAATGCTGATCTTCGCCTCGGAGAACGGAACGATCTCTCCCTCGAAGAAGGCGTAATCAAGCGTTGTGTCGAAGACCATCGTGGCTGCTCCCGGGGTGCTTGGGTTGAAGGTATCCGGCCGCGCAAGGGGCCGGCGTATCGCTAGACGTGACCTAGACCGGCGCTGGTGGGCGCCCGCCTTCCTCACGCGTGAAGTATCGCACAGTGTATGCAGTTTTCGGCGCCCGCGGACACCGCTCAGGCGGTGGAGGGCTCGATCTGGCCGGGCCGGGGCGCGGCGCGCAGGTGCCGCGCCCAGACGATGACCACCAGCGCCGCCAGCCCGCCGCCGAAGAGGCCGATCGCCTGCCCGCCGCGGACGCCGATGTCGTCCAGCACGACCCCGGCGACGATCGAACCGAACGCCGCGCCGGTCGAGAGCGCGGAGCCGATCCACGAGAACGCCTCGGTCAGCATCCGCGGCGGCGCCAGCGTCTCGACGACGGTGTTGGCGGCGATCATCCCCGGCGAGATCGCCAGCCCGGAGACGAAGACGGCGACGCCCATCGCCGGGATCGAGTTCGCCAGGAGGATCGGGATCGTTCCCAGCGCCATCCACCAGATCGCGAGCTTCAGCCGCCGGTCGACCGGCGATTGCCAGTGGACCGCGCCATAGGCGATCGCGCCGACCAGGCTGCCGGCCGCGAAGAGGGCAGCCAGCACGCTGGCCGCGTTGGGCGTGCCGAGATGCTCCGCGAAGGCGACGAGCACGATCTCGACCGAGCCGAAGATGATCCCGAGGAAGAGCAGCGAGGCGACGAGGACCTGGATGCCGGGGATGCCGATCACCGTCCGGCCGTCCTGCTTCTCGTCGGCGGGCGCGACGCGCACCGGCGGCTCGTCCGCCGCCACCGGCACCGTCCCGCGCAGGAGCAGGAGCGTCCCGATCACCGTCAGCGCCAGCGAGCAGAGCAGGCCGGCGGCGGCGTTGACGCTCACCGAGAGCGGCACCACGAGCAGCGGGCCGATGATGAACCCCGCCTCGTCGGCCATCGCCTCCAGCGCGTAGGCGCGCTCGAGGGCGCGGCCCTTGCCGAGCAGCGCCACCCAGCGGGCGCGGCTGAGCGAGCCGAAGGGCATCGCCGAGCCGCCGAGGACGGCCGCCGCGAGCAGGAGGACGACGGCGGGGGCCTCCGCGTAGGCCGCGCCGATCAGCGCCAGCATGCCGATCGCGTGGACCACCATGCTCCAGAACAGCACCGTCCGCTCGCCGTAGCGGTCGGCGATGCGGCCCAGCCGGGGCGAGGCAAAGGCGGCGACCAGCGTCTGTGTCGCGCCGACGACGCCGGCCAGCCCGTAGGAGCCGGTCAGCTGCTGGACGAGCAGCACGCAGCCGAGGGCGCGCATCGCCAGCGGGATGCGCCCGAGGAAGCAGGCGAGGAAGAAGATGGCGGCTCCCGGCGTGGCGAGGAGACTGCGGTAGCTGACGGTCGCGCGTGACCGCCCGGAAGGCGTGGACATCGGGCTCGTTTCTGACGTGGGTACGGAGGCGAACGCGGCCAGAGGACGCCGCGGCACCCTGCTACGGTACCTGAAACGTGCCCGAAACGCGAGTCTCAGAACGCGAAGCGTGGGTCGCCGGCGCTCAGTACCGCGGTTCGCGGCGCGGTGGGCCAGGCCGCGGCGAGCTCACCCGCGAGGGCGTCGATGAGCCGCGGGACGTCATCGGCCGCCGACGGGTGCAGCGCTTCCGCCACGATCAGCACCGAGTTGGTCGTCTGTCGCACCGCCGAGAGGCTGCTCTGCCGGTTCGTCCACCGCCGCGCATGCGCCTCCCCGGCGGCGTCCGCGAAGATCACCTCGCCCGGTTCCGGGTGCTCGGTCTCGCCGGCAAAGGTCATGTAGCGTTCGTTGCCGGCGGCATACCGGACCTCGATGCCCCCGGCGATGTGGTCGGCGTCGAGGACCGCCACGGGAACCGCGAACGCCAGGGACAGGGCGTTGCAGAGGTCGATCAGGGGGTGGATGCGCGGCAGCGCGCCTTCCTTGCGGAACCGGCGGAGCAGCGCCTCGGACGCGCAGCGGTACTGCGTCGGCTTCAGGCCCATGCGGGAGAAGGCGCGGCGCCACGCCTGGATCTCGGGCAGCTCGGACTCCGTCGCCGTCGCCAACCGCTCTCGCGCGATCGCCAGGTACGGCTCCGCCCGCTGTTCGACCGAGGCGTCATCATGGAGCCCGCTGGCGGCAAGCACGCCGGGGACGAGCTCCGGGAAATCCCGCCAGATCTCCGGTGCATGACCAAACTCCATGCGGATCGCCCTCTCCTGCAACGCGGCGCACACCGCCCCGCCGTCGCAGGGGATCATCGCACGGACGTTCCGGACGTGCCCTCCGCCACCACTGCCTTCCCGCCCGCGGCGGCCCCGAGCTGCGCGGCCAGCCGCCGCAGCGCCGGCGAGGCGTCCGTCGGCGCCAGCCGCACGTCGAGGATGCACAGCGACCCGGCGTCGGCGTCCACCTCGACCAGCGCCCGGTCGAGATCGGCCTCCGTCTCCACCAGGAACGACCGCCCACCGCCGAAGAGCTCCGGCAGCCGCGTGTAGTCCCACGGCAGCACGTCGTTGAAGGGCCCGTCGATCATCAGCCGCTCGGTGACGTACCCGGCGTTGTTGAGGATGACGACGATCGGGCTCAACCCGTACCGGAGCGATGTCGCCAGCTCCATGCCGGTCATCTGGAACGCGCCATCGCCGACGAGCACGAGCGGTCGCCGCTCCGGCGCCGCCAGCTGCGCGCCGATGCTGGCCGGGACGGCGAAGCCCAGTGACGCGTAGAACGCGTTCGCCAAGAATTCGTGGTCCTGATGCACGCGGAGGTCCAGCGCGCCGAACATCGCGTCACCCGGGTCGGCGATCACCGTCACGTTGTCGGGCAGGAAGCAGCCAAGCCGATCGAAGAGGCGGCCGACCGATATCGGCGCATCGCTGGCCGACTGCCATGTGATGCAGGGGTCCTCGCGCTCGGGCATGGTCACGTCCGCGAACGACGGAAGATCGCTCGCCGCGAGGGAGGTGACGAAATCTTCGAGCCGCACGCGCTCATAGGTCCGGTAGGCGATGCGGACGGTGTCGCGCATCGCGAGGATGCAGCGCTCCGGGCGAATCGTCGTCGGATCGCCGCCGACGTTCACGTCCGTCAGCAGTGTGCCGAGCATGAGCAGGCAGTCGGCGTTTTCGACGTAATCGACGACCTCCGGCCGCGACATCTTGCCGGCGGAGACGCCGATGAAGCGGGGGTGCAGCTCCGAGATCGCGGATTTGTCGAGCGGCGTCACGGTGGTCGGGATCGACGTCCGTTCGATCAGCCGCAGGGCCGTCTCAAGCAGCCCGAAGCGGGCCACCTCCATCCCCATGAATGCGATCGGCCGCCGCGCCGCGCCGAGCGTCGTCAATGCATCCTGGACCGCCGCGGCGAGCGTGTCCGGATCGCTGTGCGGCCGCGCGGGCGCGGTGGTTGCCGGCCGTGGCGCGTCGGCCAGCGTCATGTCGCGGGGAATCTCGATGTAGGCCGGGCGCTTGTGGAGCAGCGCCGCGTTGATCGCGCGGTCGATGTTGCGGCAGGCGGTCTCCGGGTCGTCGAGCACGACCGACTCGACCGTCAGCTGGTCGAAGACCCGCTTCTGGGTGCCGAATCCCTCCACCATATGATGCAGCAGCGCGTGGCTGGTCTGTTCCCGCGTGCTCGGCGCGCCGCTGATGACGATCACCGGCGACTCCTCGGCATACGCCTGCGCGGTGGTGTTGGCGATCTTCAGGCCGCCGACGCTGTACGTGACGCAGACGGCCCCGAGGCCGCGGATGCGGGCGTAGGCGTCGGCAGCGAAGCCGGCCCCCTGCTCGTCGCAGGTATTGACCACCGTCAGGGGGCTGTGCTCAAAATGATCGAAGAGTTTCAGGACAAAGTCGCCAGGGACGCCGAAGATGTGGTCGACGCCGTGATCCACGAGGCGTTCCACGAGGTAGTCCGCGATCCGGACCTTGCCGGTCGGGTGCAGGGGGCGGTCATGCATCGTCGCACGCTCCTTGCTGCCGTCGCGCCACTGCGAGGCGGTGTGCTCTTCGGCTGTCGAACGCGGCCGGATGCGATGATCCGGATCGCCAGTCCGGCACGGGGCCCAAGGGTGGGGCGGCGAGGTCTCCGGGTGGTGGCGATGGCACCATGCTATCACGGCGCTAGAATGGCGAGACCTCCCCTTGAGGGCTAGCGACGCCCCGGCCACGAACGGAAAGGAACGGTGCCCGTGTATCACCTTCGACCCGCAAAGGCAGACGACTTCACCGCGCTGTTCGAGATCCATCGCGCCGCGATGTTCGAGTTGGTCGACCGGGTCTGGGGCTGGGACGAGGCGGACCAGGAGGAGCGCTTCCGCGACTACCTGGAGGATGCCGACCTGCAGGTGATCGAGGTGGAGGGCCAGGTCGCCGGGTTCGTCCACATCGTGGAGCGGCCGGACGAGATCCGGATCAGCAACATCGAGCTGGCTCCCGCGTTCCAGAGCCAGGGCATCGGCTCCGACATCATGCAGAAGACGCTGGCCCAGGCCCGGGAGCAGGGCGTGCCGGTGACGCTGCGCGTGCTCAAGGTCAACCCCGAGGCCCGCGCCCTCTACGACCGCCTCGGTTTCGTCCATGTCGGCGAAACCCCGACCCACGACCTCCTGCGGATCGACCCGCCGGCCCCGTCGTCCTGACCCTGAAGGCCGTCGTACGGGCCGACGTAGCCTCGGCCCTGGGTGGCCGAGGGTGACCCCGGGCACCTGGGCCCGGGGCTGCCGGGGACTGCCCTGCGTCGTAGCCGCGCACCCCGAAGGGTGTGCGCCTTTCCGAAGATGTCCAACCACCCCCTATATCTGTAACTTGGCCACCTGGCAGCCTTCCATAACATCGTGAAGACTGCCAGGTTTCCAAACCACTCTGGCAGCCTTGAAAAGCCCTCCAGATCAACCAAATCGGCCAAGGCTGCCACCGGCCAAGTACATTGCGTTGGCAGCCTTCCATAAACGAAACGCGTGAAGCCGGCGCGTCCCTCACTCCTCCGCGTCGGCCACCGCCCGCAGGCGCGCGCTCAGGTCGCGGAAGGCGTCTCGCAGCTCCGGGGGCGAGACCACCGTCATCGGGAAGGGCAGGCTGCTCATCCGCCACGCGAACCACTCCAGGCTCGATGACGACGCCCGCAGCCGGGTCCGCTCGTCGTCGATCCGCTCCAGCACCGCGAACTGGCGGGGGAGGTAACGCCGCACCACGTCCAGCGGCGCCTCGATCACGGTCTCCACCGACCAGTCGGTGTGGGCCATCGCCAACGACTCCTCGATCGCGGCGATGACGTCGAAGTCCGCCGGTGGCTCGAACCGCTCCGGCAGCACGTCGACCCGCCGGATGCGGTCGACGCGGAACGTCCGCCGGTCATTGCGGAGGTGGCACCAGCCGTGGACGTACCACCGCCCGTAGAGCGCGCCCACGCCGTAGGGGTCGATCTCCCGGGCGCTCTCGTCGCCGTCCGGCCGGCTGTAGCGCATCCAGCAGCGCTGCCGCGTCAGCGTCGCCTGCGCCAGCTTCGCCAGCACGTTCGGATCGGGGAAGGCGAACGCGCCGTCGCGATCCGACTCCGGCAGGCTGATCCCCTCGCGGACGGTCGCCACCCGGTGCGCGAGCTCGTGCGGCAGGA
>DATLHE010000065.1:0-10372 GCA_035540335.1 Thermomicrobiales bacterium | reverse complement strand
GCGCGGGCCAGTTGGTGACATTCCCGGAACCGAGGGACACCTTCTGAACGAGGTCTAATACCAATCATCGCTCAGGCAGTGTCTGCGACCCGGAGCGCGATGGCCATTTCGTCTCGGCGGGATCGCGCGATGCGGAGGGATTCACTGTCGGCTATGAGGAGGACGGCGGCGATTTCGGGTGGGATGAGACTCGTTTCTCCGGTGAAGCGGACACCGTCGTTGTCTGCGAGTTGGCCATGGGTGACTTCGCGTGCACCGACACCCACAAGGTCCAGCGGCCATCCCCAGCGCGACTGACGCATGGACGCAGAACAGAACCGAGCGGACTCCAATTGGAGTCCGCTCTTCGTATGCTGGCCGGACGCCAGGACATGAAGGAGCGACATCTGGGTGGATAACGGTCTGGATGAGCAAGTCATGGAATGGAAGACAGCCGATGAGGAGCCGCCTCAGCCACTGCACAAGGGTTCGCAGATTGAGTCCGCGCCGTCGGCCATTCTTACGCTCTCTGTATCCTCCGCTCCTGTCCCTGCTATTCTCCTTCTCGGTATCCGTCGACATGCTCCGTGAGGCACGCCAAACCCTGGAAAGCCATGACCCGGCTCCTTCGTGCGACCACTTCCTTGCTGCGTCGCGGTCCGCGCTCCGTTGATGGGAACGGCGCTCCAGCGTCTCGAGCGGCTTCCCGCTATCTCGCTGCTGCCGTCGCGGTCGCTGGCGTCACGGGCGCGTTACTCGGGGTCCGCGCGGACCTCGGCGTACTCAATGTCGGCCTGATATTCCTGTTGCTGACCTTCGTCCTCGCCCTGGCGCTTGGATCGGGGCCGGCCGCCCTCGCCGCCGTGCTGTCGTTCTTCGCCTTCGACTACTTCCTGCTCCCGCCGTTCCATACGTTGACCATCGCCAGTGCCGACCACGTACTCGCGCTGTTCGTCTACCTTGGCATCGCGATCACGACCGGGCAGTTGGTGGCCCGGGTCCGTACGCGAACCGAACTGGCCGTTCAAGAACAGCGACGGACGGCGCTCCTGTACGACCTCAATGCTGCGCTCATGGCCAACGTGACGCTTGATGAGATCCTGGCGACGATTGTCGAGCGGGTCGTGCACATCTTCGGGGCGGCCCAGTGCCGGATTCTCCTCCCGGCGGACGAGGGCCTCATCGTCCGCGCGCGATATCCTGCGACCGCCCCGACTCACGTCGATCGCCAGAACCTCGCGATGGCCATGTGGGCCCTCCAGGAGCGTGTTGTGGCAGGACAGGGCTTCTCCGAGCACCGTATCCGATTCCCACACGGCGTGAAGACTCCGCCGCCCCGTTCCCGGTGGACGCGAGGCCGCGATGCCATGTACCTGCCCATCACGAGTGGAGAGCACACGATGGGGGTCCTGGAGATCGCGGGACGACCCGGAGGCGGGCGGTTCCAGCACGACGACGTTCGCCTGCTGACGAGTTTCGCCAACCAGACAGGACTCGCCCTGGAACGCGCCCGCCTGGCAGAGGGGGCCGCCCGGGCGGCAGCTCTTGTTCAGTCGGATGAGCTGAAATCGGCCCTGCTGGCGGCCGTGTCCCATGAACTGCGAACGCCCTTGGCGACCATCAAGGCGTCCGTCACGTCACTCCTGGACACGTCCATTCAGTGGGACGAGGCGTCCCAGATGGAGTTTCTCCAGGCGATCAATGAAGAGACCGACAGGCTTGCGCTGATGGTCGGAAATCTCCTGGACCTGTCCCGGATCGAAGGCGGCGCCCTGCGCCCCAACAAGGAGTGGTATGACGTTGCGGAGCTGGTCGCCGATGTCGAGAATCGCCTCCTGGTATTGGCCGGCAATCGCCGCGTGCAAACGGACGTGGCCGCGGAGCTGCCGCTTGCCTACTTCGACTATGTCGAACTTGCCCAGGTGCTGATGAATCTCGGCGAGAACGCATTGAAGTACACACCCGCTGGAACCCTCATCACCATCACCGTTCGATGTGGAGACGGTGTCATTGAGTTTGCCGTTCGCGATACCGGACCGGGCATTCCGCCAGGAAAGATCGATAGACTGTTTGACAAGTTCTATCGGATCGACCCGGTTGGCCCAGTCCGCGGTACGGGGATCGGTCTGACGATCAGCAAGGGGCTGGTTGAGGCGCATGGTGGTCGCATCTGGGTAGAGAGTCGCGTAGGGGAGGGCACCGTCTTTCGCTTCACCGTTCCCATCAACGAAGCGGGAGCATCGACATGAGCGATGAACGTGTGCTGGTGGTGGATGACGAGCCACAGATCCGCCGGGCCCTGCGACTTGCGCTCGCCGGACATGGCTATCAGGTGGAGACCGTTGAGAACGGGGACCAGGCTCTTGTCCTTCTCGCCAGCCAGGTTCCCGATGTCGTCATCCTGGATCTGGTCATGCCCGGCACCGACGGCTTCGATGTCCTTCGCGAAACCCGCACTTGGTCACGGGTGCCGATCATCGTCCTGTCGGCTCGTGGACAGGAGCATGACAAGGTGCGCGCCCTCGATTTAGGAGCGGACGATTACCTCACGAAGCCCTTTGGCATGGAGGAACTGCTCGCGCGCCTGCGCGCGGTTCTCCGTCGTGCTGGGGAGACGGCGCCGCAGCGCAGCACGTTCGGCACGGTCACGATCGACCTGGGGCGGCATGTCGTCACCAAAGGGGGCACAGAAGTTCATCTCACGCCCAATGAGTACAACCTCCTGCGCGTCCTCGTCAGTAACCCGGGCAAGGTCCTGACCCACCGTCATTTGTTGGAGCAGGTATGGGGCGGGTACGCCTCGGAGAACGTCCAGCAACTGCGGGTCTACATCAATTACCTGCGCCGAAAGCTCGAGGACGACCCCTCCCATCCTCGCTGGATCACGACGGAGCCCGGGATCGGCTATCGATTGCGCGCCGACGCCTGAGAACTCCGGCACTGTCGATCTGCGCTCGTTCGTTTGGCTCTCGTTACAGCTTTCTAACGCACAGCCCACTGTTCCTTAGGCGGCTCTAACAAGCTGCCATCTATGCTCACGCCGTCGGAGAAGGGAACACGCGTGGCGAGCTCCCGCTGCACCGTCCAGGATTGGGCTGCTCGAGTCGGCTGAAAGCAAGCGAGGTGTTTCCATGAATAGCTCATGTTCTCCACTCGATCCCATGGTTGTCGCCGGATGCGGGCTCCTCCTGACCCGAACGGACGTCTCGGCGGTACATGTCGTGTCCGGCCGTCGCCCAACCTACGCAGAGCTTGTGCGGTTTCGCGCGCTCGTGGACGCCTGCAATCTTGAACTGGTCGTGCCCGGTTCGGGTGGGATCAGCATCCGTTCGCGGCACACGGATCGAAACGCAACGCCGAACGGGAAGCCTCGAGCCAAGGCGGCAGCCTTCGTGGCCGTCGGACCCGTCAGTGCAACGGCCGCGTCTCGAGTCCGGACGTCATCGCGCGAGCTCAAGTAGCTTCCCGTTGATGAACGCTGTGGTTTTCGGGCGCGGCAGTCCGCCGGCGCGAATGGCACTTGGGAACGTCATGAGGACTCCGGCCGTCCTCAGGCAGCACGTAGAGCCAGCCGTCGCGGATTGCCCACATGACGGGCACGACGCCCGACCTCTGACGTTTCTGCTTGTCCCCTCATCTCTGTAGGCTCAAGCGAGTAAGGGTTCTTATGCCTTTCTAATGCGTATCCGGCTGTTTCTGATGTTTCTCTAACGGCGTCGTGCGTAGAGTCTCCAACGTTGATCCGTCCGCGCCGCATTCGTTGCCGTGGCGGCTGCAACGACACATGGGGATTCTGACTTGATGCGCGCGGTCCAGCATGTTGGCGAGAATCGACCCGCTCTTCGTTGGCTCGGTAGGAGCGGGGCAGTCCAATCACCTAACTCGAGAGGTCCACACCCGTCGCGGACCGCGGACGAGACGGCAACGGCGCAGATGGTGGATGCGCACGGGGGCGGCCTGACGGCATGGGTGCTGCGTGGCTACACTCGGCACCCGGAGGGGCCCTACGAGCGGGAAAGGACGGCGCACCAGCACCCTTGGTGGCAGGTGATGTGCCTCACGGGCGTCGACTATTTCTCGACCCTCGGCTACCAGCCCGGCATCGCCCTGCTCGCGGCCGGCACGCTCGCACCGATCGCCACGCTGATCCTTGTGCTCGTCACGCTCTTCGGTGCGCTACCGATCTATCGCATTGTGGCCCGCTCGAGCCCCCACGGCGAAGGATCGATCGCCATGCTCGAGCGCCTCCTCGGCTGGTGGCAGGGCAAACTCTTCGTGCTCGTCCTCCTCGGTTTCGTGGCGACCGACTTCATCATCACCATCACCCTGTCAGCGGCCGATGCCTCAGCCCATGTGCTGGAGAACCCCTTCGCCCCGCACTGGATCGAAGGACAGCAGTTGGCCGTGACGCTGTTCCTGGTGGCGCTTCTCGCCGCCGTGTTCCTGCGAGGGTTTACCGAGGCGATCGGCATCGCGATCGGGCTCGTCGGCGTCTACCTGGCCCTCAACGCAGTCGTCATCGGAGTGGGTCTCGCCGAGATCGCCCAGGATCCGCATTACCTCAACGACTGGCGGCACGCCCTTACCCAAGAGCACGGCAACCCGTTCATCATGGTCGGCGTCGCCCTGATTTTGTTCCCTCGCCTGGCCCTGGGCCTGTCCGGGTTCGAGACCGGCGTGGCCGTCATGCCGCTCGTCAAGGGCGATGCGACGGATACTCCCGCCCGGCCCAAGGGACGCATCCGCAACACCGGCAAGCTGCTCACCACGGCCGCGCTGCTGATGAGCGTGTATCTCATCAGCAGTTCGCTGGTGACGACGATGCTCATCCCCGAGGAGGCGGTCGAGGAGGGTGGCGTGGCGAGTGGCCGGGCACTCGCCTATCTGGCGCATGAGCATCTTGGCGATGTCTTCGGCACGGTTTACGACATCAGCACGATCCTCATCCTGTGGTTCGCCGGCGCCTCGGCGATGGCCGGCCTGCTGAACATCGTCCCGCGCTACCTGCCCCGCTATGGCATGGCCCCGGACTGGACGCGCGCGACGCGGCCGCTGGTGCTTGTCTTTACGGTGGTGGCCTTCGCCGTCACGATCATTTTCAACGCCGATGTCGAGGCGCAGGGCGGTGCCTATGCCACTGGCGTCCTGGTCCTGATGTCATCGGCGGCGATCGCGGTCACGCTGGCGGTTCGGCGGTTCGGCTCGCGGCGTCTGGCGCTGATGTTCTCCGCGATCACGCTGGTCTTCTTCTACACCACGATCGTTAACATCATCGAGCGCCCGGACGGCATCAAGATCGCCTCGTTCTTCATCCTGGCGATCGTTGCGACCTCGCTTGTCTCACGCGTGTCGCGGTCAACGGAGCTGCGCGTGAGCGGCGTGACCTTCGATGAGACCGCCGAGCGGCTGATCGACGAATCGATCCGGGATGGAGTGATTCGTGTGATCGCCAATCACCCGGACGACCGCACCTCCCGGGAGTACCTCGCCAAGGAGCGCGAGGAGCGGGAGGCCAGCCACATCCCTGCCGGCGATCCGGTGCTCTTCCTCGAGGTGACGATCAGCGACGCCTCCGAGTTCGCACCGACGCTCAAGGTGGAGGGCGAGGAGATCGAGGGCTATCGCGTCCTGAAGGCCAGAAGTCCTTCGGTGGCCAACGCCATTGCGGCGATCTTGCTGGCGATTCGCGATCGGACCGGTAAGAAGCCCCACGTCTATATGGGTTGGACGGACGCCAACCCGTTCCGCCACCTCGCCCGGTTCATCTTGTTTGGGGAGGGGGACATCGCCCCGCTCACGCACGAGGTGCTGCGCAAGGCGGAACCCGATGCTCGTCGCCGACCGGCTATTCACGTCGGGTGACGTTGACAGTGCCGCGATCGTTCTCACGGGAGAACACCGTGGCCGACACTCCCTGCTGGGACGGCCTCGTCCATAGAGAAGTGGGCCGATTGGCCGAGGCGGGTGACCGCGTCCAATGTCACGTCTGCGGCCGGTGGTACCGCTCCCTGGCGGCACATGTGCTGCAGCGGCACAACGTCACGGCGACGACGTACTGGGCCACATTCGGACTCGCGGCTTCCACGCCGCTGGCCGGCCGTGAGCTGTGCGCCGTGTGCTCATCCGGTATACGCAGTGGCGCGAGGTCTTTGCGCAGCTGTCGTTCGAGGAGCGCTCCGCAGCTTCCAAGGGGCACCGGGTACGGCTGCAGACGCGGCGACGGTTGGCGACCGCGAAGCTCCGCCAAGCGATTGTTACGTGCGCAGCCTGCGGCAAGGCTTTTGAGATCAAGGCGTCGCCCGCCCGCGGACTGGAGCGGCACACCTGTAGTCCGATCTCCCGGCGCGACCTGCTGCGCCGAGACGCGCGGCGGGAGGCGAGCCGGGAAGTGTCCAGTCGGAACCTTGCGTCCGGGCGCACGGCACGGTGGGACAAGCAGATGGCAAATGTCGCGAGGCGCCTGAGCGCGCTTGACGAGTCAACGCTCGCAGTGCTTCCCGAGCAGGACCAGTCAATGATCAGCGCCTACTATGCACATCGCCCCATGGGACCTTACCCGGCATGTCGGCCTCACCTCTGACCAGGCCCGCCGCCGGATTACGCGATCAGTGTCGTTGCTCTTCGGCGAGGGCAAGGGCACCAAGATGGCGTCCTGAGGATGCACAGCGGTGATGTTCGAGGTGGCAAGAACGCCCGGATGCGTCGTGACTCGCGCGTGCTGCCGGTTCGATTCGCTGATGCATTGCCTCTCCTGTTAGGCGCGCGCCTGGGGCGGGCCGATGTGGTAGGGCACGTCGGCGACGATCACGCCTGGGTGAAACAGTAGCGACGCCTTCAGCCGCAGTGCCGTCTGGTTGTGGAGCAGATGCTCCCACCAACGGCTTGGGATGTACTCCGGCAGCACGACGAGCAGCGTGTCGCCCGGGTGGTACGTGCCTACGTCGTCGATGAAGTGCAGCAGGGGTCCGTCCAGCGTGCGGTACGGTGACTCGATCACGACCAACTGCGCCTTGCCATGCGGCCAGCTCTCCCATGCGGTTCGCAAACGCTCGGTGGCGGCGACGTCGTCCGTGACGTGGACGAGGGTGATCGTCTCATCGGGAGCCACGGCCCGCGCGAAGGCGAGCGCCTGCTTGGCAGGGACACTGAGGTCGGCGATCGGGATGATCGGCCGCAGGTGGAGCTGCTCGGGGTCGAGCGGCGTCTCCGGCCTCTGGGCACTGGCCAGCCGGCGATAATGCTGCCCGATCCCCCACATCACGGCGATCAGCAGCGGGACCAGCAGGAGCACCATCCATGCCCCGAGCAGGAACTTGGAGACGCCGACCTCGATGGCGACGATGCCGGTGGTCACGGCCCCGAGCCCGTTGATCGCCGCCCGGCGCCGCCAGCCGCGCACCGTCTGCCGCGCCCGCCACCAGTGTTTAACCATGCCGGTCTGACTGAGCGTGAAGGCGACGAAGACGCCAACGGTATAGAGCGGGATGAGGTTGGTGACACTGCCGCGGAAGGCGACAAGTAGCAGGACGGCCAGTCCTGACAGGAGCATGATCCCGCTGGTGAACGCGAGCCGGTCGCCGCGGAAGGCGAACAGGCGTGGCACAAAACGGTCGCGGGCCAGGATGCTCAGGAGTCGCGGGAAGTCGGCGAACGCGGTGTTGGCCGCCAGCACCAGCAGGATCGCGGTGGAGAACTGGACGAGGTAGAGGTAGGGACCGGAGCCGACGACGGCGCGCGCCACCTGGCTGACGACGGTCTCGTGCTCGGTCGGGTCGGGCACGATCCCCAGGCGTCCGGCCAGGAAGCTGACGCCGAGGAAGATCGCACCGAAGCAGGCACCCATCAGGATAAGCACGGTGCGAGCGTGGCGCGCCTCCGGTGGCTTGAACGCCGGCACGCCGTTGGAGACCGCCTCGGTGCCAGTGAGGGCGACCGCGCCGGAGGAGAACGCACGCAGGATGAGTACCAGACCCAGCGCCGACGTGCCGTGCGCTTCCCGCCAGGCGGCCGGCGCGACGTATGTCGGCGTGTCGCCGGTGGCATAGCGGAACAGGGCATACCCGAAGAGCCCAAAGATCGCGAGCAGATAGACGTACGTCGGGGCGGCGAAGATCGCGCCGCTTTCCCGGATACCGCGCAGGTTGCCGAAGCAAATCAGGGCGACGAACACAACGCCGAGCGCGACCCGGTGCGGGTAGAGCGTGGGATAGAGGGAGGTCAGAGCAGCGACACCGGCGGCGATCGAGACGGCGACGGTGAGCACGTAATCAACCAGCAGCGCGCCGGCCGCCGTCAGGCCCGGGAGCGGGCCGAGGTTGGAGCTGGCGACGATGTAGGAGCCGCCGCCGTGCGGGTAGGCGGCGATCGTCTGTTGGTAGCTCGTCACGACGATCGCCAATACGGCGACGATCGCGAGGCTGATCGGGAGCGTCAGGCTGAGCATGCCGAGCCCGGCGAGGACCAACACACGCATGATCTCCTCGGTGGCGTAGGCCGAGGAGGAGATATTGTCAGATGCGAACACGGCGAGCCCGGTGAAGACGCCGAGGCGCTCTTTATGCTCCAGGGCGCTCGCGATCGGCTGGCCGAGCAGGAAACACTTGATGCTGCCGGCGGCGTGCCTCAGGCCGTGAGCGGGCGCGTGGGCGGGCGTCTCCTGCACGATCTGGTAGTCGACCTCGGCGAGCGACGGTGCCATCTCGAGGTCGTGCATCTCAAAGCGAAGGTAGCGATCGCCGGGATGTTGCCCGCGGAAGGACTGCGGAGGATCGCGGCGAACGGTGAAGTCGTCCAGGGCGGTGGGCTGGGGCGGCTCGCGATCAGCATGGACAGCGGGAAGCCTCGGCTGCTGCGGCGAGGCGGGCAGGATCGGGGACACAGGAGAGTGCTCCTCCACGAATAGGCGACATGGACACGCCGATACATCCCTACCGCCGGCACCCAGTCGCTCCCGTGCGTCGATTGAAAGTCTAAGTGTGGCCCCGTTAGAGCCGCACAAGAAAGTGGCGCACGGCCGTTAGAAAGTGATTGGAAGCTTGGGATCGCAGCCTACGGCGGCGGGCATATGGCGCCGATCGGGGTTCTCCACGCCGCGTTGTCGGGCGTACGCAGCTGCACGATCTCCGGGTGGCCGGCGGCAGCGCATCACCGACCTGAGAGACTGCGGCCGCAGTTGATTCGGCATACGAGCGGCGTACAATGTGGGCGGGACCACGTGGTTGGATATCTCAAACGCCGGCCGCACGCGGACCGCGCAGAGTGGGCAGCCAATCCATCGCTGCACCGCTCAGGCGCAGACGGCGAAGGAGAATGGCCATGACGCGTCGTCTGTTGTCCATCGTGGGACTGCTCGCCCTCACCATCGCTGCCATGGCGCCTGCGCCTTCGGGCGTCGCCGCGGAGGGGATCGCAGACTTGGGGATTACCCATGCCTCCGGCCCGCATTCGGTCGATGTGGGGCAACTCATCACCTTCCGCATTGGTGCCAGGAATAACGGTCCCGACGCCTCCGAGCTCGACGTGGTGACGGACCTCTCAAGCAACCTCGAATTTGTCGAGATGATCTGTGATTTCGGGATCAGCCCGGACACGCCGGCGTGTGAGTACAGCAATGTCCCTCCCCACAGGTCCACCACCACGCTGCTGGTGGCCAGGGTGGTTGGGGAGTCGGGCGCCGAGTTCTCACTCGCCGTGACCCTGTCGAACGAGGGCATCACCGTCGATCCGAACCCTGCGAACGACTCCGCGCAGGTGGGAGGACGCATTCGCTAGCGCCAGGAATGTCCATGGCGGTGGTCGTGCGTCCGCCAGGACGATCTCCGGGTGCCCCGCGGCGCACCACAAGCCGCGCGGCGGTAACCTGCTCGTGGGATGGCAGTCCGGCGAACCAATCGCCGGTGCTTCAACCGCGGCAGGGCATGGCGGCGAATACCCGCACGGACGGAGGTCGACTGACCTCATCACGACGCTGCCCGGCAGCACTCTGCACCGGCGCGCCGGGAACGGTTACCACCTAAGTGGATTGACAGAAGTTGTTGACCAGGCGGATGCCGGGGGCCGCATCGGCGTGGAAGCGCGCCGCGATCCGGTTCAGGAGCGTGCCGGTCGCGCGTTCGAGGCCGGCGACGTCGTTCCAGAACCGATGACAGGCGAGCTTCTGCTTGAGGAAGCGCCAGACCCGCTCCATGAGGTTGAGATTGGGCGTGGAGACCGGCAGCCAGAACGGGCTGACGCGCCCGTCCTGCGCCGCCCACCACGTCCGCACCACCGGCGAGCGATGGTAGCGGACGTGGTCCATGACGACCACGAGGTGGTCCGCCGGCCAGGTCTGGGCGAGCTGGTCCAGAAAGGCGGCGAAGGCGTCGCCGCCCTTGCGCGCGGCGAGCTGCCAGAC
>DATLHE010000064.1:0-3430 GCA_035540335.1 Thermomicrobiales bacterium | reverse complement strand
CCTCCGCGCCGCGGCGCAGGGCACGCCAGCCGCCTCCCCGGTCGCCATCACCCCCATCGCGACGGGCGCGCCGGAGGATCAGCTCGAGGTCTTCTCGTGGTGGACCGGCCCGGGCGAGCACGACGGGCTCGTCAAGTTCTTCGAGGCCTTCAACGCCAGCTTCCCGGATGTGAAGATCGTCGATGCCGCCGTCGCCGGTGGCGCGGGATCCAACGCCAAGGCGGCCCTCGGAACGCGACTGGGCGGCGGCGATCCGCCCGACGCCTGGCAGAGCCACGCCGGCAAGGAGCTCTCCGGCCTTTATGTCGATCCGGGCTATGCGGCGCCGGTGACCGAGGTGTGGAACGCGCTTGGGCTCGACAACGCGATCCCGCAGGGGCTCATCGACCAGCTCACCATCGATGACGAGAAGTACCTCATCCCCGTCGGCGTCCACATGGGCAACGTCATCTTCATGAACAAGCAGGTGGCGTCCGACAACGGCGTCGAGCTCAAGGAGGAGATGACGGCCGACGACTTCTTCGCCGCGGCCGACACGCTCAAGGCGGCCGGCATCCCGGCCGTCGCCCTCGGCTCGAAGGACCCCTTCGCCGCGCCCCAGCTCATGGAGAACACACTACTCGGCGCGCTCGGTCCCGAGGCGTACACCGGCCTGTGGGACGGCTCGACGCCGTGGGACGGCGACGACATCACCGCCGCCCTCGAGCAGTTCGCCAAGTACCTCGATTACGTCAACGAGGACCACGCCGCCCTGACCTGGGACGGCGCGATGGACCTCGTCCTGAACGGCACCGCCTTCGCCACGTCGATGGGCGACTGGGCCTACGGCGCCGCCGTCTCCAAGCAGAAGACGGACGTCCTCGCCTGGGCGCAGCATCCGGGCTCGGCCGGCGCCTATGTCTCGGTCATGGACGGCTTCGCGATCCCCGGCGAGCCACCGCACCCGAACAACGCGACGAACTGGCTCGCCACCGTCGGCTCCGCCCCGGCGCAGGCGGTCTTCGCGCCGTTCAAGGGCTGCATCCCGGCCCGCACCGACGCCGACACCAGCGGCCTCAGCGACTACGGCCAGTGGTCGGCGCAGCAGTTCGGCAGCGCGACGGTCGTCGCGTCGAACGCCCACGGCGCCGCGGCCTCGCCCGCGCTCAGCCAGGACATCTTCGACGCCGTCGCCACCTTCCTGGTCGACAAGGATGTCGCGACGCTGCAGGACGCGCTCGTCTCGGCGGTCGAGGCGGACGGCCTCGGCCAGTAACGCCGGATCATTCGGGAATCACCGGGAGGGCGGGCACCACCCGCCCTCCCGGCGCATTACCCCTTCAAAGGACCTCCCATGGCAACTGCCAGGCCACAGCCGGTGCCGACCGACGTCGAAGGCAGATCGCAGAAGGGATTCGAGCGCTGGCTCTCCCCGCTGCTGCTCTCGCCGAGCATCATCGCGCTGCTCGTCTTCGTCTACGGCTTCATCGGCATGACGATCTGGGTCTCCATCTCCAACTGGCGGTCGGCCAAGATGGACCTCTCGCTCTCCGATCCCCTCTTCGGCGTCTACGACCGGCTGTTCCACATGACCCGGTTCCAGATCGACCTGCGGAACACGCTGATCTTCACCGTGCTCTTCCTGCTGGCCGCGGTCGGGTTCGGTCTGTTGCTCGCCCTGTTGCTCGACCAGCACATCCCCGGCGGCGCGTTCTTCCGCAACATCTTCCTCTTCCCCTACGCGCTGTCGTTCATCGTCACCGGCGTCTCGTGGCGCTGGATCTTCAACCCCGAATCGGGCATCAACCTGCTCATCGACTACCTCGGCATCAACTGGCTGCTCGAACAGGTCGGCCTCGGGCCCCTCAAGCCCGGGTGGCTGACGAACCCGAGCGTGATCGGCGACCTCCCGGTGCCGGACGTCATCAAGGCCCAGATCGGCTTCCCGATGGCGCTGCTGCCGGTCATCATCGCCGCCACCTGGCAGCTCTCCGGGTTCGCGATGGCGATGTACCTCGCGGGGCTCGGCACCATCTCCAACGACATCCGGGAAGCCGCCGCGCTCGATGGCGCCTCGACGTGGCAGATCTACCGCCACATCATCATCCCGCTGCTGCGGCCGATCACCATCAGCACGCTGATCATCCTCGGCCACGTCTCGCTGAAGATCTTCGACCTGATCTATGCGATGTCCGGATCCGGCCCCGGCTTCGCGACGGACGTGCCCGGCATCTTCGTCTTCGAGCAGACCTTCCGCGCCACCCGCTACAACCTCGGCGCGGCCGCCTCGATCGTCATGCTGCTGCTCGTCTCGCTCGTGATCGTGCCGTACCTGGCGCGCACGCTGAAGGAGCTGTAGCCATGGCCGTCCAGGCACAGACCTCCGCCCGCCCCGCGGTACTGACCGCCACCAAGCCCCGGCGCACCTGGAGCGTCGGCCGGGTGCTGCTGACCGCCGCGCTCATCCTGGCCGTGCTCTTCTATCTGCTGCCGGTCTACGTGATGGTCATGAACGGGTTCAAGTCGGCCGCGAACGTCAGCATCGACCGCATGTGGGAGCTGCCGCAGTCGCTGAACGCGGGCGGCTACCAGGACGCCTGGAACCGCCTCGACCAGAACCTGTGGACGAGCGTGCTGCTGGTGGTCCCGGCGACGATCATCTCCAGCCTCGTCGGCGCGCTCAACGGCTATCTGCTGAGCAAGTGGCGCTTCCGTGGCTCGGACCTCGTCTTCACGCTGATGCTGTTCGGGATGTTCATCCCCTACCAATCGGTGCTGATCCCGCTGATCAAGTTCCTGCAGCAGCTCAACCTCTACGGCACGCTGCCGGGGCTGATCGTCGTCCACGTCGTCTACGGCCTGCCGATCACGACGCTGATCTTCCGCAACTACTTCACGAACATCCCCGGCGAGCTGATCGAGGCGGCCCGCGTCGACGGCGCCGGGCTGTTGCAGATCTTCCGGCAGATCATGCTGCCGCTCTCGCTGCCGGCCTTCGTGGTGGTCGGGATCTTCCAGTTCACGAACATCTGGAACGAGTTCCTCTTTGGGCTGACGATCATCACCAACCCGGCGCGGCAGCCGGTGACGGTGGCGCTGAACAACCTGTCGGGCTCGTTCTCGGTGAGCTGGAACGTGATGATGGCCGGCGCGGTGATCACCGCGCTGCCAACGGCGATCATCTACGTCCTGCTCGGGCGCTTCTTCATCCGGGGCATGCTCGCCGGCTCGATGAAGGGGTAACACGGACAGGTCCACCATTTCGTAGCCCCGTACCTCGTGTGCGGGGTCCGGGGACCGGCGCAGCTGGGTGTCGATGGATGAACGGTCGCTTGCCCGGTAGCGTCGGGTACAAGACCCGACGCCAGTCTCGCCACGCAGGCCCTGCGGGCGGACACAAGGTCCGCCCCTACCAACGGCGGCGAGGCGGCTGATTGCGATTGTCCCTGCC
>DATLHE010000063.1:0-9737 GCA_035540335.1 Thermomicrobiales bacterium | reverse complement strand
GAGTGGTAGGGGCGTCGCGGGGAGCAAGGTCTTTCCGTCTTGCCGTGTCCGTTGTCGTCGTACGGGCGGATCCCCGAAGGGTGTCCGCCCGTACGACGGCAACGCGGCTCATCCACCGAGCGCGTGTGATTCGCGTCCCTCGACGAACGAACGCTCTGCAAAGAACTCGCGCGGGACGTCGCTGACTACGGTTCAAGCCACACCGGGTTGCTCAGCGCGCGCACGCCGCCGGTGGGCGTGTGAATCTCGAAGCGGACGAACGGCACGTCCGGGTCGGCGATGAAGTCGGCGATCGACCAGCGCTTCGTCACGTCCCGCTCCTTGATCGCCCCGGCGCCCAAGCAACCGTGCGGCCCCACCTCCAGGAGCGCGTCGCCCTCGGCGCCCACGATGCGGACGATCATCTCGTCGCCCTCGCGGCGGACGTAGAGCTGCGGCCCGAACGGCGACTCGCTGACGAAGCAGCGCCCGGCGCGAATGGCGTCGAGGACCGCAGCCGGCGACAGCGCGTCCGCCGTCTCGATCCAGAGCGTGGGGCAACCGATGCGGGCGGCGTTGAGCGGGTTCGCGCCGAGATCCGCGTGCCCGAGCTTGTGCGTGTCGCTGCCGCCGATGCCGACCGGCCAGGTGGCCGCGTCACTGGCGTTCAGCCGCTCGGCCCAGTACGAGGTCGAGATGTTGTTGAGCCGCCCCCACCAGCCGTTCCATGCTTCGATCACGTCGAAGCCGGTGACCTCCGGGACGTCCCACGGCGGGCCGAAGGGCTTCGGATGATTGAGCGAGAGCAGCCCGCCCTCCGCCCGGGCGGCGTCGACGGCCGCCTGCAGGCCCGCCGTCGTCGGGTCGCGGAAGTCGTACCACCCCTCGGTGCCCCAGACGTTGAAATGCCCGGCATAGGTCGTCACCTCGACGCCGGGAACGAGCACCGGCCAGCCGTCACCGTGCGGCACGAGGGTGACCGGTGACTGCGCGCGGTTGTGGTCCGTGATGCCGTAGAAGTCGAGCCCGTTGACGTAGGCGGCGGCGGAGACCTCGTGCGGATAGCTGTCGCCGTCGGAGTAGACCGTGTGCATGTGCAAGTCGCCGCGATACCAGCCGGGCTCGGCGGCCGGCGGCACCGGCAGCCGGCGCAGTTCGGCCAACACCGGCCAGGCGGGCGCCTCCGGGCGCGGGTGCGTCGTGCCGAGCGAAACCGTGATCTCCACATCGAGGCCGGTGATGTCGACCTTGTAGGCGCCGAGCAGGAGATGCCAGGTGCCCGGCGAGAGCTCCCCGGCGCGATAGGGTGGCGTGGCCCAGTCGCAGTCGATCGTGATCTCCGTGCGCTCGCTGCCGCTCCAGCCGCGCAGGCCGGGCCCGCCGCTGGCGATGCCCTGCGCGTCGAAGAGGCCGATGTCGAGCGTGTTGCCGCCCGTGAGCATCGGGCTCGAGCCGATGCGGTTGTTGTAGGCGATCGAGATGTGGAGCTGTTCGACGCCCGCCGGCACCTCGAACGGCACGTGCTTGTACGTACGCTCCTGATCGCGCTCGAAGCGGGCGGTGAGCCGGAGGTCCGTCGTCTGCGTGCGATGCGTCACCGGAGGATGCTCCCTGTTATTCCTTCACCGAGCCGAGCGTGATGCCCTGGACGAAGTACTTCTGCACGAACGGGTAGATGACGATCAGCGGCAGGATCGCGATCACGATGCCCGCCATGCGCACGTTCGGCGTCACCATCGACATGCCGGAGGTGCCCAGGTTCTCGGTAACCAGCGCCCGCAGGGCGACCTGCAGCGTGTACTTGCTGCTGTCGTTGATGTAGAGGATGACCGGCAGGAACTGGTTCCAGCGGCTGACGAGCTCGAAGAGCGTGATCGTCGCGATGCCCGCCTGCGACAGCGGCAGGTAGATCGTCCGGAAGATGTGGAAGTCGCTGGCGCCGTCGATCTTCGCCGATTCCGCCAGATCGTAGGGCACGCCGACGAAGAAGTTTCGCAGCAGCAGGATGCTGAACCCGGAGACGAGGCCGGAGAAGATCAGTGCGTAGAGCGTGTTGAGCAGGCCGAGGTTCTTGTTGACGATGTAGAGCGGGATCATGATCAGCTCGCCCGGGATCGCCATCGTCGCCAGGATGAGCACGAGCATCAGCCGCTTGCCGGGGAGGTCCCGCTGGATCAGCACGTAGCCGGCGAAACAGGCCAGCACCACGTGAAGGAAGGTGCCGGAGACGGTGACGATCACGCTGTTGATGAAGGCTCGCTGCAGATCGAGATTGATCCAGACGGTCGAGAAGCCGTCGACGCTGAACTGCCGGGGCCAGAGCACGATCCCGTGCTCCATCGAGGCGAGCGGCGCCGAGAAGGCGACGGCGAGCACGTTGACGAACGGGATGATCATCGTCGCGACCAGGACGACGAGCAGCACGACCACCGCGGCGTGGAAGATCCGGTCGCTGGTGCCCTCGCGCTGCCGGCTGCTCGCGCTCGTGCGCTCGAGCATCCGCGTCGAGGTGGGGGCCTGAAGTTCCTGCATGTTAGCCCTCCTGCCCGAAACCGGTGAGGCGCCAGACGATCGCCGTCATCAGCAGTGTGGTGACGAGGACCATGACCGAGATGGCGCTGGCGAACCCGATCTCATGCTTCTGGATACCCATGTCGTACACGTAGGTCATGATGACGTCGACCTTGGACTGGATCACGCCGTTCCGCATCACGAAGATCTGGTCGAAGATGCGCAGCAGCCCGAGGATGTTGAGCATGAAGACGACCTTCATCGTCGGCACCAGCATCGGCATCGTGATCTGGTAGGCCTGCTGGAAGCGGCTGGCGCCATCGATCCGCGCGGCCTCGTAGAGCGTGGGGCTGATGCTCGTGATCGCCGCGAGGTAGATGATCGCGGCGTAGCCCATGTCCTTCCAGATCGGCAGGCCGATCATCATCGTGCGGGCCCACGTCGTGTTCGTCAGGAAGCGAACCGGGCCGACATTGATCACCCCCAGCAGCTCGTTGATCAGGCCGCCGCCCGGCGAGAGCAGGAAGATCCACATGCCGCCGATCACCACCCACGAAAAGAGGTGCGGCAGGTAGACCACTGTCTGCGCGACGCGCTTGAAGAGCAGGAACGCGACCTCGTTCAGCGCGAGGGCGATGATGATGGGCGGAAAGAAGCCGAAGACGATGATGCCACCCCCGATGAGCAGCGTGTTCCGGAGGACCTGCCAGAACCGGGGATCATTCCAGGCCTGGACGTAGTTGTCGGTGCCGACCCACGTGCTGCCGCCCAGCAGCTTGAACTCCTGGAAGCTCGACTTCACGCCCTCGTACAGGGGGTAGTAGACGAAGATCCCGAAATAGACGATGACCGGCAAGATCATGATGTACAGCCACGCGTGGCTGCGCATGCTGCGGGCGGTGCTTCCTCGTATCATCCCAACGATTCCTCGTGATCTTCCCGAACGATATCGCATCCCATTATGAAGGCACGCCGGGCACAAAGCGGGGAGGTCCCGCGCGGGACCTCCCCAGATGGCCGTTACTCGTCGATCAGGCCCGCGCCGAGAAGAGCGTCGTGCAGCGCGGACACGCCGTCGGCGGGCGTGAGGTCGCCGAGGATCATCTTGATGATGTGCTCATCGAGGATCGGGGCGACCGACGGCCCCCAGTCCGGTCCCTGGACGGCGAGGTAGCCGTGCTCCTTGGTGATCGCCTGGGCGTCCTTGAGGCCCGGCAGCTCGCCGATCGGGTTCTGCCAGTTCGAGTTGTACGGCGTGGGGTCGCCGTGGTCCATGGCGTGCTCGGTGCCGATCTCGGTCAGCGTGTAGATGTCGCCCTCGACGGTGTAGTCGTAGTCAAGGATGCCGAGCGAGCCGAGCGTGATGCCGGGGAAGGTGTTCCACCACTCGATGAACGTGAACGCCGTGTCCGGGTCGTTGGCATTGACCGGAATCGTCCAGACGCTCGGCGCGCCGCGGTTGATGATCACCTTGCCGTCCGGTCCCTCCGCGGCCGGGATGCCCACGGCCTGGAACGGGGAATCGGGCTCGGCAGTGTGGACCTGCGCGTTGAAGAGCCCGACCCAGGTGTCCCAGTACGTCACCATGCTCACCTTGTTGGTCATGAACAGGTTGCGGAAGTCGGCCGTGGTCGCGGTGGCGAAGTTGGGATCGTAGAGGCCCTCGGCGTAGAGCTTGGCGAGCCACTCGTAGACCGGGATCGCCGCCTCGGTCGCGTAGGGGATGGTGCGCTTGCCGTCGACGTCGACGTACCCGGGCAGCACGCCCTCCGCGCTCATGAACGGCTGGATGTCGTAGGTGCCGGCGGTGCCGAGGCCGAGCGGCTTGCTGCCGTCGCCGGCCGGGTCGCCGTCCCGCAGCGCCACCATGACGTTGTAGAGGTCGTCGAGCGTCTTCGGGGTCTCGAGGCCGAGCTTGTCCAGCCAGTCCTGCCGCAGGGTGATCATGCGTGAGCCTTCGAACTTCTGGAAGGCGGAGTACTTCTTGCCGTCGATATCCACCATCTCCCATTCGACGGGCGGGATCACGGTGGGGTTGCTGAGGATGGCGGAGTTGGCGATGCGGTCGGTCAGGTCGGTCAGGACCTCATCCGCAACGAGCGTCTGCACGGTGTCCTGATTGGTGTAGATGAGGTCGTACTGCACACCCGCCGAGAGGTCGGCGAGCAGCTTCTGGTCATAGTCAGCGGTGGGGTGGACCAGCTCGACCTCGATGCCGGTAAGGCGGGTGATCTCCTTGGCGAAGAGCGCGTCTTCGTCGGGGGTCTTGCCGCCGACGACCGCGCTCAGGATGCGCAGCTTCTTGCCCTCGAGCGGCAAGGTGGCCAGTAGGGCGTCCTGCGCCGCGGCGAAGTCCGGGTCGATCGCGACCGGCGATGCGCCGGGGGAGGCCGCGGGGGTTTGGGCGTTGGCGAGCGCGGCGCTCCCGAGCGCGGCGCCGGCGCCGAGCGCGACGCCGCGCGCCATGACGGTGCGGCGGGAGACCGGTGTGCTCAACGAGCGTTTGATCGACATCGCATCCTGCTCCTTCTCTGGACCTGACGCTGAAACCGATGCCGGAGAACGCACTTCGTTCTCCGTGAATCCGCGCGCTGCGCGCCCGCTCCGGACACGTGCCGGGGCGTCTGGTGATTCCGGGGTTGAACCGGCGGCCATGACCTTCGGCCCGGCCGAGTGTGGACCGCACGGCGGAGGGCCGGTAGGAGTATGCGACATCTGGCGTGCGGCATGGTCAAAGAATCTTCAAGCACCAGTTGATTGTTAACGTCGCACCGGTCCTATTGTACAGACTGACCGGCCGATTGGGGGTGACAGGGATTTGCCACGCGTGTCGTCGGATGATACGGTACATCACCTGACATACAGTAATGTATCGTACCGATTCGGGCGGTGGGCTTTATGGCGACACGACAGGCGATCGACGAGGGAACCCTGGACGGCGTGATCGCGCTCGCGACGCGGCGCGAGCGGGCGGTCGCTGCCCTGCCGATCGACGAGATCGCCGCCGGCCTCGGCATCTCCCGCATGACGCTCTACCGCCGCATCGGCTCCCGCAAGGCGCTCCACGACGCGCTCCGGGCGCGCGGCGTCGACCCGGGCGAGGAGCCGGGCGCGGGCGAGCGGGCGCTGGCCGCCGCCGCCGACCTGATCCGCGAGAACGGGGTGGCGTCGCTGACGCTGGAGGCGGTCGCCGCGCGGGCGCGGTGCGCGCTGCCGACGATCTACGCCCAGTTCGGCGGCCGCTCCGGTCTGCTGATGGCCGTCTTCGAGCGGCACAGCCCAGTGCTGGCCGTGAAGCAGGCGCTGGTCGACGTCGCGCCGGGCGACTCCGTCGCCTTCCGCCGCTGCGTGAGCGACATCTACGCGGTCATCGTCGCGACGATCGAGCGCGAGCAGGGCCTGCTGCGGGCGATGCTGGCCGAGGCGCTGCGCGATCCGGCCAGCGACGTCGGCCAGTTCATCACCACCCGCTACCTGCCGAGCATCACGACCCACGTCATGCCGTGGGTCGCCGACCACATCCGGCGCGGCGCGATCCGCCCGCTGCCCCTCATGCTCATCGGCCAGCAGCTCGTCGCGCCGATCGCGATGCATGTCGCCACGCGCTCGCTTGCCGAGAATGCCGGGGTCTTCGAGATCCCATCGATCGCCGAGACGTGCGACCTGATGGCCGACCTGTTCTGCCGCGCCGTCGAGATGACGGCGCCGGAGGTCCGCCCATGACCATCACCTCCCTGACCCCTGCCGTCGACCTGGAGCACGTCCGCATCGACCGCGGCGGGCAGACGATCGTCCCCGACCTCTCGCTGAGCGTTCCGACCGGCAGCGTCTTCGGCCTCGTCGGCCCGAGCGGTTCGGGCAAGACGACGATCATGCGCGGCCTGCTCGGGCTGACGAAGATCCGCGCCGGCCGCGCGCTGGTGCTCGGCGAGCGCGCCGGCAGCGCCGACCTGCGCTCCCGGATCGGGTTCATGCCCCAGGGCGAGGGCGTCTACCCCGACCTCTCGGCCCGCGAGAACCTTGCCTTCTTCGCCGGCCTCTACCGGGTGCCGAAGCCCCGCATCGACGAGCTGCTCGAGATCATGGACCTCGCCGCGATCGCCGACCGCGCGGTCGTTACCTACTCGGGCGGGCAGCGGCAGCGCGTCGGGCTGGCGATCGCGCTGCTGCACGATCCGCCGCTGATGATCCTCGATGAGCCGACGATCGGCCTCGATCCCCGCTTGCGCCATCACCTGTGGGGGCTCTTCCGGGACTGGGCCGCGCGGGGAACGACGCTGCTCGTCTCCACCCACGTCATGGACGAGGCGTCGAAGTGCGACCAGATCGCGTTCCTGCTCGACGGCCGCCTCACGGCGGTCGGCACCCCGGACTCGCTGCTCGAACGCACACGCACGGACGATCTCGAGAGCGCGGTGCTCGCGCTCTCCGAAGGTCGGGAGGTGCAAAATGTCGCCTGATCGCACGTGGGCCGTCGCCCACCGGGTTTTGCGCCAGCTGCGGCGCGATCCGCGCTCGATCGTGATGATCATGGGCGCGCCAGTCCTCCTGCTCTGGCTGCTGAAGGTGACGTTCGACAACGTGCCCGGCGTCTTCGAGCGGATCGGGCCGATGTTGCTCGGCACCTTCCCGTTCGTGATGATGTTTTTGGTCACCTCGATCACGATGCTGCGCGAGCGCAACCAGGGCACGCTCGACCGGATGATGGTCTCGCCGATCGGGCGGGGCGACATCATGGTCGGCTACGCGGTCGCCTTCCTCGTCCTGGCGGCGTTCCAGGCGACGGTCGCGCTGACCTGCGCCATCCAGGTCTTCGGCATGCCGCTGCACGGATCGGTCTGGCAGGCGCTGGTGATCGTCTTCGCGCTGGCGGTCTTCGGCGTCGCTCTCGGGCTCGCGCTCAGCGCGTTCGCGCACACCGAGTTCCAGGCGGTCCAGTTCATGCCGATCGTCATCCTGCCCCAGATCTTCCTCGCCGGCCTGCTGGTGCCGGTGAGCAAGATGCCGCAGGCGCTGGAGTGGGCGTCGCGGGCCGTGCCGCTGCGCTACAGCTTCCGCGCGCTCGACGGCGTGATGGTGGCCGGCGGCACCCTCTGGTCGGCGACCCTCTGGCGCGACACGGCGATCACGCTCCTCGTCCCCTGCGTGCTGCTGGGCCTCGGCGCGCTGACGATGCGTCGGTCGTCGACTGCGTAGGCCCGCGTCCACCTTTGCCGGATACCCAAAAGCGGGTCAAGGCACGCTAGACTGAAGAAAACCGTGGGAATCCCTCTTGGCGACCTGCCGCGGCTGTCGTGACGATCCGACGCCGCACGCACGGGACGCGATCATGCCGTGGCAGGCTGATGCGAAGGAAGAGGTGAGACGGGATGGCTCAGGACATTCCTCACGACCCGGTAGATCCAGGCCAGCGTCAGCTGACGATCGGCGTCCCGAAGGAGACTGTTTCCGGCGAGAAGCGCGTCGCCCTCATACCCGAGACGGTGAGTCGACTGGCCGCCCTGGGCGTCGACCTTCTCGTCGAGGCGGGCGCCGGCGAGGGCTCGGCGATCGATGACGACGAGTACGTCGCGGCCGGCGCCACGGTCGCCCCGGATGCCGCCGCGCTCTACGCCGGAGCCGACCTCATCGTCAAGGTCCAGGCGCCGACGGCCGAGGAGATCGCCGCGCTGCGCCCGGGGACCACGATCGTCTCCTTCCTCGCGCCGCTCATCCACCACGACACCGTCCGCGCGCTGGCCGAACGCGGCGTCACCGCGCTGGCCATGGACGCCGTGCCGCGCATCACCCGCGCCCAGTCGATGGACGCCCTCTCCGCGATGAGCACGATCGGCGGCTACGAGGCGGTCCTGCTCGCGGCCGACCATCTGCCGAAGTTCTTCCCGCTGCTCATGACCGCGGCCGGCACCATCGCGCCGGCGAAGGTCCTCATCCTCGGCGCCGGCGTCGCCGGCCTGCAGGCGATCGCGACCGCCCGCCGTCTCGGCGCGGTCGTCGAGGCCTACGACACCCGTCCGGTCGTCAAGGAGCAGGTCGAGAGCCTCGGCGCGAAGTTCGTCGAGATCGACACCGGTGCCGGGGACACCCAGGAGGCCAGTGGGTACGCCCGGGCCGCGACCGAGGAGGAGCTCCGCCGGCAGCAGGAGGGCCTCAACGACCATATCGCGAAGTCCGACGTGGTCATTACCACCGCGCTCGTGCCCGGCAGGCCGGCCCCGCGCCTGATCCCGGCCGCGGCGGTGCGGGCCATGCGCCACGGCAGCGTGATCGTCGACCTCGCGGGGGAGGCGGGCGGCAATTGCGAGCTGAGCGAGCCCGGCGAGACGGTCGTGCGCGAGGGGGTGACGATCATCGCGCCGCTCAACCTGCCGAGCATGTTGCCGGTCCACGCCAGCCAGATGTACTCGCGGATCATCCAGAACCTGCTCGCGCTGCTCCTCAAGGACGGCCAGCTCGCGCTCAACCTTGACGACGAGATCCTGAAGGGCATGTGCATCACTCGCGATGGCGAGGTCGTCCAGGAGCAGACCCGCCGCGCGATGCACCTCGACGAGGCTCCGGCGGCCGATCTGCAGGCGGCACGGCCGCAGGCGACATAACGGCGGGCGCTATCCTGTCCCGCGTCGTAGCCACGCACCCCGCATGGTGTGCGCCCTCAAGGGGTCCGGTACCCCGGCGGAAGTGTTCGGGGCTGTGGGAGACGACTGAATACCGTCGGATTCACCCGCTCAATTCCAGGAGGTGTCAACCGTGAATCAGGACGTTCTCCTTGGCGCCTATGTCTTCGTGCTCGCGGTCTTTCTGGGCGTCGTGCTGATCAGCCGCGTGCCGTCGACCCTCCACACGCCCCTGATGTCGGCCACCAACGCCATCCACGGCATCGTCCTCCTTGGCGCGATGATCGTCCTGGGCGCCGCCGACAGCTGGTGGCGGATCGCGATCGCCTTCGTCGCCGTCATCTTCGGCGCCGCCAACGTCGTCGGCGGCTTCGCGGTCACCGACCGCATGCTCAAGATGTTCCACCAGCGAACTCCAGCGAAGAAGACGGATACAGCGGCGGAGCGGGGCCGATGATCGACAACTGGCGCGACGCCGCGATCGACATCGCCTATTTCGTCTCGGCGATTCTCTTCATCGTCGCCATCCATCGCCTGAGCTCGCCGAAAACCGCCCGCGTCGGCAATCAGCTCGCGATGGTCGCGATGGCGGTCGCCGTGGTGGCGACCTTCTTCCTCGAGGAGATCGAT
>DATLHE010000062.1:0-5852 GCA_035540335.1 Thermomicrobiales bacterium | reverse complement strand
ACCCACCCCTCGGGCATCCGCGCGTTCTCGCCGAAGAAGAACTCCTCCATCTCGGCGCGAAGCATGCGGCGCGTCTCCGGATCCGCCGGGTTCAGCCCGTAATGGTTGATCATGATCGTCATGTGCGGCTGCCACATCGCGTACGCTTCCGCCGAGACATGCTCGTAGATGCGCGCGCCGAGCTCGCCTGGAAAGGGCGGCTTCTCCAGGCCGGGCAGCTCGCGGCCGAGCTTGACACACTGAACCAAACGAACCATCGACGCATCTCTCCGGGACGAACGTGGCGGGGATTCGATATCCCGAGTGTAGCACCGGCGATGACGACATCATGAGCACGCAGGACCAGCCCACCGGCCCACCCAACGCCCGGATCGTCCTCTTCGGCATGCGCTGCGCCTTCACGCGGCCCGTCCTCGAGGCGCTGATCGCCGCACCCGGCGTCGACCTCGCCGCGATCGTCCTTCCAGAGCCCGTCACCGACGACGATTGGTTCGCGCCGGGCACACGCGCGATCGGCATCGCGACCCGCGCGGCACTGCACGACGCGGCCGTCCGCGACACGTTGCGCGCGCTCGCGCCAGACCTCATCGTCGTCGCCTGCTTCCCGTGGCGCCTGCCCGAAGGGCTGCTGGGGCTCCCGGCGCGCGGCGGCGTGAACGTCCACCCGTCGCTGCTGCCGGACGGTCGCGGTCCCGCGCCGGTCTTCTGGGCGTTCCGCTGGGGCCTGGCCGAGACGGGCGTTTCCCTCCACGTCCTGGACGGCGGCTTCGACACGGGGCCGCTGATCGCGCAGCGGCGCCTCGCGATCCCGCCGGATGCGACGCTGCCCGGCCTCGAGCGCACCCTCGCCCGCCTCGGCGCCGGCCTGCTCCTCGATCGCCTGACGGACATCCTTACCGGCACGGCACGGCCCGCGCCGCAGCACGGCGAGCCGGCCCGGTATGCGCCTCTGCCGCGTGCCGGCGACCTGCTGGTGACGACGGGCTGGCCCGCCCGGGTGGCGGCACGGTTCATCCGTGCCGTGGCGCCGGTGCACGGCCCGGTCCCGGTGCTCGTCCGCGCAACCGGCCAGCGGCTGGCCGTCGCGGAGGTGATCGACGTCCACGACGACGCATCGCCAGGACCGGTCACGGCCCGGCATGACATGGCGACCGTTCGCTTCTCGCCGGGCATACTGTCGTGCCGGCTGGAATCGACGCCCCGGCCGCTGCACCTGCACCGCTCGTGATGAGCGGCGGCATGTAACGTGCGATAGGGCGGGCGGGACACACGCATACGCGTTGTGGGTCCCGGTGGTCTGCTGTCTTTGTCCCGCACCCCGCCGGCATCCCGTGTGTTGTACCGTCAGTCGTGAGTCATATGACAGAGTCCTTCGCCGGTCCTCCAGAGCCGGCAGCCCCAGGGGTCGCGGAACACGCCCGATCTCATACGGTGCATCTTTACGACGACGACTCGGTCTTGCTCGACGAGGCAAGCCGGTTCGTTGGCGCTGCCCTCGGCGGGGGTGACACCGCCATCGTCATCGCCACCCCCGCTCACCGCGACGCCATCATCGCCCGGCTCGCCGTCATCGGCATCGACCTCGATGTCGCCCGCGCGCAGGGCCGCCTCATCGCCCGCGATGCCGCCGACACCCTCGCCCAACTCACGACAGACGACCGGATCGACGAAGACAAGGTCTCGCGCGTCATCGGCGGCATCATCCGCGACGCCGGCACCGCCGAGCCGAGCCGGCGCGTTGCGATCTTCGGGGAGATGGTCGCGCTCCTGGCCGCGGAGGGCGCCTACGAGGCCGCAATCGAGCTCGAACGCTGCTGGAACATCCTCGGCCACGAGCTTCCATTCACGCTGCGCTGCGGCTACCCGATGGGCGTCTTCAATCACGCCGAGCATGGCGACATTCTCGATCGCATCTGCGCTGAGCACACCTCGGTCGTGCCGGTCGAAACCTACTCCGCGCTGACCAGTGACGATGACCGCCTGCGAACAATCGCACTGCTACAGCAGAAGGCGCAGTTGCTCGAGCACGAGGTCATTGCGCGCGCCCAGTCAGATCAAGCACTGCTGGAGCGCAACCGCGAACTACAGGTCGCCATCGCCGCGCGGGACGAGTTCCTCTATGTCGCCGCCCACGAGCTGCGTACACCGGTCACCGGCCTGCGCGGCTACACCCAATTGCTCCTGCGCGACGTCTCGCAGGGCCGCACCGTCACGCACGAGCGGCTGGCGAAGTCGCTCGCGATGTTCGAGCGGCAGATTTACCAGCTCAACCAGCTCATCGGCCGCATGCTCAACACGTCCCAGATCAAATCGGGCAAGCTGCGCATCGTTCCCGCGCCCACCGACCTCGTCGCCCTCGTCGCGTCGGTGCTCGCGCAACAGCCTCCGCACGAACGGCATCACGTGGTCCTCGTCGCCCCGACCCACCTCGAGGCGACGCTCGATCCGGTCCGCTTCGAGCAGGTGATCACCAACCTGCTCGACAACGCGATGAAGTACAGCCCGCTCGGCGGAACGGTGACGATCGCCCTCCGCGACGACGATCCCGCCGGGATCACGCTATCGGTCACCGACGCCGGGATCGGCATCCCCGACGACCAGCGCGAGGCCGTCTTCGAGAAGTTCCACCAGGCGAACCGGGAATCGCAACTCTCCGGCATCGGCCTCGGCCTCTACATCTGCCGCGAGATCGTCGAGCTGCACGGCGGCTCGGTGCGCATCGAGCAGCCGGAGCACGCCGGTACCCGCGTCGTCGTCACCCTTCCCCGCCCCGCCGCCTGATCGGCGGCATCTACGTAACACAGGCGATCGTCGCCATTCTCATCTCGGTAAAATTGCCGATGCGCGCTTCCTGACCGTCCGTCAATCTGTCTGTGGGGCTAAACAATAGTCATCACACGCATGGAGGAGCGATTCATGTCATCGGGATTCCACCGCGCGGGCAGCCGGCTGGCGCTTGCTCTCGCGGTACTCATCAGCGTGCTCACGATGCTCGGACTCGGCGTGGCCACGGCGTCGACACAGGGCAGCATCGTCACCCGCGACACCACCATAAACGCGCTCGGAAGTGGCACGCTCTGCACCACCCCCGAATCGTGTAGCATCGTCGACATCCACCTCAGCCCGGACAAGGAGGGCCAAACGCTCATCGTCTGCCTCGCTGTCACCGGCGAGATCTCCGAGGAAGGCTGCGCCGACGTCGCCGGCACCTTCGGCATGGACACCGACGAACTCGCCTGGGCCGAGCTCACGCCCACGTCGGTCGAACTTTTCAAGACTGTCTGCGAAGGGAAGACCTGCGACTTCGTCTACACCCGCACGGTGACCCTCGCCGTCGGCTGGACCGCCACGGGCGAGCTGATCCCGGTGCACGAGACGCTCGGCGATCCCCACGGCCCCTGCACGGTGACCGACAAGATCAAGGGCGTCGTTCGCGACACGGCGACCACCATCACGATTGACGGGGCAAGCGTCGACACGACTGGCAACCTCCAGATGCTCGATTCCAAAACGCTGCGCCGCACCAACTGCGGCTAGCAGGCCTCCGTCATGTCCAAACTGAGGCCCGGTCATTACAGCCGGACCTGCTGGCCCACGCCGTCCCTCCGAGGGCGGCGTGGTCATTCGCGCGCCTTGCTCCACAATGGAGCGGTACAGGAACGGTCATCCCGGTCAGTCAAGGAGGGATCATGGCACGACCGTTCGGTGCGCGGCATCCGCGCGAGGCGCATGCGGGCGACCTCGGCGGCCGCCTCAACTGGCTCCGGGCGGGGGTCCTCGGCGCCAACGACGGGATCGTCTCCACGGCCGGCATCGTTGTCGGCGTCGCCGGCGCGACCTCCTCGCTGACGGCGATCCTGACGGCCGGGGTCGCCGGCCTCGTCGCGGGCTCGCTCTCGATGGCCGGCGGCGAGTATGTCTCCGTCAGCACCCAACGCGACACCGAGCAGGCCGCGGTGCGCCTCGAGCAATGGGAGTTGGCGAATCTCCCCGAGCAGGAGATGAGCGAGCTCACCGGCATCTACCAGGAGCGCGGGTTGTCGGAGCCCCTCGCCCGCCAGGTCGCCCAGGAGCTGATGGCGAAGGATGCCCTCCACGCCCACGCCGAGGCCGAGCTCCACATCGACCCGGACGTGCTGACGAGTCCGTGGCAGGCGGCGGGCGCCTCGTTCATCTCCTTCGCGATCGGCGGCCTCCTGCCCCTGGTCGCGATCCTGTTTCCCCTCGCGGGATGGCGCGTCGCCGTCTGCGTCGCGGCGGTGGTGGTCGGGCTCGTCGTCACCGGCTTCCTGAGCGCCCGCCTGGGCAACGCCGGGCCCCGGGCCGCCGTCGTGCGCAACGTCGCCGTCGGCCTGCTGACGATGGCAGTCACGTGGGCAGTCGGCCGCCTCTTCGGCGTCGCGACCGGCTGATCCACCGCAACCGCGCCGGGTGCGGTAGAGTGGAAGGGGTTCTGCAAACCAACTGGCCGAGCAAGGAGTGGAGCATGCACACGCGCGTCATCTGGACGCTCCTCGTGATCCTGTCCCTCGTCGGGCCGTCGCTGGTCCACGTGTCGCCCGCGCACGCCCAGACGCCCACGGCGACCGACCCGGCGAGCCGCGCCTCGGCGGCGGCGGTCGAGATCTCCCAGTTCGAGGCGCAGGGGAATATCGACCAGCTCTACGCGCGCATGCATCTTGACGCCAAGGTGCTGATCCCCAAGGAGGCCGTCGCCGGCTGGTACCAGGCCGACTTCTTCCCCCGCGGCCCCGGCGTCATCACCGTCACCGGCGTCCAGATCATCTCCTGGACGTGGGACGTCACCGGCATCACCTACCCCACCACGGCCGAGGTCTCCTTCACCCAGCCCTTCGCCAACGGGGAGACCGTCTCCGAGGTCGTTCGGCTCGTCGAGGACAACGGCGTCTGGTACTGGTTCTTCGGCCGCAACCGCGACTTCGTCAACCAGCAGATCACGACCTACGCGGCGGGCTACCCGCTGATCGACGACACCTCCGCCGCCTCCAGCCAGGTCACCAACGACGTCGCGCCCTGGGGCCTGGAGTCCTTCTCGGCGTTCAGCGTCGATCCGAACACCTTCATGGCCACCCTTCCGCCGGCGATCCTGACGCACGAGATCGGCGAGGTCGAGGCCACGACGGGCGGCAGCCCCGTCGTCCCCCCGTTCGCCGGCCAGATGCTGACCGCGCCCTACTTCACCCCGCCGGAGCTCACCATCCCCAGCGGCCAGGTCTCCGTCTACACGCTCAATCCCGACGTGACGACGCTCGACGCGCTCACGCAGATCGAGAACTCCTGGCGCGAGTCGCCCCAGTTCGCGATCCTTCGCCAGCACCGCGATCCATCGGCCGACGTCCCGTTCATGCTCATCCAGGGCACCGCGAACGACGCCGACGGCGTCGTCCCCGTGCTCTACTGGTGCAACCCGGACGGCACGGAGATCTACGCGGCGTCGATGCGCGACTACGTGTCGCTGCGCCTGCTCGTGACCCAGATCGTCAACCCGACCCAACCGGCCGCCGTACCGACCCAACCGGTCGAATCCACCCCACCGATCGAGCCGACGGCGCCGGCTGGCGGCTAGGGCGGCTCTCCGATTGCGCGAGACAGCACGTACGGTCGGCCACCGCCCGCAGCTGCGGCCCACAGGGGCGCTCGCAGGGGCAGGGCCGACCGTGCGGAGCAGGGGATCCAACCAGGTCACGGTGTTTCGCGTACGCTGTACTGACGACCTTTCCGGACCCGCTCAGGGAGCGAGGGATGCCCGTTCGGCGACCAGCGCCGCGCACGACGACTGAGGTACCCGGCACGCGGCGACGCGTGCCCGTCGATGCGCTGCTCGCGCTGGC
>DATLHE010000061.1:0-10042 GCA_035540335.1 Thermomicrobiales bacterium | reverse complement strand
TCCTCGACAACGCCGAGCAGCTGGCCGAGCACCTCACCTTCATTTCGACGCTCATCGGCAGCTGCCCGAACCTCACGGTCCTCGTCACCAGCCGGGTCATGCTCCGGCTCTCGGCCGAGCACGTCTTCCCGGTCGAGCCGCTGCCGACCGCCAGCCCGGACCACGACCGCCTCGCGCCGGCGACGGCGCTCTTCATCGAGCGCGCGCAGGCGGTACGACCGGATTTGCGGCTGACATCGGAGAATCTCGCCGCCATCGACGACATCTGCCGCCGCCTCGACGGCCTGCCACTGGCGATCGAGCTGGCCGCGGCGCGCACCCGCTTCCTCTCGCCCGACGCGCTGCGCGATCGGCTCCGCGACCGGCTGCACCTGCTCGTTGATGGCCCGCGCGATGCCCCGGAGCGCCACCGCACGCTGCGGGCAACGCTGCAGTGGTCGCACGACCTGCTCAGCGCCGACGAGCGCGTGCTCTTTCGCCGCCTGGCGATCTTCGAGAACGGCGGCCCCTTCGACGCCGTCGCCGCCATCTGCAACGCTGTGGGCGATCTGGGCGGCGACGTCGAGGAGATCCTCGCCGCGCTGGTCGATCACAGCCTCGTGCGCATCGTCGACGCGCCGGCCACCGGGCCGCGCGTGCGGATGCTCCACACCATCCGCGAGTTCGCCCATGAGCAGCTCGACCTCAGCGGCGAGACCGAGGCCGTGCGGCGGGCGCACGCCCGCTGGTACGCCGAGCTGGTGATCGGCACGCCGTCGATGACCTGGCGCACGGGCACGCCCACGCTGCGCGACTGGACGCTGCGCCACCTGCCGGATCTGGAGAATTTCGCGATCGCCCTGCACCGGCTGATGGCGCACGAGGAGCACGTCGCCGCCATCGGCATGGTCGGCGGGCTCGCCCAGTTCTGGCTGGAGCTTGGCTACATGCGCGACGCGTGGGAGTGGACCCGGCGCGTGATGCCGTTCGTGGACGAGGCGGACACCGAGGCGCAGGCGATGCTCTACCGCGTGGCCGGCAACCTGAGCTTCGCCAATGAGGCCATCGATGACGCCCTGACCTATGCCCGCCGCGCCCTGGAGCTGGCGGAGCAGCTCGGCGAGCCACGGCTTGTCGCGAACAGCCTGAACCTGCTCGGCGCCCTGCACTGGCGGATCGGGCAACCGGAAGAAGGCGAGCGCCTGCAACGCGCCGCCATCGCGATCATCAGGGAATTGCCGGACACACAAGGCGGCGCCCTCTTCACGGTTCAGATCGCCACGCACCTGCTGGAGGCGGGCGAGCTCGACCGGGCCGAGCCACTGCTGCTGGAGGCGCTGCCGCTCATCGCCGAGGAGCGGCCGGATGCCCTGCCCATGATCCATGGCGCGATGGCGCACCTGAACCTGCGTCGCGGCAATCTGGACAAGGCCGGACACTACATCGAGCGCAGCCTCGACTATCATCGCGAGCCGCCGCACCGGCAGCCGCTCGCGCTCGGCGAGCAGCTCCTGCACGCGAGCGAGCTGGCGGCCAAACGCGGCGTGCCCGAGCTGGGCGCGCGCCTCATCGGCACGGTCGAGGCCATCTGCGAGCGCGTCGGGTTCTCGCTGAAGGGATCGGAGAAGATCGACCTCGATCGCATCGAGACCCTCGTCAGGGATGCCTTGGGCATGGGTCCGTACGAAGCGGAGAAGGCGGCCGGCAAGGCGCTGTCCATTCCGGACGCGATCGAGATCGCCCTCGGCATCGCCCGGATGCGCTCGGCGACCCCGGCGCCGTCAGTGGAGCCCGACGACGACCTGACGCCGCGCGAGCGCGAGGTGCTGGCGCTGCTGGCGGAGGGCAAGTCGAACGCGGCGATCGCCGAGGAGCTCTTCATCAGCCAGCGGACGGTGACGACGCACCTGAGCCGGCTCTACGCCAAGCTGGAGGTCTCGACGCGCACCGAGGCGATCTCGCAGGCGGTGCGGATGGGGCTGGTGCGGCAGGGGTGATGTAGGCCCCTTGAACCGCTCCGTCCGCCGCCTGTCAAGATGATGGCGATCCCAGCCGTACGGTCACCCCTTGTGGGCGACCTTCGGAACCATGGCGCGGTGCAGTGTTACCTCCGGGAACCGGCCACAAGGGCCGGTTGTGCGAGGGTTGCACGGTGACGAGTCGTTTCCCCAGCGCCCATCGTTCCATCCGCCCAAAGTCGTACGTAGTTCTTCGTACGAAGGACCCCGCGCGCAAATACGCACTCCGTACGATGTGGGGCCGCCCGCCCTCCGGCATGATGTGGACATGACAGACGACGTGCCGCATCGCCGCCACCGGAGGACACCATGGACACCCTGACGCGCATCCCCCGCCATTCCATCTCGCACGACTTCCTTACCTACGGGCACAATGGTCTCGGGCTGAACCGCGCCGACGAGCTGCGGGCGGCCGAACGAGAACGGGACCACCTCGCTGCCACCCTGCGAGCGCCGGGCTCCCCCTCTTTCGTCCGGCGCTGGCTCGGGGACCTGATGATCGCGCTCGGCACCGGCATCGCCGGCAAGCAGGCGCGGCCGCGCCCCGCGCTGGGCTCGACCCGCTGATCCCGCCTCCATCTCGACGCAACGCGCACGGGCGGCCATGATGGCCGCCCGTGCGTTTTACGCCCCGCGCCCCCACGAGCGGTGTCACCTGCGATGACACCGCTCGTGGGTTCAAGAAACGGTAAATGCAGCTGGAATATCCACCCGGCGTGGTCACCCATCGTGAAGGCCGTTTTGCGTGCATACTTCCGCCACGAACCGCAGATGCCCACCCCGGGAGGTGCGCCCTGGACGCCGAACACGCCGACATCCCGGAGACCACCCGCGATGCTCCCCCGGCTGCCCCCTGGCTGCGCTGGCTGACGATCGCGCTGTGGGCGATGGTCGGCGTGACCGCGATCGCCGGCATCTATGGCGTGGTGAACTGGCTCACCTACACGCTGGCGCACGTCGACATCCGGCCCTCGCTGGCGGACGTCCTGGAGCACCAGGAGACGACCGGCCTGTTCTGGCCCGCGCTCCTGATCACCGCGCTGCTCTGGCTGGTGCGGAGCCAGTTTGTGCGCCGCCACCTGCTGATCCGGCTGCTGGCGCTGGCGATCACGGTGATCGCCCTCTACGGCCTCGTGGTCTCGACGATCACCGGCGAGGAGCCGGACCGTGATCCGCTCGTCGTCCGCACCTGGGAATGCCCGGTGGGGACGTCGCCGACCGACCTCAAGGCGCACGACTCGCGCTGCCGGGAGCTCCCGATCGCGGACATGCGCTGGCTGATCATCGAGGAGGACGAGCTCGCCAACGTGACCTCGCCCACGCTGCGCGACCCGTCGTCGCAGGAGGGCAACACCGCCACCTGGGAGGGCCTGCCGAGGGGCATCTACGTCCTCAACCTCGCGACAGACGAGGATCTGTCCTCGTTCTCCAGCGTCAGCGTCATCGCCGTGCGGAACGGGGAGGCGTGGGGTGTCCCGCAGGCGCTCGTCACCGGCCAGCCGCCCGGCACCCCCTATTGGACGACGCAGGTGGAGATCTCCCCGCTGCTGGAGGGGTTCGACATCTACGTCGTGCCGGGGTCGTCGGTCTTCGCGCTCGCCAGATAACCATCGAACGCCCCACGCCGCAGCAGCATCACGTACTCGTCGCCGGTGTTCCCGGGGTGCTCCTCGTCGACCACCGGCACGGTCTTGACCCACCGGAACCCGGCCCGCGCGTAGGCGCGGACGGCGCGGGCGTTGGCGGGGTCCGGCGCGATCATCGCCAGCGCCGCGCCCATCTCCCCGAAGACGACACGGTCGAGAAACGCCGCCAGCACGACCGCGCCCCAGCCACGGTTGCGGCAGGCGGCGTCGCCAATGAAGAGGTCGGTCGCGACGGCACGCGGGTCGACGTCGACCTGCCGCTGGTAGTCCGGGTGGTCGCCGATCGCGTAGGCCTGGATGTACCCGGCGGGCTGGCCGTCGATCACGATGAGGAAGCCGCGCGTCGGCTCCGAGCCGTCGATGACGGGCATGAAGCGCGCGGTGATGTTTGCCAGCGTCAGCTCGCCCTCGTCATACCAGCGGTGGACGTCCGGATCCTCCAGCCAGCGCAGGAGGGCGGGGAGATCGGCCCCGGCGATGGGCCGGAAAGCGACGCGATCGGGGCGTGGAGTGTCGTCGGGCATGAAGGACCTCCGGCCAAAATGAACCGCTTCTGTAGCGGCGCACCTCGCAGAGTGTGCGCCTGACGACCGCCCAAAAGGCCCCACGGCCCTGCGGTCAACACCGCTTCGCGTAGGGTGCTTCGCTTCGCTCAGCATGAGGGGCATCTTGTTGGGCGCGGTCATTGTTTGTTCGAACGTGCACCAGGCATCTCAACCGGCGCTATCGTACCCTAGGCGAATGACCGTATCCGCGCTTGCCATGGACCCCGCCCGATGACGCTCACCGCCGTTGCCGATGTCGCCCTCCGCCACGTCACCCGCCGCTACGGCGACGTCCTCGCCGTCGACGATCTCTCGCTGGAGATCGAGGCGGGGCAGTTCGTGACGCTGCTCGGGCCGTCCGGCTGCGGCAAGACGACAACGCTGCGCATGATCGGTGGCTTCGACCACCCCGACAGCGGGGAGATCGCCATCCGCGGCGCGGCGATGGGCACGCGCCCGCCGCACCTGCGCCCGACGGCGATGGTCTTCCAGAGCTACGCCCTTTTCCCGCACATGACCGTCGCCGACAACGTCGCCTTCGGCCTGCGCGAGCGCGAGGTGGGCCGCCAGGAGCGCGACCGGCGAGTGGCGGCGATGCTGGCGCTCGTCGAGCTGGAGGGCTTCGGCGCCCGTCGCCCGCGCGAGCTCTCCGGCGGCCAGCAGCAGCGCGTGGCGCTGGCCCGCGCGCTGGTCGTGGAGCCAACCGTGCTGCTCCTCGACGAGCCGCTCGGCGCGCTCGACCTGCGGCTGCGGCGGGCGATGCAGGTCCAGCTCAAGGAGATCCAGCGGCGCACCGGCATCACGTTCATCTACGTCACGCACGACCAGGACGAGGCGCTTACGATGTCCGACCGGATCGTGATCATGAACGCGGGGCGCATCGAGCAGGCCGGGAGCGCGATAGACGTCTACGACCGCCCGCGCACCCGCTTCGCGGCGACGTTCATGGGCGCGCGAAACCTGCTGGCGACGCGCGTCGAGCAGGAAACGGTCCACATCGGGCCGCACGCGCTCTCCGTGGTTGCGCCGGACGGCGCCGCGACGGTCATGATCCGCCCGGAGCACATCCGGCTGACGGATGATACCGACGGCTGGCCGGCGACCGTCGTCGCGAGCGCCTACCAGGGCGCGCAGTGGAGCGTGCGGGCGCGGCTGGAGGACGGCACGGAGCTGGCGATCAGCGTCCCGCGCAACGGCGTGCCGGCACCGGAGACCGGCGCGTGCGTGCGCCTCGCGGTGCGGCCGGAGCACGCCTGGATCATTCCCGAGGACCACCACCCAGACATGGAGGCAGGAGCACGATGACCGACCCCGACCCAACCCCGTCGCTGGAGCAGCGGCTGAGCACGCTGCTCGGCGAGCAGAGCGAAATCACGCTGGCGACGGCGGAGTCCTGCACCGGCGGCAACGTCGCCGCCCGCATCACGCGCATCGCCGGCAGCTCCGCCTACTTCCAGGGCGGGATCGTCTCCTACGCCAACGACGTCAAGGAGCATGTCCTCGGCGTCCCGGCGTCGGTGCTGGCCAACCCCGGCGCGGTGAGCGAGGAGTGCGCGCGGGCGATGGCCGAGGGGGCGCGGGAGCGCCTCGGGGCGACGCTGGCCGTCTCGACGACCGGCATCGCCGGGCCGGACGGCGGCACGGCGCGCAAGCCGGTCGGGCTGGTCTACATCGGCATCGCGGCCGGCTCGCGGACGAAGGTGGAGCGGCACCAGTTCCCCGGCGACCGTGCGGCGGTCATCGCCGCGGCCACGAACCGGGCGCTGGAGCTGCTCGTGGAGAACGCGACGGCGCTGAGCAAGATGTAAGGGCGGGCGACGCGATGGCCCGTCGGGCCACCATTGTGACAACCGCGGGCCGACCGTGGTAGGGGCTGACCTTGTGTCCGCCCGCATGGCCCGAAGGGCCATATCGCCGTGCTCGGACGACAGGCTTCGCCGGGGATTCTCTGGCCGAGGCGAAGCCGAGGGCTCGCTTCGCTTCTCGCCTGCGACCCGGCCTGGAAGCGAAAGGCCCGCTCCCGCTTCTCGTCCTTCGGAATCGGCCCGTGCGAGCCCTTGCTTCGCTCTGAATGACGATCGTTTCCTTGCGCACAACGCGCCATTCCGCGCCTTCCTGCCACTTGCGGGCAGGGACGCCTAGCGCAACTCACGGAAGATGAGTACTGTTTCGTGATCAACGCGGACATTCGCGGGAGAAGGAGCAGACCTCGTTGTCACAATCACACACAGGTTCGACACCCACCGGCACCTCGACCGGCGCGGCAAACGGCGCAAACGAGGCGCCCGCGTACGAGAAATCCACTCTCGCCAACGGCGTCCGGGTCGTCACCGGCCCGATGACGGGCGTCCACTCGGCGAGCCTCATCTTCTATTACAACGTCGGCTCCCGCTTCGAGCCCGCCCCGATCGCGGGCGTCTCACACTTCCTGGAGCACATGCTCTTCAAGGGCACGGCGCGCCGCCCCGACCCGATGACGATCTCCGAGGAGATCGAGGGCGTCGGCGGGCTGCTCAACGCCGGGACCGGTCGCGAGTCGACGACCTACTGGTGCAAGGTGCCGAGCACGCACTTCGCGCTCGCCTTCGACGTGCTCGCCGACATGCTGCGCAACTCGACCTTCGACGCCACCGAGCTCGACAAGGAGCGCAAGGTCATCTTCGAGGAGATCCGCTCGGTGCAGGACGTGCCGGAGGACCTCGTCCACGACCTCATCGACACCGTCGTCTGGGGCGATGACCCCGTCGGCCGCGAGATCGCCGGCAGCGAGGAGACGGTCGCGAACATCACGCGCGAGGCGATGGTCGACTTCTGGCAGCGCAACTACGGCCCGGAGCGGCTCGTCATCGCGGCCGGCGGCAACGTCCGCCACGAGGACGTCGTCGCGCTCACCGAGCAGTACTTCGGCGACCTCGTCCCGGCCGGGGCTGCGGACATCTTCACGCCGACGCTCGTGACGCAGGCCGGGCGCCGCGTCCAGGTCGTCAATCGCGAGACCGAGCAGGCGCATCTCTGCCTCTCGTTCCCGGCGCTCTCCTACCTCGACGAGCGCCGCTATGTGCAGTCGACGATCGAGGCGATCCTCTCCTCCGGCATGAGCTCGCGCCTCTTCCAGGAGATCCGCGAGAAGCGCGGGCTCGTCTACTCCGTCTACGGCTACTTCCGGGGCTACGAGGACGTCGGGCAGGGCGTGGTCTACGCCGGCACCGACGTCGACCGCGTCGAGGAGACGATCGCGGCGATCGTCGGCGAGCTGCGCAAACTGCGCGACATCCCCGTGCCGGCCGACGAGCTGGAGCACACGAAGACGCTGCGCAAGGGCCGGTTGCTGATGAGCCTGGAGGACAGCCGCTCCGTCGCGTCGTGGATCGGCAGCCAGGAGGCGACCTACGGGAAGATCGAGACACCGGAAGAGGTGATGGAGCACATCGACGCGGTGACTGTCGAGGACGTGCAGCAGCTGGCGAGCGAGCTGGTCCGCGACGACCGCTTCAACCTCGCGCTCATCGGCCCCTACGCATCGAGCGACGCCTTCGGCGAGCTGCTGACGCTGGACGCCTAACGAAGAGGAGCCCAACGGTGTCCTCAGCTGACACGGGATCCGACAACCTGACCTTCATCGACCCCGGCAGCGGCTTCGAGATCCACCCGCTGCCGGCCAGCCGCGACGCCGAGGCGGCGGCGATCCTCGCCCCGGCGACCGGCGCGGGCACGCCGGAGGCGGCCCAGGCGGTGCTGGACGAGGTCCGCGCCGGCGGGGCCGACCGGGTCTTCGGCGGCACGCTGCGCGGCGAGCTGGTCGGCGTCTACGGGCTGCGGCGCGATGGCATGGCGAACGAGGTCGCGATCATCGCCGTCGCCGAGGGGCATCGCCGCCGGGGCATCGGCCGCCTGCTCTTGCAGGACGCGCTGCGGCGCTCCGGCAAGCGTCCGCTGGTGGCCGAGACGGACGAGGAGGGGTTGCCGTTCTACAAGGCGTGCGGCTTCAAGCTCGTCGGGCGGCGCAAGCACCCATCCGGAACATTCCGCTACCGCGTCGGGTGGCACGCGCCGGGGCTGCGCTTCAAGGGCGGCTCGACCGGCAGCGTGACCCACCAGCCGGTGAAGCCGACGGAGGGGTCGACATAGAGTCGACCCGTACGACACCCCCGCCGTCGTAGCCGCGCACCCCGAAGGGTGTGCGCCCTCCCCTCGTCACGGAGCACTATCTTGGACCTGCAAACCGCACCGACCACCACCTTCCAGCCTGACGTCGACGCCATCATCCGGCTCGCGCTGTCCGAGGACATCGGCACCGGCGACGTCACCTCGCTGGCGACCGTCCCCGCCGGCCAGATGGCGAGCGGCGTGATGCTCGCCAAGGCGGAGGGGGTGCTGAGCGGCATCGAGGTCGCCCGCGCCGTCTTCCAGGCGGTCGATCCAGCGATCACGTTCACCCCGCACCTGGCGGATGGTGACCGGCTGACGCCCGGCACGGCGATCGCCGCGGTCGCCGGCCCGGCGCGGGCGCTCCTGACCGCCGAGCGGACGGCGCTCAACCTCGTGCAGCGGCTCTCCGGCGTCGCGACGCAGACCGCGCGCTACGTCGCCGCCACCGAGGGCACGAACGCGAGCATCGTCGACACGCGGAAGACGACGCCGGGCCTGCGGCTGCTCGAGAAGCGAGCGGTCATGCACGGCGGCGGGCGCAACCACCGCTTCGGCCTCGCCGACGGCGTGCTGATCAAGGACAACCACCTGGCCGCGATCGGCGGCGCGCGGCGGATCACGACCGCGGTCGAGCGCGCCCGCCAGCTGGCCCCGCACACGCTGAAGGTCGAGATCGAGGTCACCTCGCTCGACGAGCTGCGGGAGGCGCTGGACGCCCGCGCCGACATCGTCATGCTCGACAACATGGACACGCCGGAGATAGCCGAGGCCGTCGCGATCCGCGACGCCCACGCCCACCATGCGCTGCTCGAGGCCTCGGGCGGGATCACGCTGGCGCGCATCCCGGAGATCGCGGCCACCGGTGTCGATCTCATCTCTGTCGGCGCGCTGACGCACTCGGCGCCCGCGCTGGACATCAGTCTCGATCTCGCGCTCACATAAATGGCAGACAGGCACCCCGGTGACTGCAAGGCATGGTACTGTTCGCGGGGCACCATCAACGGCTGGGGATGTCCTCCCCGCCCGTTTTTCATGAACCCGCCCCCTTATGTTTTGGGATCCGGTGACGTATAGTGTACGTACACATAGACAAGCGCTGTGTGGAGCGCGGCGCATCGATGTGGCGTCCACGCCCGATCGGGCATGAGCGCACAATGTCGATGGGCGACATGAAACGGCACTCCGCCCGGAAACGTTTGCATAGGGGAGACAGCCGAACGGCATCACGAGCCGCGCCCATCAGAGGGAGCGGAAACAGGAGCCAACGTCGAGATATCCGTATGGAGCGATCGCCCGGCGCGTGCGCCAGGCGATGTGGGGAGCCATGCGGCCCGGAGCGTTCCGTCCCGCTCAAGTGGATGGTCCGGACCTCGATCGCGGCAATGGGATTGGTAGTGTGCGAAAGGGTGTGTTGGTGAAGAGCATTGCAGAGCTTTACTCCGGGGGTCAGCCGGAGCGAGCCAAGCGTATCGGTGCGGGATCAGTAGCCATGATCCTCGCGGTGGTCACCCTGCTGATCTCGAGCATGCTGCCGGCCATGCAGGCATCGGCGCAGGACTCGACCTCGGACTGGGCGCCGCCCTCCACGGTCTACATCCCGGAGACCGGGCACTCGCTCGACCAGCTGTTCCTCGACCTGTGGCGCGGCGCCGGCGGCGCGGCCGCCTTCGGCAACCCGATCACGGCCGAGCTCACGGAGGCGAAC
>DATLHE010000060.1:0-2954 GCA_035540335.1 Thermomicrobiales bacterium | reverse complement strand
GGTCGAAACGACCCCACCGACCGTCGCGAGGCCGAAGGCCTGTGTTTCCTGGTCGAACTCGCCCCAGAGCACCCCGGCCTCGGCGCGGGCGGTTTTGGCGACGGGATCGACGCGAATGCCCTTCATCCGGGAGAGGTCGATCATCAGACCGTCGTCGCAGACCGCCAGCCCGGCGACGCCATGGCCACCGCCACGAATCGAGACGAGCAGGTCATGCTCCGTGGCGAAGCGCACAGCGGCGACCACGTCGGCTGCCCCGGCACACTGGACGATCAGTGCCGGGCGCTTGTCCACCATCGCGTTCCAGACGCGGCGGGCGGCATCGTAGTCGTTGTCACCGGGACGCAACAGGCGCCCCCGAAGCCGTGCCGTAAACTCGTCGACCGCTCCCTGATCAAGGGCGATCGTCGGCAGGGTGATCGTCTGCTGGTTGTCCATGGCTGGCACCGTTCCAATGCCTATCGCGATGCGCGTGGCGCATTGCGGTAACGAAACGCATGTGCACCTGGAACCCGTGGCCGACGCGGTGGCCTGATGTGTTGCTGGGATGTCCCGGCCCCATCCTATACCCGTTCATCAGGACGTCAATCCACCAAAAGGTCATCCATGGCCCATCCGGTCGCTGTGTGACAGGAGCGGAGGCAGTTCCGCGTGGCGTCGCACCGAACGCGCGAGTGCCCCGTTTGGAGAAGAACCACACGGGGAGCCCCGGACTGGCGAAGCTGGCGTCCGCAGGCGGCCGGCATCCCGGCAGGCAACGGAAGCGCATTGAACGCGCGCTTGGTGCATGACCGTTTCGGTGTCCCAGCGCGTTCAATCCCTCCCCTACGGAGCCCAATCGCATCCGGATGCCCGCTTCTGCGACCAGCGCTTCGCGTAGGGTCCTTCGCATTCGCTCAGGGTGAGGATGACGTGTTGGCGAGGAGCGGGCCTTCTTGAAGCGCGTTCGCGGGCGAGCAACGCCGGGTACAACACCCGGCGCTACCGGGATGAGCGATCGCTCGAGCATCCAATCGCCGTCATGCCACCGACGCCGGCCACAGGTGCGGCACCGCCCGCAGCTGCGAGACCCGGCGCTACCAGGGCCATCGCAGTTTCCTGCATGCGAGTGCCTTGGTCGCGAACTCCCCGGGCATCCGGGCCCGGGGCTACCGGGGCGGGCGGGAGCGGCGGCATCGGAGCCGGGCTGGTATTGAGGTAAAAGAACGCATGTTCTACCATGGGGCTGAGATTTGGTCCCCATTCGCCGCTTCCATGATGGGATCCCGCCCATGTCCATGCCTGACGCCACGCCTCGACGTTCGATCGACGCCACCTGGAACCCGATCACCGGCTGCACGCAGGTCTCGGCCGGGTGCGACCACTGCTACGCGCTGGCGATCGCCGAGCGGTCCCGCGGCATCGCCGGTCACCCCTACGAGCAGGGGTTCGACCTGCGGCTGTGGCCGGGGCGGCTGGAGAAGCCGTTGCACTGGAAGAAGCCGCGGATGATCTTCGTCAACTCCATGTCCGATGTCTTTCACGCTGGCGTGCCGGACGCCTTTATCCGGCAGATCTTCGACGTCATGGTCCGCGCCCACTGGCACACCTACCTGATCCTCACCAAGCGCCCGCGACGGCTGGCGCGGATGGCGCCGTCGCTGCCGTGGCCAAAGAACGTCTGGATGGGCGTCTCGGTGGAGTCGAACGAGGTCGCCTGGCGCGCGGACGAGCTGCGGCGCGTGCCGGCGGCGGTGCGGGTGATCAGCGCCGAGCCGCTGCTGGGCCCCCTCGACCAACTCGACCTGGACGGCATCGACTGGCTGATCACCGGCGGCGAGAGCGGGCCGCGTCATCGGCCGTGCCACCCGGACTGGGTGCGGGACATCCGCGACCGCTGCCTGGAGGCGAACGTCGCCTTCTTCCACAAGCAATGGGGCGGGCGCACGTTCCGGTCGGGCGGCCGCGAGCTGGACGGCCGGACGTGGGAGCAGATGCCGGTCGTCGCGCCGGCGGTGTCGCAGTTGCCGCTGTTGCCTACCGGCTGAGCGTGTGGTTAAGGCGCACCACGGGAGGGCCCATTCGACTTCGCTCAGGGCAGGCTATTGAACGCGCCGTTGGTGCATGCCCCTACAGATGAATGGGCGCGTTCAATCCCTCGGCCGAGCCCGCAGGGCGAGAAGCGGAGCGAGCCTTTCCCTTCGGGTCGTCGGGGTCGAGCCGTCCAAGCGATGGCGCCCGATGTGATAGCGTGGAGTTCCGGGGCAGGCCACATCGTCTGCCCCCTTTCGCGCATCACAAGAGAGGAGCGGCCTGATGGCCACCGCGTTCCTGTGCAAGACCTGCGGCACGCAGTACCCGCCGCGCGAGAACCCGCCGTCGCAGTGCCTGATCTGCGAGGACGACCGGCAGTACCTGAAGCCGTGGGGCCAGAAATGGACGACGCTGGACGAGCTGCGGAGCGACCACGCGAACCACTTCGAGGAGCAGGAGCCGGGGGTCACGAAGATCATCACGCGGCCGTCGTTCGGCATCGGCCAGAACGCCTACCTGATCGAGACGCCGCAGGGGAACGTCCTCTGGGACATGATCGCGCTGCTGGACGACGCGACGGTCGCCGAGATCGAGGGGCGCGGCGGCATCACCGGCATCGGCATCTCCCACCCCCACTACTACACGACGATGATCGAGTGGAGCCGGGCGCTGGGGAATGTGCCGATCTGGCTGCACGAGGCGAACCGCGGCTGGGTGGTGCGGCCGGACGAGGCGGTGCGGTTCTGGAACGACGATACGAAGGAGCTGCTGCCGGGCGTGACGATGATCCGCACCGGTGGGCACTTCCCGGGCGGCACGGTGCTCCACCGGGCGGGGAACCCGGACGCGGCGGCGCCGGAGGAGCGCGACGGGGTGCTCTTCTCCGGCGACATCTTCACGGTCGTCGCCGACCCGCGGTGGGTCACCTTTATGTACAGCTA
>DATLHE010000059.1:0-5121 GCA_035540335.1 Thermomicrobiales bacterium | reverse complement strand
GGCGGCGGCGGGCAGGACCGCGTCTCCGGCGCCCCCATCGCCACCGTCAGCGGCTCCCCGAAGTGCAGGATCTCCAGCGGCTCGCCGGCAAGCAGCTCGTAGCACGCCTCGCCATCCCGGACATCCACCCGCAGCCGCCGGCCGCGGTACATCATCCGGAACCGGATGCGGCCCAGCGCCGGGGGCAGGCGCGGCGCGAACGCCAGCGTCTCGCCGTGGTCGCGCATGCCGCCGAACCCGGCGACGACCACCAGCGGCGTCCCGGCCAGCGCCGCCAGATGCAGCCCGTCACTCGTGTTGCCGGCCAGGTCCCTCAGATCGACGAACGCCGTCTCCCGGAAGTACTCGTAGGCGAGGTCGAGGTGGCCGACCTCGGCCGCCACGATCGCCTGGATCGACGCCGACAGCGACGAGTCGCGGACCGTCATCCTCTCGTAGTACTCGAAGTCGCGCCGCTTCTGCTCCGGCGTGAAGCGGTCGCCGCAGAGGTAGAGGGCGAAGACGATGTCGGCCTGCTTGATCACCTGGCTCGAGTAGAGCAGGTAGTAGGGATAGTGCAGCAGCAGCGGGTACTGAGACGGCGGGGTGCCCACGAAATCCCAGCGCCGGTAACGCGTGAACCCCTCCGACTGGGCCGTCACGCCGAGCTCGTCGTCGAACGGCACCACGATCGCCGCCGCCGCCTTGCGCCACGACGCGATCTCCGCCGCATCGACCTCCAGCTCCGCCGCGCGCTCCGGGTACCGGCTGGCCGCGTCCGCCGCGACGTCGAGGTTGCGCGCCGCCAGCAAGTTCGTGAACGTGTTGTTGTCGACGAGGGCGGAGTACTCGTCCGGCCCGGTCACGCCGTCGATCCGGAAATGGCCCTCGGTGTCGTGATGGCCCAGCGCGCGCCAGAGGCGCGCCGTCTCGACCAGCAGGTCCAGCCCGGGCCCGCGCTCGAACTCCGTGTCGCCGGTGGCGGCGACGTAGCGGCGAACCGCGTCGGCGATGTCGGCGTTGATATGGAAGCCCGCGGTGCCCGCCGGCCAGTAGCCGGAGCACTCCTCGCCGCGGACCGTCCGCCAGGGGAAGGCCGCGCCGGCCAGGTGCAGCTCGCGAGCGCGGTCCCGCGCGAGGTTGAGCGTCGAATGCCGCCAGCGCAGCGCGTCGCGGGCGGCCCACGGCGCGGCATAGGTCAATGCCGGCAGGACATAGGTCTCCATGTCCCAGAAGGTGTGCCCATCGTAGCCGCGGCCGGTCAGCCCCTTGGCGGGGATCGCCCGCTGCTCGGCGCGGGCCGCCGCCTGCACCAGTTGGAAGATCGCGAAGCGGACGGCCTGCTGCAGCTCCGGGTCGCCCTCGATCTCCACGTTGGCGCGCTCCCAGACGTCGTCCATGTGCGCCCGCTGCTCGGCCGCCAGCCCGTCCCAGCCGGCGCGCTTCGCCGCCGACAGCGCGGCGTCGACCTGGTCGCGCAGGGCAGGCATCGAGCGCACGCTCGACCAGCCGTAGGCGATGTACTTGACGATGGTCAGCGACTGGCCGGGGTCCAGCTCGGTGCTGAAGGTGACCCGTGCCAGGTCCGGCTCGCTCTCCGACTCCGTGACCGTTCCCACCGTGCAGTTGAAGACATGGTCGAGCCCCGCGGCCATCCGCAGGCCGCTGCCGCGGGTGTGGTGGCCGAGCGAGACCTCGAGATCGTGGTGATGGTGGTACTCGCCGACGAGCGGGGCGAGCAGCGCCACGGCGGTGCGAGGATCGTCGGACTGCTCGGGGATCGGCTCGTTCGCCACCAGCGACGACTGGACGACGATCCGCGCCGGCGCCTCGAGCGGCTCGACCTCGTAGTGGATGGCGGCCACCGCCCGATGCGAGAAGGACACCAGCCGCGTCGAGCGGACGCGCACCGCCTGCCCCGCCGGGGAGACCCACTCGACCTCGCGCCGGAGCACGCCGTCGCGCAGGTCCAGCACCCGCTCATGGCGGCGCAGCGTGCCGAGGCGGACGTCGAACGGCTCGTCATCGACCAGCAGCCGCAGGAGCTTGCCGTTGGTGACGTCGATCAGTGTCTGGCCCTCCTCGGGATAGCCGTATCCCGCCTCGGCGTAGGGCATCGGCAGCGTCTCGAAGTACCCGTTGAGGTAGGTGCCCGGGGTGGCGTGCGGCTCGCCCTCGTCGAGGTTGCCGCGCAGCCCGACGTGCCCGTTCGACAGCGCGAAGAGCGACTCCGTCTGCGCCAGCAGGTCGAGATTCAGCGACCGCTCCGTCAGGCGCCACGGATCAACCTCGAACACACCCGCGTCCATCATCGCTCCTCCAGCAGCTCGCTCAGGTCGCGCACGACGATGTCGGCGCCGTGCTCGCGCAGGGCATCCGCCTGCCCCACGCGGTCGACACCGACGACCCACCCGAACGCCCCGGCGCGTCCGGCCGCGACGCCCGCAATGGCGTCCTCGAACACGGCACAGTGCGCAGGATCCACGCCCAGCGCCTCCGCCGCCGCGAGGAAGGTGTCCGGCGCGGGCTTGCCGGGCAGGTGGCGCTCGGCGGCGACGAGGCCGTCGACCCGGACCTCGAACAGATCGGCCAGCCCCGTCACCGCCAGCACCTCGCCGGTGTTCTTGCTGGCCGAGACGACCGCGCGGCGCAGCCCGGCATCGCGCACGGCCGCCACGAAGCGCACCGAACCCTCGTAGACGTCGACGCCGTTGGTGCGAATGAGGTCCTGCACCAGCGCGTTCTTGCGGTTCCCGAGCCCATGCACCGTCTCCGCGTCGGGCGGGTCATCCGGCGTGCCCTCGGGCAGCGTGATGTCGCGCGAGGCGAGGAAGGCGCGGACGCCGTCCTGCCGCAGCTTGCCGTCGACGTACCGGGCGTAGTCCTCCGGCGTGAACGGGCGGAACGGTTCACGCTCCCTGTCCGCGCGGCCGCGCAGATAGGCGTCGAACATCTCCGTCCACGCCGCGGCGTGGACCTTCGCGGTCTGGGTCAGGACGCCATCCATATCGAACAGGCAGGCGGCGATGGCGCCGGGCAGCTTCGGAACGGTCATGTCAGGCGGCCGTCCACCCGGCGTCGGCCGGGATGATCGCGCCATTGATCATGCGCGACTCGTCGGATGCGAGGAAGAGCGCCAGCGACGCGATGTCGGACGGCTGCAGGAACGAGGGGATGAGCGCGGCATACGCGCCAGCCCGTTCGGCCCCGGCGGTGTCCAGCCGGTCGGCCGGCATCGTTTCCGCGATGTTGGTGGCCGTGCCGCCGGGGCAGATGGCGTTGCAGCGGATGCCGCGCTTCGCATACATCCAGGCCGTGTTGCGCGTCAGACCGATGAGCGCGTGCTTCGACGCCGTGTAGGCGGCGCCGGCCGCCGCGCCGCTGAGGCTGGCGGTCGAGGCGATGTTGACGATCGAGCCGCCGCCCTGCGCGAGCATGTGGCGAACCCCACGCCGGCTGGTGAACATCGGCCCATCGAGGTTGATGCCGAGGACCCGGCGCCAGACGTCGTCGGTGACCTCACCGACGCCCTGCATGTAGTCCATGACGCCGGCGTTGTTGACGAGTACATCCAGCCGCCCATGGGTGCCGATCGCGAGGTCGACGAGTCCCTCCGCGGCCACCGGGTCGGCGATGTTGCCCTGTGCGCCCGTGACCGTGCCACCCTGGGCCTGGATCTCCGCGACAGCGGCGTCCAGACGCTCCGTGTTCCAGTCGCCGGCGACGACCGCCGCGCCCTCGGCCGCGAACCGGTTTGCGATCGCGAGCCCGATGCCCGACGCCGCCCCGGTGATGACCGCCACTTTCCCTTCAAGCCGCATATTGCTTCCTTCCACGGACACGCGATGCGATTCCGTGCTCCTGTCGTATCACGAACCGTGCCGCATGACGGGCGCGGCCGACCTCGCGATCACCACGGCACACACCCTCCGGGGTGCCCGCTCGCCACAACGCCGCTTGGATACTGGAACGGCGTATCGCCCCGGTAGCCCCGGGTCTTGTACCGCACCTGCGGCCGGGGTCCGTCCAGAACGGGACCGTACCGGCCCGGAAGCCGCGCACCCTCGCCTCCCGTCATCCTGACCCAGAGCGAAGCGTGGGGGTAGAATCCCCCGGCGCCGCAGCGCCCGTCTCTCCGGCGTGACCAATGCGAGCACCCCTGTTTGCCCCATCGCTTCGCGTAGGGTTCACCGGCCGAGCGCGAAGCGCGAGAAGCGAAGGGGTCGCCATGGTCGAGCCCTTGCTGCGCTCAGAACGAGGGGGGTTTTGGGTGCGAGGCGAGCATCTTCGTATGGGCGGACCTTGTGGCCGACCTACGCCGGCCACAGGTTCGGCACACGAGGCCCATCGCTTCCGGGGCAAGCGCCTCGTCCGGCATCAAAGCGCCGTTATTGCGTACGACCCCGGGCACCCGGGCCCGGGGCTACCGAACGACATCCATCCCTCTCCCACCCCGGCCGCAGGTGCGACACCAGACCCGGGGCTACGACCATCGATCGTTGTTATGTCACCCCGACCGTGATGTGATGCCAGCCGCTGGCACCGTCCGGCAGCTCGGAGACCTCCTTCTCCGTCTGCAACTCGCCCTTCCCGTCCGTGGCGCGGACGACCAGCGTGTAGGCGCCGGGGGTCGCCTGCCACGGCAGTGTCCAGATCACCCAGCTGAGGCCCGTCGGGCTCGGGTTGTCGCGGATCGTCGCCTCCCGCCACGTCGCGCCGTCGTCAACGCTCACCTCGACCTTGCGCACCCCGCGATCGCCCGCGAAGGCGATGCCGCCGATCTCCGTCGTCCCGGCCGGGATGACGCCCCGGTCGCCGGGGACGTCGATCCGGCTCGACGTCTTGATCACGCCTTCGTTCGTCCACCCCCGCTGCTGCCAGTAGCCCTCGTAGTCGTCCTGCGTGACCGTGATCTTCGTCAGCCACTTCACGTTCTTGATGCCGTAGAGCCCCGGCACGATCAGCCGCACCGGGATCCCATGCAGGCGCGGCAGCGGCTCCCCGTTCATCGCCCAGACGATGTGCGGCTCCGGCGCCAGTGCCCGCTCGACCGGGATCGAGTCGGTGTAGCCGTCCTCGCCCTCGAAGATCACCCGCGCCGCGCCTTCCCCGACGCCCGCCTGCTCGAGCACCGTGTGCAGC
>DATLHE010000058.1:0-16989 GCA_035540335.1 Thermomicrobiales bacterium | reverse complement strand
GGCCGGACGCCACCGTCGCCAGCAACCGCTCACGGAGATCGCGGGAGTCTCCACGTGGCATGCCTCCAGTCTGCCAGCACCTGGCAGCCTTCCATAACCTCGCGAAAGCTGCCAGGTTTCGTCACCTTATTGGCAGCCTTGATTTTCCCGCCACTTCGACGAAATCGGCCAAGGCTGCCATCGGCCACGTTGTGTGTGTTGGCAGCCTTCCATAACCCTCAGCTCGCCAACCGCTCCGCGATCAGCGCCTCGCAGGCAGCCACATCGAGGTCCATCGCGACCCGCGCCGTGGCCGGGTGCGCGTCGTCCGGCATGCGGGCAACCGTCATCGCCCGCGTCAGCATGCCCCGAAGCTCCACCGCGACGTGGTACGGCGTCCACGTCAACAGCTCGGGCCGGAAGACCGCCATCGCCGCCAGCGGGTCGTGCAGGAAGGTGCTGCCGCCCCGGCCGACGAAGCCCGGGTAGCGGGCGACCTGGTCGGCGAGCGCCTCGTGGTAGGGCGTGCCCTTCCCGCGCAGCGCGTCCACGCCGTCCTGCCGGATTAGCGCCCGGAGTGTAACGTCGAGAGGGACCAGCTCGATCGGCGCGCCAGACGCGAAGACGACGTGCGCCGCCTCCGGATCGCATTTGATGTTGTGCTCCGCCGGGCCCCATGTGCCGTCGCTCGTCAGAATCTTGCCGCCCATGATCACGAGCCGCTTGAGGCTCTGGGCCAGCCTCGGCTCCCGAATGAAGGCGGTGGCCACGTTCGTCAGCGGCCCGACCGCGAGCAGCGTGATCTCGCCCGCGTTCCGCATGATGTGATCGATGAGGAAGTCGACCGCGTGCGCCTCGGCCGACGGTGGGAGCTCGTCGTCGTCGCTTAGCAGCCCGACGCCCTCGTGCCCGGGCCAGAACACAGGGTCAAGGCCCATCAGCGGCTGCCCGACGCCGGTGTGGACCGGCACGTCCTCGCGACCGCGCAGCTGGAGCGTCTTGAGGACCATCCTCGCCCGCAGGCCGACATCGCCGTAGACGGTCGTCACGCCCTCGAGTGCGATCTCGGGCGATCCGAGCTGGACCCCAAGGGCCAGGATGTCATCGACATCGGTCCCAATGTCGGTATCGAAGATCACGCGATATGCAGCGGTCACGAGTCTGGTGCTCCTTGTGTTCATGAGAATGGACGTTCGATTGGTCGGTATGGGGTGCCGAGACTAGCCTTTCACCCCCGATCCCATGATGCTGCTGATGTAGAAGCGCTGAAGCGGCAGAACGAGCAGGAGGGGCACGATGGCGGCGATGGTCGAGGCAGCGAAGAGCATGTCCCAAAACGTCAGCTGCTGGCGCACGCCGATGATCGAGACCGCCACCTGCACCATGCGGTAGTTGGGGTCGGGCGCGACGAGCATCGGCCAGAAGAAGGAGTTCCACTGCGCCAGGAACACAAGGACGGCGGAGGTCACGATGACCGGCAGGCTCAGCGGCAGCACGATGCTGGTCATGACCCGGAACCAGGTCGCGCCGTCGATCCGGGCGGCGTCGAGAAAATCCTGCGGGATCTCGGCGAAGAACTGGCGGAACAGGAAGATCACCGTCCCGTTTGCCAGCGCCGGCACGATCAACGCCTGCCACGAGTTCGTCCAACCGAGGTTGTTGATCATCGTGTAGGCCGGGATCACGGTCGCCTCGTACGGCACCATGAGGCTGAGCAGGACGAGCGACCAGAGCAACCCCTTGAAGCGGAAATCGAACCGCGCGAAGGCAAACCCGGCGGTCGTGCCGACGAACAGGCAGCCGAGCACGGTCGTGATCGCCACGCCCAGGGTGTTGACGATCGCGCGGCCGTATCCGTCATTGAAGATGGCCCGATACCCCTGGAGCGTCGGGTTCTCCGGGTACAGCGCCTTCAGCGAGAACGGCAGCACATTCTTGAAGACCGTCTCGCGGTTGGTGAACGACGAGGCGATGATCCATTCAAGTGGCAACAGGACGATGATGGCGAGAATGACGAGTGCCAGGTAGGTCCAGAGCTGCGAGGGGCGGAAGCGCTGGCTTTCGGTGTGATCCATGGCGATTCCTCCTCTCAGTCGTGCTTCGGGCGGAAGATCATGAACTCTGCCGCCACGATGATGATCAGGAAGCCGAGGAACACGGTGATCGACGCGGCGGACCCTCCGAGGTCGCCGTACGTGAACCCGCGTTTCCAGGCGTCGAACATGATCAGATTCGTCGCGCCGGAGGGACCGCCGTTGGTCAGCAGGTAGGGCGGCGCGAACATCGTGAAGTTGGCGACAGTCGTGGCGACCAACACGAAGGTTGTGGTGCGGTTGAGCAGCGGCAGCGTGATCTGCATGAAGCCCTGCCACCGGTTGGCGCCGTCGATCCTGGCCGCCTCGTGGATCTCCCGCGGGATGTTCTGGAGACCGGCGAGGAAGAAGAGCGCCCAGTACGGCACGCCGATCCAGCTCACGATGCCGATCAGCACCGGAAGCGCCTGCTGCGCGTTCAGCAGGAATGGCTGGGTGGGGATGTGGAGCAGGTCCAGGATGCCGTTGACCAGCCCGTACGTGGGATCGAGCGCTAGACCCCAGGCGAGCGCCGCGACGTTGATCGAGATGGCAATTGGGAGCAGGAGCAGGGTACGGAAGAACCCGATGCCCTTGACCTTCTGGTTGATCAGCAGGGCGAGCGCAAGCGACAGAATGACCTGCACCGGGTTCACGATCAAGTTGAACTTGAGCGTGACGCGCACGGACTCCCAGTATGTCGGGTCATCGAACAGATACGTGTAGTTCTCCCAGCCAACGAACTCCTTGGCCCCGGTGAAGCTGAATGCGTTGCTGTAGAAGCTCTCACGAAGTCCAGCGATGATGGGGATATAGCGCCAAACCAGGATGAGCAGGATCGCTGGCAACAGAAACAGATAGGGCGTTGCGCCTTCCCGGCGAGTCACGGGGATGCATCCTCTCACGCCACGTCGATCGGGCATGCCGTTTAGCATGCGCACGCGCGAGCGATCCACGGGCGGATCGAAGCCCGCCCGTGGTCGGCCCCCTACCGATACTTGCGCATCTCGCGCTCGATCTTCTCGGCGGCGCTGTTGAGCTCATCCTGCGCGCTGCTGCCGTTGCGCATGTTCTCGAATGCGCTGCCGAGGATGTCCTGGTACTCGTTGTACCCCGGCGTCAGCGGTCGCGGCTTGGCATGATCCGACTCGCGGGCGGCGATCGGGTAGGCGAGACGCGGCCAGTCAGTGTTTTCCGGGCTCTCGGTGATCTCCGTCAGGAGCTGCTTTTGCATCGGCCAGGAGTCGCCGGCATCGTACCAGAGCTTTCCGGCATCGTAGCTGGCGGCGAACTGGATGAAGCGGGTGGCGGCCTCCTTGTATTTCGACTTGGGATTGAGGCCGAGATGCCAGCTGTCTGTCGGAACGCAGACCTCGCCACCCTCCCACACCGGGTGGGGTGCCGCCTTCCATGAGAACGGCAAATCTGCGGCGCTCATGCTGGTAATGGCCCATGGTCCTCGGACGCACATGGCGAGCTTCTGGTTGATGAAGAGATCCTCGATCTCCAGTGTGCCCTGCGGCGACACCTTCCACTCGTTGTGCATCTTCTGGTACCAGTCGAAAGCCTCAACCCATTCCGGCGCGTTGATGATGCCGTCCACGGTCAGGCCGTCGTCGCCGATCACCGGCACGCCCTTGCCCTGTGGCAGCGGCTGCAGCTGGTAGATGCGGTTGTACTGCTCGAACTGGAAGCCGAAGACGTCACCCTGCGTTACCGCCTTGGCGGCCTCAGTCACCTGGTCCCATGTCCAGCGCTCTTCCGGACCAGGGCCGGTGACTCCGGCCGCGGTCAGCAGGTCCTCGTTGTACAAGAAGAGCTGACTGGAGTTCCAGATCGGCGGCGCGATGAGCTTGCCATCGTACGTGCCGGATTCGACGAGGGCATCGACCCACTCCGCGCGGACGTCTTCCGGGAAGGCGTCATCGAGCGGCTCGATCCAACCGCGCAGGCCATAGGAAGCCACGAGGGGCGCATCGACGCTGATCACATCTGGCGTCTCGGAGCCAGAGCCGAGCCGGACCTGGTTCTGCTGGAACACCTCGTTGAAGGATACGGACTCCACCTTCATCTCGATGTCGGGGTTGGCCTCGTGGAATGCCCCCAGGATGGTATCGGCCGGCAGGTCGGTGAGCCAGGTGATCGTGGTCTTTTCCTGCGCGAGAACCGCCGGCGCACTGAAGGTGCGAGATGCGGCAGCCGCGGTAGCAACGGCTCCGGCCCGTGCAACGAGTGAGCGACGAGAGATCGAGGACATGCTTCACACCCTTCCGAATGGTGATCGTGACACGCGGTGACCCTGCCAAGTGCTGAGGCGTGCCGCATTGTACACAGACGACAATTTGCGGGGAAGCAGCCGCGCATGGACGATCTTGCAGGGACGGTCGACTACCGGGCACTACCGGGCCAGGATGCCGGCCAGTTCGCGGCGCTCGGCGGCCGCGTCGTCGATGACGACGTGCGTGACGAGCACCTCGCCGACGCCCTCGGCGAGGATGGCCTCCAGCCGGGCGCGGATCTGGTCCGGCGTGCCGGAGACAGCGAGCGAGTCGATCGCCTCGCGCGGGGCGTTGCCGTGCGCGTCGACCGGGAAGCCGGCGGACGCGAACATCTTCGCGTAGAAGGGAAGCTCGCCATAGTCCGCGAACTCGCGCGCCGTCGCCTCGACCGCCGCGGCGCGGTCGCTCGTCACCGCGACCGGCACGTGGGCGATCAGCGGCGGCGCGGGCCGGTTCGCCTTGGCGGCGCCCTCGGCGATGGCCGGAAGCGCCGTCGCGACGAGGTAAGGGATGGGCGCCACCCAGCTGATCGCGCCGTCAGCGATCTCCCCGGCGAGGCGGTAGGCGTTCGCGCTGAGCGCCGAGATCGGGATCTCGGTCCGAGGCGGCACGGTTCCGTGCTGTAACCCGAGCGTGACGTTGAGGTACTCGCCGTGGAAGTCGGCCCGGCCCTCCCACAACAGCGCTCGCAGGACCGTGACGTACTCGCGCAGGTGCGCCAGAGGCTTGCCCATCGGGATGCCGAGCATCCCTTCGATCGTCGGGCGGTGGCTCGGCCCGATGCCGAGGCGCAGGCGTCCCGGCGCGAGGCTCTCGACGACGAGCGCCTGCGAGGCGAGGGCGCTCGGGTGGCGCGGGTAGGTCGGCACGATCGACGTGCCGAGGCGGATGCGCGTCGTGGTCGCGGCGGCGGCCGCGTAGAGCGTCACCGGGTCGCCTTTGGTCCCGCCGGCGGTCTGCCAGACGGTCTGGACGCCGATCTCGTCGAGTTCCTGGATAGTTTCGAGGTCCCGCGCCGGGTCCGCGCTGGGCAGCACGGCGAGACCAGCCTTGAACGACGACATGGATTCCTCTCCTTCGTTCCTGGTCGAAACCCCGGGCATTGCAGCCCGGGGCTACTGGAGATGCGTCGTCAGCCACGCCTCGATGCGGCGCAGGAGGTCGATCTGGTGCCTGTACTCCTGGAAGCCGTGGCCCTCGCGCGGGTAGCGGACGAACTGCGTCTCAACGCCACAGACCTGCAGCGCCCGGTAGAACTCCTGCCCCTGGGTGACGCTCACGCGCGTGTCGTTCTCGCCGTGGACGATCAGCGTCGGCGTCGAGACCCTTGACGCGTGGCGCACCGGAGAGCGATCGGCGTAGATGTCCCAGCTCTGGTAGGGATGATCGGGGTGGATGAGCGTGTTGTATTCGGCGATGTCGCCCGCGCCGTGGTCGGAGACGAGGTTGGCGACTCCGGCGCCCACCACGGCGGCGCGGAAGAGGTCCGTCTGCGTGATCGTCCACGCCGCGAGATAGCCGCCCCACGACCACCCGGCGATGCCGAGCCGGTGCTGGTCGGCGATGCCGCGGTCGACCATCGCCCGCGCGCCGCTGATGAGGTCCTGCGCCTCGCCGCCGCCGACGTCGTCCTGCAACAGCTGCTCGAATGCCGAGCCGTAGCCGACGCTGCCGCGCGGGTTCGGCAGGAGCACGGCGAACCCCTTGGCGGCGAGCTGCTGCGCCCAGTCGTGCCAGCTCATGTTGAGCCGGTCGAGCCAGGCCCACGCGGGGCCGCCATGGACCTGCACCACCAACGGGTAGCGCGTGCCCTCTTCGTACCCGCAGGGGTGGACGAGGATGCCCTCGATCTCGACGCCGTCCGTGCTCGCCCACGTCACGACCTCGCCGCCCGCGAGGCGATCCCTGAAGGCCTCCCCAAACGCCGTCACCGGCGTCGCGCTGCCGTTGTGGACACGGTAGACCTCCTCCGGCGTGTCGATCGCGGTCCAGATGACGGCGAGATCGCCGGTGGACGCGATCGAGGGAACGCTCGTGACGCTGCCGCGCTCCACATGTTCGCCTGTAACAAGTGGGCAAAGCGCGCCGGTCGTGGCGGAGAGCCGGTACACCCGCGCGTGCGCGCCCTCGCCCTGCACGATGATCAGACCGTCGTCGCTCGACGGGTCGGCGACGATGCCGTGCGTCACGGCTCGTTCGTTAGGCGTCAGCTTCCGTGGCGTGCCGCCCGCGAGCGGCACCGTCCAGACGGCGGGGGAGGGGTCCGCCCGGTGGTCGTTGCCGATGAACGCGACGACCGGCTCGCCGTCGACCGTGCGGATGACCGGCGACTCGGGCAGGTTGCGGAAGCTTGCCAGCGCGGAGGAGACGCCGCCTGTTGCCGGAACGACGCGCAGCTCGCTGTGGCGGTAGGCCTCGTTGAAGGTCGGCACGTCGGTCGTGACGACGATGAGGGAGTCGCCATCGGGCGACCATCCGTAATCCCAGACGGTCCGCTTGCCGTGGGTCAGGCACCGAGCCTGACCCGTCTCGGCGTCGACCAGCCAGAGGCGGGTGAGCTTGTCGTCGACCTCGAAGACGACCGGATCGTCCTTCTCCTCCTTGCGCTTCTTCTCGGCATCGTTGTCCGGGTCGGTGCGGAGGACGGCGATCGTCGTGCCGTCGGGTGACCATTGTGGGGTGCTGAGCGCGCCCTTGAGGTCACCCACCTTCTGTGCCTCGCCGCCGTCGATCGGCAGCACGTAGAGGCGGGCATCGTCGTCGCCCTCGCGCTCGGCGATGAAGGCGAGCCGGGCGCCGTCCGGCGACCAGCGGGGATCGCGGTTGTTGGCGTTGCCGCCGGTGAAGCGGCGGGCCGGGGCGCCGTCGGTCGAGAGCCAGATCGCGCGGTCGTGGCGCTTCCCCTTGCGGCCGCTCGTCGCGGCGGTGAAGGCGATGTGGCGGCCGTCCGGCGAGATTCGCGGATCGGCCGGAACGACGCGATCGACGATCTCTTCGATGGTGACTGGTGTGCTCGTCATGCCTGCTCCTGCGTGATGTCGGTATTCAGCAACCCGTAGCGTTCATGGTCGACCCACGCGCCGTCGATGCGCAGCAGACCGCGAGCGATGCCCTCGCGGGCGAACCCCGCCGCTTGCAGCACGCGCTGGGAGGCGACGTTGGCGACCGCGACGTTCGCCTCCAGCCGGTGCAGCGCGAGGCCGGCTGGGTCGAAGGCCAGCGCGACAACCTGCCGCAACGCGCCGCTGGCGATGCCCCGGCCGCGAAATGCCGGCGCGAGGCTGTAGCCGATCGATGCGATGCCATGCTCGCGGCTGGTGACGTCCAGCGCGATCCAGCCCGCCGGCGCATTGTCCGCCAGGATCACCCATTGCGCCTTGCCCGTGAAGGTGGCGTCGAGCGCATCCGCCGCCCGATCCTCGATCGTGGCCCGGAGCTCCTCCGGCGGGCGCTGCGCGATCGGCTGGTGCGCCCGCACCGACGGCTCGGCACGGAGCGCGTGCAGGAAGGCGACGTCGTCGACGCTCGCCCGGCGCAAGGCGATCCGCGGGCTCATTCGGGCGCCTCGCGCGAGGTCAGCGTCGCCGGCATCATGGCGCCGCGCGGGCGGTGGGCGTGGCCGAAGGGCATCCACCAGTTCCAGCGGCCCATCAGCTGCATCGTGGCCGGCAGCAGGATCAGGCGGATCACGGTGGCGTCGATGAAGACGGCGAGGCCGAGACCGACGCCGATTGCCTTGATGATCTGAAGCTCGCTGGTGCCGAAGGCGATGAAGACGATCAGCATCACGGATGCGGAGGCGGTGACGATCCCCGCCGAGCGTCGCAGGCCGAGGTCGATGGCGCGCGTGTTGTCACCGGTCTCCTGCCATGCCTCGCGGATGCGCGAGAGCATGATCACCTCGAAGTCCATGCTGAGGCCGAAGAGAAAGCAGAACATCAGAATCGGGATCAGGATGACCGTGTAGCCGGTCGGCTCGAAGGCGAGGACGTTCGACAGGTGTCCGTCCTGGAAGATCCAGACGAGTGCGCCGAACGATGCGCCGAGGGACGCCAGGTTGAGCAGGATCGCCTTCGTCGGCAGCGCCAGCGAGCGGAACTGGACGAAGAGCGCCAGCCACGTCAGGAGCAGGACGAAGCCGACGACGGTCGGCGCGCGGTCGATAACGTGATTGTTGAGATCGACGTCGAGCGCGACGTCGCCGCCAATGAGCACGGTGAAGTCGCCGCCGCTCAGCGAGCGCCCGGTGGCGCGCAGGTGCTCGACCAGCTCGCGGCGGCCGAGGTCGTCCAGCCCCGGGTCGGGAACGACGCTGACGAGCGCGGCGTTCTGCGTCAGCATGGGCGCGGCGGCGTTCGCCAGCTCGGGCTCGATGCGCAGGCCGGTCGAGACGCCGGTGGGCGTCATGTTTGCCGGCAGGTAGTTCCAGATGCTCTCGGCGGAGTGCACTCCCGGCTGCCCGGCGACGCGCTCGGTGAAGGTGCGCAGGGTCTCGAGATTCGACGAACTGGTCATCCGCCCGCCGCGTGGCTGGACGACGATCGAGACCGGCGACAGGGTGGCGTTCGGGAAGTCCGTCGCGACCGTGTCGTAGACCACCCGGGCGTTGCTGTCGGCGGGGAGGACGGTCATCGTCGGCGAGGAGCCGACCAGGTGCCGGACCGGAAGCGCCAGCGAGACGACCAGGCCGCCGCAGACGAGCACTGCCGCCAGTGGGAAGCGCTCGCGTAGCCCATACAGGCGATTCCCCAGGGCCACGAGCGCCAAAGGCGCCCGGGGGCGCCAGCCGGGGCGCCGGCTGATGCGGTGCCCCCACAGCACGAAGCTCGCGGGAAGGGCCGTCAGCGAAAGCGCGACGCAGACGAGCACCACGCAGGCGCCGGCGAGGCCGGTCGAGACGGCGGCGGGGACCGCGAACAACAGCAGGCCGGTGAGGCCGATGGCGACGGTCGTGCCGGCGATGAGCACGGCGCGGCCCGCCGTGTCGAGCAACCGCGGGATCGCCTCGTTGAGCGGCGTGGACGCCGATTCCTCGCGGAAGCGGCTGACCATGATCAGCGCGTAGTCGATGCCCACCGCCAGGCCGAGCATCGTCACGACGTTGGTCGAGAAGATGTTCGTCTCCAGAATCCGCGAGAGCACGGCGATCGCGGCGAGGGTCGGCACTATCGAGAGCAGCGCCAGCGCGATCGGCAGCCCGGCGGCAATGGCGCCGCCAAAGATGACGAGCAGCAGGATCAATGTGAGCGGGATCGAGATTTGCTCGGCGCGCAGCAGATCCGACGCGGCCATGTCGCGGAAGTCGGCGGTCGTCGCCGGCCAGCCGCCGACGGTGATGTCGAGCGAGTCGCTGGCAAGGCGGGCGCGGACGTTGTCGTAGCTGCCGTCGCCGACGCGTGACTTGTCGGTGAGAACGAGCACAGCGAGGCTCTTCGTACCGTCGTCCGAGATGAGCGTGCGGTTCAGGATCTCGTTGTTGGTCGTGCCCCAGGTGTAGACCGCCGCGAAGGCCGGGTCGTTGCGGAAGGGGCGCATCACGCGCTCGACCTCCAGCCGGAAATCCCGGTCGGTGGCGTTCATCCGGCCGGCCGGATCCGAGAAGAGGATGTAGTGGCTGATTGTGCCGCGGCCGAACTCCTGCTCCATGAGGCGGGTGACGTGCCGCGACTCCGCGTTCTCGGGCGTCCACCCCGCGGCCGTCAGCTGATCGGTCGCATGCAGCGCGAGCGGAATGAGCGCGAGGCAGAGCAGGAGCGGGATAAAGACGAACGCGCGCGGGTGGCGAACGATCCGCGCGCCGAGGCGGGCCAGGAGTGATGCGCGGGTGTGGGGTTCGGCTCGCTTCACGACCAATGCCGATTCCTCCGACGGGTACTTGTGCCATGTGCACAATGACTGCTCCAGGCGCCGGGGGCCGACGAGCGCGTGGGTGATTGTGACTCCGGTTTCTCCCCACACCGTAGTGTAAACGGGCGGCGACCTGTGGCACTGTAGTCGGCGTACAGTCGGGTGAACATCTGAAGGGCTTGTGAGGACACATGACTGAAGCGGTACGGCGATCCGGCGAGAACACGTCGGATCGGTCACTCTCGGACGATGTGTATCTGCTGGCGGGTCTGCTGGGCGAGGTCATCCAGTCGCTCGCCGGCGAGGACGCGTTCGCGCTCGAGGAAGAGGTGCGGTCGCTGGCCAAGCAGGTGCGCCGGGACGACCAGGAGGCGAGCGAGCGGCTCGACGGCGTGATTCGTGACGCCAACACGGACGATCTACGGGTGCTGATCCGCGCCTTCACCAACTACTTCCAACTCATCAATCTCGCGGAGGACAGCGAGCGCATTCGTCGCGTCCGGCGCCGCGAGCACGCCGCGCCGGATGATCCTCGCCGGGGCTCGATCCGCGAGGCGATCCAGATTCTGGTCGATCGCGGCGTCGACGCGGCGCAGATGCGCTCGCTGTTGGCGCAGGCGCAGGTGCGTTTCGTCCTCACCGCGCACCCCACCGAGGCGCGTCGTCGCACCGTCATCGACAAGCTGGCCCGCATCTTCTCGGTTATCCGCGACCTGGACGAGCGCCACGCGCTCCCGCGAGAGGTGCGTCGGGCGCGCTCGTGGCTGGCCTCGACGATCGCCGAGCTGTGGAGCTCCAACGAGCTTCGGGTGCAGAAGCCGACCGTCCAGGACGAGGTTCGCGCGGTGCTCGTCTACTTCGGCTCGACGCTCGTGCGTGTCATCCCCGAGATCTACCGCGACCTCGAGGAGACGCTCGCCGATCTCTACCCCGGTGAGGAGATCGAGGTCCCGCCGTTTCTCACGTTCGGCTCGTGGATCGGCGGCGACCGCGACGGCAACCCCTTCGTGACGCCGGAGGTGACCGTCGAGGCGCTGCACATCATGCGCGACGCCGCGACGGGCTATCTGGAGCTGCGTCTGACCGAGCTGGCCGGCCGCCTCTCCGTCAGCGACCTGATGGTGCGGCACGTGGCGCGGGTCGACCCGCTGCTCACGCGCTACGGCGCCCTCTTCCCCGAGCTGGACCATGAGCTGGCGATCATCAACGCCGGCGAACCCTACCGGCGGCTGGTGACGCTCTTCCGGGAGCGGCTGCGGGCCACGCGCCGGGGCGAGGCCGCGGGCTATGCGCGTCCCTCGGAGCTGGTCGATGACCTGCGCGAGATCGAGGTCGCCCTGGAAGAGCAGTCCGCCGCGATGATCGTTGGCGGCGAGCTGCACGACGTCATCCGGATCGTCCAGGTCTTCGGCTTCCAGTTCGCGACGTTGGACATCCGCGACCACGCGAAGCGGCACGAGGCCGCTGTCACCCACATGCTGGCGGCTTCCGGCGTTGAGGCCGACTATGGCGCGCTCGACGAGCCAGCGCGGCAGGCGTTGCTCGTCCGCGAGATTGACAATCCGCGGCCGATCGTGCCGCTCGACTTCGACGACTTTCCGGACATCCCGCGCGAGGTGATCACGACCTTCCGGACGATCCGCTCGCTGCTGGACAGCGGGTTCACCGGCGCGATGGAGACCTACATCGTCTCCAACACGGAGACGCCCTCGGACATTCTCGAGGTGCTGCTCCTGATGAAGGAGAGCCGGCTCGCCGCGCCGGGTGGCGACGACGCGCGCCTGCGCATCGCGCCGTTGTTCGAGGAGGGCAAGACGCTCCAGTCGGCGCCGCAGACGATGGGGACGCTGCTGGACGCGCCCGCGTACCGGCGGGCGCTCGCGACCTCCGGCGGCACGCAGGAGATCATGATCGGGTACTCCGACTCCAACAAGGATGTTGGCTACCTGGCGTCGAGCTGGGAGCTCTATCAGGCGCAGCGGCAGCTGGCCGAGCTGCTGAGCGCGCGGCAGGTGCCCTTCGTCTTCTTCCACGGTCGCGGCGGCTCGGTGGGGCGCGGCGGCGGCCCGACGAACATCGCGATCCTTGCGCTGCCGGTGCACACGCTGAACGGGCGGATCAAGATGACGGAGCAGGGAGAGGTCATCTCTGCGCGCTACTCCACTGTGCCGATCGCGCACCGGGAGCTGGAGCTGGCGCTCGGCGCGATTCTCGTCCAGTCGTTCCAGACGACCGACTGGCGTGCGCAAACCGAGGAGAAGCCCGACGCCGGCCAGTTCGAGGCCGTGCTGGATGACATGGCGGACGTCTCCGCGGCAACCTACCGCGAGCTCGTCTACGGCGATCCGGACTTCGTGAGCTTCTTCCAGGAGGCCACGCCGATCGACGCCATCTCCCGCTTGCAGCTCGGGTCGCGCCCGGCGAAGCGGGCGAGCACGAACGACATCCGCGATCTGCGGGCCATCCCCTGGGTGTTCTCGTGGACGCAGGCGCGGATCATCCTGCCGGGGTGGTACGGCATCGGGACGGCGCTGGAGGAGGGCGTCCGGCGCTACGGGCTGGAGCAGATCCGGACGATGGAGCGGCACTGGCCCTTCTTCGCGGCGACGCTCTCCAACGCCGAGCTGGCGCTCTCCAAGGCCGATCTCGGCATAGCAGAGCGGTACGTGCGGCTCGTGCAGGATGACGACCTCCGGCGTCGCATCGGGAACCAGCTGCGGGACGAATATCACCGTTCGCTGCGGATGATCCTGGAGATCACCGGGCAGGAGCGTCTGCTCGATCGTGAGCCGGTGCTACAGCGGTCGATCGACCGCCGGAACCCGTACGTCGACCCCCTGTCGGTGATCCAGGTCGAACTGCTGCGGCGCTGGCGTCAGCAGCCGGACGACGAGGACCTGATCCAGACGCTGCACCTTGCCGTCAACGGCATCGCGGGCGGGTTGAAGAACACGGGGTAGGTGACGGTGCGTACGGGTCGACTCCATGTCGACCTCGCGTGGGAAGGGAGGGCGGACATGAAGGGCTCGCTCCGCTTCTCGCCTCTGGCTCGGCCTTGGTCCGCCCGTACGATGGATCAGGCCCGGGCCAAGCACGCATCATCCGGAGCGAATGCGAGGGATCCCCGCGCGAAGCGCACCGCGCCGTAGGCGCGGCATCGTGTAGGCACACACCCGATCTGCCCTTCGGGCAGCGGCCTCGCCGGGGGATTCTTCGCTTCGCTCTGAATGACGGTTGGTTGGAGGCGGGCCCGTGCATGGTCCGCCCGTACGAGGCCTTCGCGCGGCGTCCCGTATCGTCCCGCCGGATACAATGATCCCCATGAGTGATGGCGATTCCCGCGAGGAATATGTTCCGAAGGTATGGCGTTCGCGGTTCGCGGACGTCGCGGTCGACGGCGCCCAGTCGGGCGCGCGCAGCGGCGTGTTCACGTACGACATTCCGGACGCGGTGCCCGAGCCGGAGGTCGGGCAGCTGGTCTGGGTGCCGCTGCGCAACAAGCTCGTCCACGGCATCGTCACCGCGCTGGGCGACGATGAGCCGCCCTTCGACACGCGTCCGATCAAGCAGCTGGTCGACCCGCCCATCATCATGGCGCCGGAGGCGCTCGACGTCGCGTTGTGGATGGCGCGGGAGACGGCGAGCACCGTCTTCTCCTGCGCGGCGCTCTTCCTGCCGCCGGGCCGCAAGCGCAAGAGCATCGAGGTGCTCAGCCTGCACCCGGACGCCGATCTCCCCGAGCAGGAGCTGACGCCGATCCAGGAGCGGCTGGTCGACCTGCTGCTGGAAGAGGAGGAGCTGACGCTCGACGCCGCCCGGGCGGCGACCGGGCAGGCGCTGACCTCCGTCGTGCCCGAGCTGGAGGCGCGGGGCGTGCTTCGGCGCGAGTTCCGGGCCGACGACCGCACGCCGGGGCGGCGCATCGAGCGCTTCGTGCGGCTGCTGGACGGCCGGCGTGAGCTCTCGCCCCGCGCGAGTCGCCAGATCGCCGTGCGGGACGCGCTGCACCAGATGGATCGCCTGCGCCGCGACGACGAGTCCGACCTCATCCCACTGGCGGAGGTGCGCAAGCAGATCGACGTCGACGCGGCGACGCTCGACGCGCTGGTCGAGAAGCAGATCATCGAGGTCGTCGAGCTGCCGCGCCGGGATGCGCCGAAGCCGCGCGCCACCGTCGCGCCGGTGATGACGGCGACGCAGGCGGCGGCGTGGACGATCCTCGAGCGGAGCCAGCAGGCCGGCGATACCCATCCCCACCTCATCTTCGGGGTGACGGGCAGCGGCAAGACGGAGATCTACCTGCGGGCCGTCGCCTGGTGCCTGCGGCAGGGCAAGACGGCGATCGTGCTGGTGCCGGAGATCGGGCTGGCGACGCAGGTGGTACGGCGCTTCATCGACCGCTTCCCCGGGCAGGTGGCAGTGCTGCACTCCCAGTTGACCGACGCCGAGCGCTACGACATCTGGCAGAGCATCGCGGCGGGAGAGGTCTCCGTCGTCGTCGGGCCGCGCTCGGTGCTGTTTACGCCGGTGCGGAACCTCGGCGTGATCGTCATCGACGAGGAGCACGATTCGTCGTACAAGCAGGACTCCGAGCCGCGCTATCACGCGCGGGCGGTGGCGAAGTACCTCGCGAAGCAGCATGGCGCGACGCTCGTACTGGGCAGCGCGACGCCGGCGATCGAGTCGTTCTGGCACGCCGAGGCGGGCGACTACCGCCTGCTGGAGCTCCCGGAGCGAGTCGCGCCGGTGCGGGGCAGCGCGGAGAGCCGGAGCATCGAGCTGCCGATGGTCGAGATCGTCGATCTCCGCGCCGAACTGCGGCAGGGAAACGCCAGCCTGCTCAGCCGGCGCCTGCAGGAGCACGTCGAGCGGTCGTTGTCGCGCAACGAGCAGGCGATCCTGCTGCTCAACCGGCGCGGGATGTCCACCGTGGTCATGTGCCGCGCGTGTGGCCATCGGCTGGAGTGCCCGCAGTGCGACATCCCGCTCGTCTACCACCGCGACCGGCATGAGCTGATCTGCCACCGCTGCGACTGGCGTGAGGCGCCGCCGAACGAATGCCCGGAGTGCGGCGGGCGGCTCGATTTCTTCGGCGCCGGCACGCAGCGCGTCGAGGACGAGGTCCGCAAGCTCTTCCCGAAAGCCAGCGTGATGCGCTGGGACCAGGACGCGGTGCGCCAGAGTGGCGGCTACGGCCGGATGCTCGCGCTGGTCGAGCACGGCGAGGTCGACATCGTCGTTGGCACGCAGATGGTCTCCAAGGGCTTCGACCTTCCCGGCGTGACGTCGATCGGCGTCGTGCAGGCCGACTCTCTGCTCTACCTGCCCGACTTCCGGAGCTCGGAGCGCACCTTCCAGCTGCTGACGCAGGTGGCGGGGCGGGCAGGGCGGCGCGGACCGGGCAGCACGGTCGTCTTCCAGACGTACACGCCGCAGCACTATGCGATCCTGGCGGCCGCGCAGCACGACTACGAGCGGTTCTACGAGGACGAGGTCACGTTCCGGCGCGACTACCGGTTCCCGCCGTTCGTGCGGCTGGCGCGGTTCGTCGTGCGCCAGGACAAGGAGCAGAATGCGGCGCTTGAGGCGGAAATGATGGCGCGGGCGCTGGCCCGGCACGCGCGGGTGAACGGGATCGAGATGGAGTTGCTGGGGCCGACGCCGGCGTTCGTCGCCAAGATCCGCAACCAGTACCAGTGGCAGATCGTGATGCGGACGACCGACATGGAGGGCATGCTCGACGGCCTGCCGCACCGGCCGGGGTGGGTTGTCGACATCGATCCCGAGAGTATGCTTTAGCTTGGGATACGTAATGGCGTGGGCCCGGATGGGGCCCGTGTACTGGAGTGATGCATATGGCGCTGCTTGAGATTGTGTTGGAGGGCGACCCGGTCCTGCGGCAGAAGGCGAAGAAGCTGCACCGGGTAGATGAGGGTGTGCGGAAGCTGGCGGCGGACATGTTCGAGACGATGCTCGATGCGCCAGGTGTCGGCCTGGCGGCGCCGCAGATCGGCAAGAGCATCCGCCTGATCGTGGTGCACCTGCCCGAGGGCTATGACAAGGAAGGCGACCCCGAGGTCAACCTGACGCTCGTCAACCCGGAGATCATCAAGTCGATCGGCTCGCAGACCGGGCCGGAGGGGTGCCTGAGCATCCCCGGTTGGGCGGGCGATGTGGAGCGCTTCGCGCAGGTCACGGTGAAGGCGATCGACCTCGACAACCGGCCGATGCGGATCAAGGCACAGGGGCACCTGGCGGTGGTGCTGCAGCATGAGATCGACCATCTGGACGGCATCCTCTTCCCGGATCGGATCGAGGACAAGAGCACGATGTGGCGGGTGACGGAGGAAGAGGTCGAGGAAGAGGAAGTGCCGGTGGCGTAGCCGAGGTGGGATTTATGGGAAGGCTGCCAACGTATTGTTCCTGGCCGGTGGCAGCCTTCCCCGTTTTGGGGCCGTTTTCGCTGATCTGACGCGGATTTCAAGGCTGCCAGGTTGTTTTGGAAACCTGGCAGCCTTCGTGCTGCGTTATGGAAGGCTGCCAAGACGGCCAAGTTCTGTGTATAGGGGGCGGTTGGCCACCTTGGCAGCCTGGACTGGCCCGCAGAGCGAGAGGTCGGCCACTGCCCTCACCTGCGGCCCGCAGTGGCGCCCGCAGGGGCAGGGTCGACCGTACGAGGATATTCGCCTGCCTCCGTCCAACCGTCATCCTGAGCGGAGCGAAGGACCTCCCGGCGAAGCCGGTTTCTCCCGGCCTAGCCGGGCAGAGCCGCTCCCGTGTCACACGCACCGGCAGGCCGCACGATATCGATG
>DATLHE010000057.1:0-3273 GCA_035540335.1 Thermomicrobiales bacterium | reverse complement strand
CTCGCATGCACTCCCGTCCCGTCGTTGATCGCGAGGTCGAACTCGGGTGCGAGGCCCCCGGCAACGTTGCCGCGGATGTGGGTCACGTCGCCGACGTCCATCGCCCAGAGGTGGCCGAGGGCATGCGAGGCTCCGAAAGCGAAATGCTGGCTGCCGCCGAGGGTCTCGTTCGCATCGATTGCCGACACGTCGATCCGGTCGCCCCCCGCAGTCCCTGCGCGCTGGAACGCGAGAACGCCGCCCGATGCGACGATCGTGTCGCCGACCGACTCGCCCGCCGTCGCGAACTGGAAGACGTCCGCCCCGATGCCGCCGGAGAGCCGGTCCGCGCCGGTCGAGCCGGTCAGCTTGTCCGCGCCCGCGCCGCCCGTCAGGGTGTCGTCGCCGCTGCCCCCGGCGAACACGTCGACGAAAGCCCCTCCGACGAGCCGGTCGTCACCGGCCTGACCCCATAGCGGGCCCCTGAGGCGCCCTGCCTCGCCGTGATAGACGTCATCGCCGTCCCCGAGCGCCACGCGCCCGTTGAGGGCGCCGCGTTCGTGATCGTGTCGTCGCCGGTGCCGGCGAGATAGATCGATCCCCTCCCCCCGCTGATCGTGCCCTGGTTGGTGAGCTGCACTGCCGCGCTGCCGGTGATGCCCCAACCGCTCGTCGCCCGGATGGTCCCGCTGTTCTCGATCGTCGCGGCATGGCCCGGGTAGGATCCTCCGAGGGCAATCCCCTGCCACTCGGAGAGGATGCTGCCATCGTTGGTGACGTGCGTGGTGGCGGCGGAGGAAGAGACGGTGTTGTAGCTGCTTTGCACCGTGCCGTGGTTCACGAACGTCGCGATGCCCGATTGGGCCGAGTTCGTGAAGAACACGCCATCGAGATACCCGCCGATGGTGCCCCAGTTCTCCACCCTGGCGTCGGTCACGTCATACACTCCGACGCCGGTGACCGAGTCGATGACGCCGTGGTTGGCGAGCGAGCTGTCGTAGGAACCTACGAAGCCAGCGTCGTCCGTGGCTTCCAGCCGTCCCGTACTATCCACCGTCAGGTCGATCGACGACCCTACGGCGTAAACGCTGGTGACCCCTCGCACGGTGCCGTTGATGGTTGCGTGAAGGTCGGTGAGCCCTGACGGGGCGAATATCGTGTCCGACGCAGTGGAGAGCGTCACGCCGGCGTTGACGATGACGCTGTCGCCGCTCGCCGCATAGGTGAAGATCGGTTCGTGGCCGCCGGTGACGGAGGTGGAGAAGATGGTGGTGGACACGGTTTCCTCCAATGCCGGTGACGCTCACAGTTGAAAAGGGACCCGAGGCGGCAAAGGACTGCGCCTCGTTGCCGATCATCTTGCGCCCGTATCGGGTTATCCACCAGACGGATTGCGGAAATGTCCGCGAGGCAGCCAACATGTCGCACCCCGGCAGGCTGGGCAAGACCCGCATCGCTGCTCCGTGGAGACCTTCCGCCGCGCCGCGATTACCCCTAGCCGATGCGGCGCCACCCTCACCGGGAATGGCTCGCGCACGCGATCAGCCTCCGAGGCCGCGCCCTCACCGGTGATCCTTCGTCCCGTGCCCTCTGAAAATCAAAATGCCCCGCCGGCGAACCGGCGGGGCATTGGACTTCGGTGTGGCGGTCGGCCTATTCCGCCGTCAGGAGCGGCGGCTTCTTCGACGCGATCCGGAGCGTGGCGGCAGGCTCGATCTTGAGCGCGATCTCGCCGTCCTCGACCGCGACCTTCACGAGTCCGCCCTTCGCCAGCTTGCCGAAGAGCAGCTCCTCGGCGAGCGGCTTCTTGATGTTCTCCTGGATCACCCGACCGAGCGGGCGCGCGCCCATCTTGTCGTCGTAGCCTTTGTCGGCCAGCCACTCGGCCGCCTCGGGCGTCAGCTCGATCTGCACGTTGCGATCGAGGAGCTGCGCCTCGAGCTGGAGGACGAACTTCTCCACCACCTGCAGGATCACCTCCTTCGGCAGCGAGGCGAACGAGATCACCGCATCGAGACGGTTGCGGAACTCCGGCGTGAACATCCGCTCGACCGCGGCCGTGTCCTCGCCCTCGCGCCGCGACCGCCCGAAGCCGAGCGCGTTCTGCGCCTGCTCCTGCGCACCGGCGTTCGACGTCATGATGAGCACGACGTTGCGGAAGTCGACGGTCCGGCCGTTGTGGTCGGTGAGCCGGCCGTTGTCCATCACCTGCAGGAGGATGTTGTAGACGTCCGGATGCGCCTTCTCCATCTCGTCGAGCAGCAGCACGCAATGCGGATGCTGGTCCACGCCATCGGTCAGAAGCCCGCCCTGGTCGAAGCCGACATAGCCCGGAGGCGCGCCGATCAGGCGGCTGACGGTGTGCTTCTCCATATACTCCGACATGTCGAAGCGCAGGAGTTCCACGCCAAGCTGCTGCGCCAGCCGCTTCGCGACCTCGGTCTTGCCGACGCCGGTCGGGCCGGTGAAGAGGTAGTTGCCGATCGGCTTCTCCGGCTCGCGCAGGCCCGCGCGACTGAGCTTGATCGCCGAGGCCAGCGCCTCGATCGCCTTGTCCTGGCCGAAGACCAGCCGCTTCAGCGACGTGTCGAGATCCTTCAGCACCTCGGCGTCGTCCTTCGAGACGTTCTTCGGCGGAATCCGCGCGATCTTCGCCACCACGGCCTCGATCTCCTTCGAGGTGATGGTCTTGCGCCGCCGGCTCTCGGGCAGCAGGTGCTGCGCCGCGCCAGCCTCGTCGATCACGTCGATCGCCTTGTCCGGCAGCTTCCGGTCATGAATGTACCGCGCCGACAGGTCCACCGCCGACTTGATCGCGTCGAGCGTGTAGCGGATGTCGTGGTGATCCTCGAAGTACGGCTTCAGCCCCTTCAGGATCTTGAACGCATCCTCGACGCTCGGCTCGTTCACGTCGATCTTCTGGAACCGCCGTGCCAGCGCCCGGTCCTTCTCGAAGTGCTGGCGGTACTCCTTGTAGGTGGTCGAGCCCATGCAGCGCAGCGTCCCGGACTGGAGCGCCGGCTTCAAGAGGTTCGACGCGTCCATCGCCCCGCCGCTCGTCGCCCCCGCGCCGATCACGGTGTGGATCTCGTCGATGAAGAGGATGGCGTTCGGATGCTGCTCGAGCTCCTTCATCACCGCCTTCAGCCGCTCCTCGAAGTCGCCGCGATAGCGGGTGCCGGCGAGCAGCGCGCCCATGTCGAGCGAGAAGATGGTGGTGTCGGCGAGCACCGCCGGCGTCTCGCCGTCGACGATCTTCCGCGCCAGCCCCTCGGCGATCGCGGTCTTGCCGAC
>DATLHE010000056.1:0-6279 GCA_035540335.1 Thermomicrobiales bacterium | reverse complement strand
GCGCGACCGCATCGCCCGGCGGCGCTCGCGGCGCGGCCTGCTCGACCTCACGGTCGACCTCGGCCCGCTCGACGCCGGCGACTGCCGGACGCTCATCGAGCAGCGCATCGCCGCCGGGCGATACGGTCGCGCAGGTCCGGCGGGCCGAAGAGGACGACCCAGAGGCCGCTGGCGCCGCCGTCGCGCAGCAGGTTGCGCGTCAGCTCCAGGCGCGGGCCGGAGAAGTCCGCCCCGTCGATGAGGATGCCCGGCCGCTTGCCGGCGCTCCGGATCGCGGCGAGGGTGTCATCGAACTCGCGCATCAGCTCGAGCCCGGTGCGCCCGGTCGGTGTCTGCCCGAACGCGGCGAGGATGCCGCGCAGGATCTGCGCGTCGGTGCGGAAGGCCTCGTCGTCGGGCAGGATGGCGACGTGATGCGCCGGGTCGGCGGCCAGCTCGCGGGCGAGCTCGGTCAGCAGCCGTGTGCGGCCCGTGCCGGGGTCGCCGGTGACGATGCCGAGGCGGCCGTCCGTCCCGGTGGCGTCGCTGGCGATCCACGCCCGGAGCTGCGTGCGGGCGGCGTCGTGGACGCTGGTCGCGGCGAAGGCCCCGGCCCGCGGATCGCGGGCGAAGGGGTCGTCGGCGAGGGCGAGCGCCTGGTAGATCGTCGCCAGGCGGGTGACCGGCGCGGCGCCGTTCGGTGTGGAGCTGGTGAAGGCAAGCGGCGTTGCCGGCATCGCGACCACCTAGTCGTCGTCCCGGCCGAGGCGGCTGCGGATCTCGCGGATGCCGACGCCCTGCTGGCGCCAGGCGATGACCTGGCGGACGGTGGCGAGCTCGCCATCGTCGAAGAGGAGGTAGCCGCTCTCGGTGCGGGCGGTCGGGCGGATGACGCCCTCGCGCAGGTAGAAGTCGAGATGGGTGCGGCTGAGGCCGGAGGCGGCGCGGAGGTCGCCGCTCATGTAGTAGCGGGCGAGCGCGGGGTCCGGCGCGCGGTTGGCCTTGGGCGGCGCGGTCTCGATCAGCCGGTCCTCGGCCGGCTGGGCCGGGTTGGACCCGGCGTGCTCGCTTGCGTCGCTCATGGCGTCCTCCTCGTGGTTAGGGTGGTGAAGTCGTGTGGTCGGCCTGTCGTCAGAGTGGTTCCGGGATGTGGGGCCAAGTCACTCTGCAATTGCATACCACCGATACTACGAGGTCGCGGGGGCGATGTAAACGTGTGTCAAAAGGTCACGGGACAGCGGGCGTAAAGATTGTCCGTACATCCGGAAATCGGCGGAGTGGCGAGCCCGCATGATCGGTGGTATCCGATCAGGGTGAAGGATCCGCCACGGCAGCCAATCCTCGCATCAACACACCGTCCTCATTCAGAGCGAAGCGATGAACCCCACGCGAAGCGCATTGGCCGACTTGATTCAGTCCATGCCGCCCGCCGTCACCTGACCTGCGGCCAACCACGACAATGGCAATCGCCGCGTGGGACGACATTGGGTGCGCATGGCGATCGTTGTAACGAAGGCCCTGAGCGCATCCGGGTCGCATGGCCGAGCCACAGGCGAGAAGCGAAGCGAGACCTTCTACGGTCCGCCGACACACACGTCGGGCACAAGACCCGACGCTACAGGATGGGTGCATGGATCGCCTTACACTGCCAACACCCCATATATTCAAAACTTGGCCATCTGGGCAGCCTAAGGAGTTCAGCGGATAGGTGCCGACGTCGGGCTCCAGCGGTCCCGGTGGGTGAGGAGCTTGCCGATGAAGAGGATGGTGGTGGCGGGGCAGAGGGCGGCGTGTCGATGCCGTGCTCGGCGGTCGGTGTTGCGGCGGAGCTGGCCGTCGTTCGACCACCACGTGTTGGTGGTCTCGACGATCCATCGCATGCCGAGCCGCAGTGGCTGCGTCTTCACGCCGGGAACCTTGATGCTTCGCCGTTGGATGTCGACGTCATCGAGGCCGAGGGAGCGAAGCCGCCGTTCGATGACCGGGTAGTCGTCGCTGCGGCCGAGGTGCAGTGTGCGCGAAGACGACGACCTACCAGACGAGTCCATCGAGATGGTTATGGCCGGAAAGCAGGCGAGCGATGCGGTCCTGCGCCGCTTCGCGTATGTCAGGCAGGGGGTGGTGTGCGTAGAGGGCGAGCTCCCTCTGCATGTCATAGAAGAGCAACCGCTCGCGCAGATGCTCGCGTTCGAACAGCTCCGGATACGCGCCGTGCAGCCATCGGGGGACCTCTGTGAGTGTGGTTTCGTCGAGCCCTCGTTCGTCGGGTGTGGGTGGGTACTCTCGCGCCTTCGCGCACCAGCGCAGGATGGTATCGAGCTCGACATCCGCTGGCTGAGCCAACGCCTCCGCGAAGTCGATAAGACCGGTGACGCGTCCTTGGTCGACGATCACGTTGGATCCATGTACATCACCATGGACGAGGACGGGTTCGTCGGCGGCTAACAACGCCAGCCGCGCCTGGATCCAATCAGCGACGTCCGCGAGCAGGCGCGAGTCATGACCGGGCAGTCGCCGGGCAGCCTCGACCTGCTGGAGCGCCGCACTCACCACGGGTGGGTGGAACGCAGCCCGCGGCTTGCCGGCGAGCGCGTCGGCCAGCCAGGGCGGCAGCAGACCCGCCGGGGCAGGAACGCGGTGAAGTGCGCGCAACGCAGCGCCGAGGCTCTCGATCAGTGCTTGGCGCGTGGGCAAGTCCGCCGCCGGCCATACCTCGTACAGGGTTCGGCCGGGCAGGCGTTCGGAGATGTACCACGGCCCGTCCGGGCCGTCGCCGTGGGCGATGTGCCGGGCGTGTGGGACCGCGCTGCCGGCGAGCAGGTTGACGACGGTAGCCTCGTGGCGAAACGCGTCGCGGAACTGTCCGTTGCTCAGTCGTACGACGTATTCGTCGCCGACCCACGCGCGGCTAACCCAGCCGGCCTTTGGACGAAGGCGCCCGGTTGCTGGCAGACCAGCGGCCGCCAGCGTTCTCAGCAGCGCCGGATCGGTAGCCGGCTCGTCGACGAACGCTGTTGATTGGTCGCACATGTACCAATGGTAAGGCACGATGGACCATCTCGGCCAAAGCGTGGCCCGCCGATGCCTCCGCGACGACGTGATGTCGGTGACGGCGACTGGCCGGTGCACGGCGAACGCTCGGTCCGCAGCTGCGGCGACCCGCAACGCATCGAGAGCGCCGCGTCCCGGGCGCCGATTGGGCCCGCCATCGCGAACGAGGCGGACGAACGCATCGACTCGGCCATATATGCCGTTCCGAAGCGATCTGCAAACGCCGGCCCAGGATCGGTCGGACGCCCCCCGCCCCGGGGGCGACCGAGCGCACGCCACTGCGCTGGGTCCACCCTGCACAAAAGCCGGGCCAGCCCAACGACCAGTGGATGGTCAACCTCGCCAGCAGTAGCGCCTACTCGCGCGGGTCCTTAGGGCCTGTGCCCTTAGGCTGCCACGTTTCCCGGTCGTTCCCCGGATAACGTGGCCACCTAAGAAACGCCCATGAAATCAACGGAATCGGCCGTGGAAGATCCTTAGGCTGCCCAGATTGCCTAGATGGCCAACATGGCCACCTGAAGAATGCGCAGTGGGATGCAGCAAGGTGGGCGGCAGACCCCGGCCACCAGGGGCCGGGGCGACCGGGATGGTGATCTTCCGCGAAACGCGGCGGGGCGGTGCGCGGTTATAGAAGGAAGGCGAACGGACGCAACTGCCGTCACCTGGGCATGGTCGGTATACTTTCCCAGGCGCAGACTGTCGATCGTGCCCGGTGCCGTGGTGCTCCTGTGCGATCATGTGCTGAACCAATGGCCGACACTGTGATGCGCGTGGGCTGACGCGGCGCTGCTCCTGCCTTCCGTTCTCCGGTAGACACTCCACGGCGCGGGCCGCGCAGCGCGACACAGCACGCATCACCATCACTCGCCAAGAAAGGACCAGAGCAAGCACTTCATGGAGCCCAGACCGCAATTCCCACGACAACCGGTCGGTTCACGACCCCAGACCCAAGGTCAGCCGCCGGCGGGCGGTCCGCCTCCGCAGCAGCACCCGACCCAGGCGGCGCCCGAGCCGTCCGGCTACCCGGAGGGCGTCGATCCGGCCGCGTTCATCGCCCCGCCGCGCACGCAGTATGACTACAGCCCGCTCGACCTCGCCCCTCCCGGGCAGCGCCGTCGCCGGCAGCTCATCGCCGGGGCCATCGGGGCCCTGAGCGTGCTGCTGCTGGGGGCGTTGATCGTCTTCGGCTGGATCCTGCTGCGCGATCCCGGCTCGGACAACGACCCGAGCGAGCAGGTCGCGGCGGTGACCGAGGCGGCGGGCAACGAGAACGCCGCGGGCAACCCCGGCGGGGCCGCGAGCACGCCCACCACCTCCGGGGAGCCGACGCCGGCGGCCACGACCGCGCCGGCGGCGACCAAGGCGGCGGCGGCGCAGCCCACGGCGGCCGCCAAGGGACCGGACGCCGCCAGGCTGAAGTCCATTCTGCCGGACGCCTCGGTTCTCCCGCCGGGGTTCGACGGCGGCACCGACAGCGAGCGCAACCTGGCCGCCGTCGTCGAGGCGCTCGGCGGCAGCCGCACGGCCGAGCAGAATCTCCAGAAATGGGGCTGGTCGGGCAACGCCGAGCGGGCGTTCAACGCCGACCCCGCCGCCGTCGAGCCGGGTTCGGTGACGAACATCACCATCAGCCTGCATGGCTTCAAGGACCCGGCGTCGGCGACCGCGGCGCTGCCGTTCTACTCCGACATCCTCGCCAACCTCGGGTACGAGGACGTGGAGGCGCCCGCCATCGGCCAACATGCGCGGATGCTCGTGCAGCCGCAGGAGGATGGCGGCGTGAATGTCGCGCTCTACATCCAGAAGGGGCCGGTGCTCTACCGGATCGGCGGCTACGCGCCGGGCGGCGACCCCTCGCAGGCCGTGATCGACGTCGCGACGGCGATGCTCGCGAACTAGGCGCGAGCCGCCGGGCGCGCGGGGAGGCCTGCCATGTTTGACCGGGAAAACGCCCTCGGATTCATCTTTCTCGGGCTGTGCGTCGTGGTAGGCGGCGTCATGGTCTACGCGATCGTGACGGGCAACGATGTGCGGCCGAACGTCCCGCCCATCATCGGCGGGGCACTGACGATCCTCTTCATCGGGCTGCTCCTGTACGGGTTGACGCGCAACATGCGGGGCCGGGGCCAGGCGGGCAGAGGCCGCGCCTGGCCGGACCCGCAGGCGGGCTCCCGCTCGCTGTGGGACCGGCTGCGCGGCCGCAAGTAGGCCCCGGGCCGCGGCCCGGACACGCGCGCAAAACACCCCCGGATGCCGAGCGCATCCGGGGGTGTTTTGGGTTCCCGTCAGGTCAGGCGCGTGGCGCCCGGCGCTGCTGTCGCAGGACGGCGGCAGCGACGAGGAGGAGCAGCATCACCGCGCTGCCGAGGATAGCGCCGGTCGCGCCATGGCCCGTGTCCTCGCCCGTGCCCGTGCTCGGGAGGATGAACGGCGGCGAGGCCTCGGGCGACGCCTGCCCGCCGACGCCCGTGACGGCCGTCGGTGTCGAGGTCGGCAAGAGCGACAGCGCGGACGACGTGGAGGTCGCCGTCGGCGACGGGGTGCTGGTCGCCGTGGGCGATGGTGTCGGGCTCGGCGTGTTGGTCGGCACCGGCGTATTCGTCGCTGTCGGTTCGGGCGTGTTGGTCGCGGTCGGTTCCGGCGTGTTGGTGGCCGTCGGCTCAGGTGTATTCGTCGCCGTCGGCTCCGGCGTGTTGGTGGCCGTTGGTTGTGGCGTGTTCGTCGCCGTCGGCTCCGGCGTGTTGGTGGCGGTCGGTTCTGGTGTATTCGTCGCCGTGGGTTGAGGGGTGTTGGTCGCCGTTGGCTCCGGAGTATTGGTCGCGGTGGGTTGAGGTGTGTTGGTCGCCGTCGGCTCGGGTGTGTTCGTCGCGGTGGGTTCCGGCGTGTTCGTCGGCTCCGGGCTTGGGGTGGCCGTCGGTGGCGCTGGCGTATTGGTCGCCGTCGGTTCGGGTGTATTCGTCGGCTCTGGCGTGTTGGTGGCCGTGGGTTCGGGGGTGTTGGTCGCGGTGGGCTCCGGCGACGGCGTGTTGGTCGGCTGCGGGGTATTGGTGGCTGTCGGCTCCAGGGTATTGGTTGGCTCAGGTGTATTCGTCGCGGTCGGTTCGGGCGTATTGGTGGCGGTGGGTTGTGGCGTGTTGGTCGCGGTGGGTTCCGGCGTGTTGGTCGCGGTCGGTTCCGGTGTGTTGGTCGCGGTGACCTACCTGCCGCAGGGAATCGCCTTCGGCTCGGTGACCTGTACCGAGCAAACGG
>DATLHE010000055.1:0-13154 GCA_035540335.1 Thermomicrobiales bacterium | reverse complement strand
CCGCGAGCATCGGGTTGGCCACCAGCACGCCCACCGACACGCTGGCAGCCCTGATGCAGCGCGCCGATCTCGCCATGCTCGATGTCAAGGTCCTGAGGCGCGCCGTGCGCGACGATGACGGCCGGGGCCTCAATCCGGTCGCGGTGACCCACACCGCGGCCACCGCCTGAGGAGGAGATGTCCGTGACTCGTCGTTCGCGTCCGTTTCGGTTCGGTGTGCAGATCTCCCGCGCCCGCGGCAGCGCCGAGTGGCGCGAGCAAGCCCGTCGCGCCGAGGCGCTCGGGTACGACGTATTCCTGATGCCGGATCATTTCGGCGCCCAGTTCGCGATCGGTCCCGCGCTCGCGGCCGTCGCCGCGGCTGCCGCCACGATCCGGATCGGCACGCTCGTCTGGCAAAACGATCTCCGCCACCCGGCGCTGCTGGCGAAGGAGATCGCGACGCTCGATGTGCTCTCCGACGGTCGCTTCGAGATCGGCATCGGCGCCGGCGGGTCATTCCCGCCCGAGTTCGACTGGACCGGCATCCCCTTCGATCCCCCGGGGCGACGCGTCGGCCGGCTCGAGGAGAGCGTGCACCTCCTGAAGGCGATGCTGGGCGAGGAGCCCGTGACGCACACGGGCGAGTACTTCGCGCTGAGCGACTACCAGGGGCTGCCGAAGCCGGTGCAGCGCCCCCATCCTCCCCTGTTCATCGCCGGCGGCGGGCCGCGCATGCTCGCCCTCGCCGCCCGCGAGGCCGACATCATCGGCATCCTGCCGGCCATGCTGCCCGCGGGCGGCTTCGCCGAGGGCGAGGAAACCGTCGACGCCTACGCCCGCAAGATCGCCTTCATCCGGGAGCAGGCGGGCGAGCGGTTCGACCGCATCGAGCTCAACGTGCTGATCCAGATGGTTGCGGTGAGCGACGACCGCCGGGCCGCGATGGACCGGCTGCGCGCCGAGCGCGAGCTGCCGGACGACGCCTGGTTCGCCTCGCCGATGGCATATGTCGGCTCGGTGGACGAGATCGTCGACAAGCTATGCGCCATGCGCGAGACACTCGGCGTGTCCTACTTCGCCGTGTTCGAGCCTGTGATGGAGGAATTCGCGCCGGTCGTGCGGGCGCTCGCCGGCGCCTAGACGATGGCGACGAAGTCGATCTCCACTCACCCCCGAGCGCCAGCGCCACCACGTGTGGACCCCGCAGGGCGTCAACGCCCGTTTCCAATAACTCAATAAATCATTGACAAATAGAATTTACCTGCTACCGTGTGTGGTATCCACCTTCGGCGGCGCCTCGGATCGGCCGGTTCGCCGCACACTCCTTGCCCGCCGGGGAGGTCCATGACACATGCCGGGTCCCGAGCGACGCTGAAGCGGAGATCAGAGGAGGACCAGATGGAGAGGCGAATGGATCGACGGACCGTGACCAAGGGCGTGGGCGCGTTGGCAGGCTTTGCCGCTGCTCGCGAGCTGCTGCGCGCGACGGCGGCCGCGGAGGACGCGTCGACGCCCGCGGGCACCCCGGAGCAGACGCTCTACGACCGACTCGGCGGGATCTTCGCGATCGCGGCGGTCGTCGATCGTTTCAGCGACCAGATCATCGTCAACCCCAAGCTGAACGTGAACCCGGCGCTGAAGGCGTGGAACGAGACGGAGTCCGCGACCCGGTTGCCAGGCCTGAAGTACATGCGGACGCTGTGGGTGGCGGCGCTGACCGGCGGCCCCTTCGTCTACACTGGCCTGCCCTTGCACGACGCCCACACGCGGTTCCACCTGACCTCCGAGGAGTTCGACGAGGTCGGCGCCGAGATCGTCCGCGCGCTCGACTACTACAAGGTGCCCGAGCGGGAGAAGAAGCAGCTTGTGGACGCCTACATGCTCAGCAAACCCGACGTGGTCGGCTCGGCGGACTGAAGAGGCGGCCCTGCGTGGGCGCGTGTGGTGCCGCGCCTACGCCGTCCGGCGCCAGCGGCTCCGAGCCAGGAGCCACTCGCTGGCGCCGAGGACGACCAGCGCCAGCAAGGCGCCGAGAAGGGTGTCGATGACCCGGTCGCTGACGACGCTGGCCGTCGAGGTCGCATGGCTCGATGTCGCGATCAGCAGCGACAGCGGTGTGATGAAGACCAGCCCCAAGCCGTAATGGCGGCCGATCACGATCTCCACCACCGCCTGGAGACCGGCGATGAGCATCGCCAACATCAGCCCCGACGTGCCGAGGAGGGCGAAGAGCCCAAACACGGCCACCCCGGCCACCGTCCCGAGCACGCGGTGCACGACCCGCGTCGTCGTGTACCGCAGGCTGTGGCTCACCTGCAGCACCACCCCCGCCACCATGATCAGCCAGTAGGCGTGCCCGATGCCCAGCGGCACGGCCAGCATGCTTGCGATCCCCACCGCTGTGATCACCCGTGCGGCGATGATCGCGCTCACCCGGTCGGGACGCGTGAGGTGCATCAGCCGCGCGAGCGGGGCCGCCGTGCCCTCGCGGTGGCGCTGCGACGGCAGCGCCAGCGGTGCGATGACCACGAGATACGCTCCCAGCGCGCCGATCGCGACAAGCGCGGGAAGCCGCCAACGGTCCCCTCCCCCGGCGCCCGCGGCCGCCATGCCGTTGGTCACGCCCGCGACGAGGACGAACATCATCGGTCCCGGCGGTCCCAGCCGGATCGCGAACGCCACCAGCGTGGCGACGATGGCGACGACGTTGAGCGCAAGCACCGTCCACCAGACGTGCGACGATGTCAGCACGCCGAGCGTCGCCGCCAGGACGAAGCCAGCGCCGATCAGCGGCAGCACCTTGACGCGGTCCCCACGTCGCATCGTCGCGTAGTAGAGCGCGGTAAAGGCGCCCATCGAGGCGATCAGCCCCTCGGCCTCGTGGCCGGCAAGCGTGAGGACCACCATCGGCACGCCCATCGCCATGCCCGCCTGGAGCCCGGCCGACCACCGCCATGGGCTGTCGTGGAGCGTGAACAGGTAGCGCACCTCGTCGCGCCACGAGAATCGCGACGCGGGACCGGTGCCGGCGGAAGGGGGGAGAGACGATGTGGTGTGGATGGGTGGACTCCTGGGGCGGCGTGAACGTGAGGTGCGCGCGCCCGCGCTTCCGAATCTCGCCCTGGGCGAGCACGGGATGCGACGGTCTACCGCGTCGTTGACCCTAACGGGGGCGTAGTGATGCTCAAAGGGGTGTCTGTGGCCTTATGCTTCCCAAAGTATAGCGTATCTCGCCATAGGAAATCGACTGATGTGCGACATGCTCGGGGCGTGCGCCCTACCGGCCGAACGGCTCGGGCAGGTGCCGGTCGTGGACCGGAACGCGGGGTTCGGGCGAGTGCTCTTGTCGCGACTGAGCATGGACGCCGAGCAAGGTCGCGCTGCCGATCATCGCCAGCGCCATCCCGGCCAGCACCGCGAGATACCGCGTGTAGAGCGTGCCGTAGACCGTCTCGCGGAGCGGCCACATCAGCGGCACCGTGCCCGTGCCCATGTCTCGCCAGAGATGCGACGTGGCACCGATCGCGATGCCGAGCCAGACGTTGGCGTGCCGCCGGTCGACAAAGCCGAGACTGGCGAGCAAGGCGACGACGGCGAGCGAGTGGGTACCGTTGCGGGTCGAGCCCTCCAGTGCGCTGGCGTAGCCGAGCAGCTGCGGCAGGTGGCCAAGGTCAAGCACCATGCCGCCGAAGAGGATGGACCACGACGGCACCGGCAGCCGCAGCGCTCGCACGCCGATCGCGGCGACCAGCGCGGTGAGCGCGTGGCCGAGCTCGTCGTAGACGCCGTGGAGCGCCAGCGTCTCGTTCGCGGGCTCCAGCCAGTGGATCGCGGCGATGCCGCCCAGGCAAGCGCCGCCGGCCACGAGTTGTCCCATGGGCCGGATAATGGATGAATGTCGAAGTGCTTCCATGTCGACCCCAGTCTAGCGGTCGAATGTTGTGAGAATGTCACGGTCGGGTGCACGGCCGGTGTGAGGGAGTTAGACATTGGGCCGTTCGTGCAGCGTGGTCGCCATTCTGGGAGTGGCCGTGCTGATCGTTGCCATCGTGATCGCGGCCATCCGCGGGTGGTCGTCCGGAGCCGATCAGGGTCCGCCCTCGTGGGCGGTGGCGATCAACGATCGCGGCCAGATCGTCGGCAACGAGAGCGACCCGGTCACCGGCGGGACCCGGGCGCTGTACTGGGAGAAGGGCACGGTTACCGTCCTGCCGCCGCTTCCCGGTGACGAGTGGGCCGAGGCCGCGGACATCAACTACGCCGGGCAGATCGTCGGCTGGTCGTATGCCACCACGAGAGAAGGCTTCGAGCTGCCCGCCGCCGTTCTCTGGGACGCGGGGAGCGTGATTCCGCTCGGCACGCTGCCCGGCGGTCTCTGGAGCAAGGCTGTCTCGATCGGCGAGGACGGCCGGATTGCCGGCTCCTCGGGGCTGAACGAGACGGAATCGCACGCCGTCCTGTGGCGGAACCGGCAGATCACCGAGCTCGCGACGGTGCCCGGCAGTTTGCATTCCGAAGCGCATGCGGTCAACGCCAGAGGCCAGATCGTCGGCTCGGCCTGGACCGGCTCCGCCCTCGTTGGCGTGCTGTGGGAGAACGGGATGGCCACCCGCCTCGGCGCCCCGGGCGGCGACGTCGAAAGCAACGCGCTCGACATCGGCGATGGCGGCGAGATCGTCGGCTGGACCGCGTCGGGTGGCGGGCACCACGCCGCCCGGTGGCAGGATGGAGGGATGGCCACGCTGGAGGCCCTGCCGGGCGGCAGGTCGAGCGAGGCCGCGGCGATCAACGATACCGGGCAGATCGTCGGCTGGTCGCAGACCGCCGGCGGGGCCAGCCGTGCGGCGCTCTGGGAGGACGGCATCGTGCGGGACCTCGGAACCCGGCGTGGCGACAGGGGCAGCGAGGCGATCGGGATCAACGCCGCGGGCGAGGTCGCCGGCGCGTCGCGCTCGGCCGACGGCACCTCGCGGGCCGTCACGTGGCGGAACGGAAAGATCAGCGACCTCCCATCGACCGGCAAGACCGCCGGCGCAACTCGCGATGACGCGTTCCGGGACATCGGCTGGACCCGCGTCGTCGGAACGGTGCGCCGAAGACGGTGGTCGGCCCGGATCGCCCCGCACGGCGGAGGCGCCATGGCCCTCCTGGGTAGTTCGCGTCCCACCTTGCACCGCGGATATGGGTAGTTTTCCGGATGCCCGGCGGTCGTGTGCGTTCTAGCATGGGGCCGTTCAGCGTGGACCCGTCGCCGTACGGGCGCCGTCCACCGAGGAGACCGGTATGCCGCGTTCCGTTCCGCCCGTGCTCACCGGGTTACTCCGGCAGCGACGGTGCCCACCACCCCGGGCGAGTCCTCCTGTCGCTGTGTCCCAAGGAATCGCCTCATTCGAGTACCCCGGGAAGGAGCTCGGTCATGAAGCGCCATCTCAGCATTCCATTCCTCATGCTGGCCCTGCTTGGCATCCTGACCATTCCGAGCGCATCGCTCGCCGCCGCGCCGACGTTTCGTGTCAAGATCGACGATACGGAGGTGGGCGTCGATGTCTGCGGTGTCATCGGCACGGTGCATGCAACGGGCATGAACATCGTCACCCTGAACGGCGACTCCTTTACCCAGCGGGGGCAGGTGAAGACAGTGTTCACCGCCGATGATGGACGGATGGCCGTGCTTCAGAACGCTGGCACGATCACCGATACCTTCACCGACAACGGTGATGGCACGATCACCTTTACCACCACCTACAAGGGGCTTCCGGAGCGGATCTCGTCTCGTGGCCAGGGCGGCACGGTGTTGCGCGACGCCGGGGTCATTACCTTTATCACGACGATCGATCTGAATACTGGCGACATCACCACCAATGCCGAGGTGCACGGGCCGCATCCGGAGGCTGACAGCGACTTCACCCTCTTCTGCGACGCGTTCCTTGCCGCCTTGCAATAGCTGCCAAAACAGGGGTTGCCGGGCCTGAAGCATCACGCGGGCCGCACCGGAGCCCTCCGGTGCGGCCCGCGTGCGTGGCCCGTGAGAATCGTTGTCTCGAGAGGCTCCGGGAGATGATGGCCTGCGGGGACGGAAGAATGCCGACCAGTGTAAGGGCGATGGCATTCCGGCCCGGCAATCGGCCTTCTCCCGCTCGCCGTGGCCGCGCTGGTGGTAGCGCTGGTGCAGGGGAACACGCCACGCGCTCGGTCGAGTTGGTATGGTGGGAGTGATGTGCCATTCCGGGATCGCGGCAGGAGAGCGGTGAACCCGAGACGCCAGAGGGAGAGAAGTCGATGCAGCCAATGCGCTCAGGAAGACGGGTCCGTGCCGCCCGGTTCGCGCGGACAGGTCTGGCTATGGCTGCCGTCCTGCTGCTGGTCGTCGTCCCGGCGCGCGCCCAAGGCACCCCCGTCGCCTTCGATCCTTCCACCTACACACCGTCGAGCGCCTGCGACGGTTTCGCGCATGTCGCGCAGACGATCGCCGACCAGTCGCTTGCCATCCACCCGGACGACGAGGCGGCGGCGCTTGACACGTTCGACACCGGCGTCGCGGTGTTCTACATCGGCCAGCCCATGAAGACGATCGCCGACGCCCTCGCGCTACTGCGGTCGGAGGGCGTCGGCGGAGAGCCGCGCTATGGGAGTCCCTATTGGGGCGAGACCGGGTTCAAGCCGGCCTACATGGATACCGGCGCCACGACGGCGGGCAAGCCGCCGACCGAGGTGGATCAGACGCACCACGTGGCGGCCTACCTGAGCGCTGGTATTAACGACCTCGCGCTGATCGCGCGGCTGCACGAGTCCCAGGACAACGCGGGGGACGCACGACTCGGCGCGGCCTCGTATGGGATCGGCGCATCCCTGACTGCGGACCCCGCCCGCCTGCGCACCATCGGCGAGATCGTGCGCCAGGAGCTCTGTGAACCAGCCGGCGCCATGGTCGAACCATCCATGTTGCAGGGCGCACTGCGGGACGGCATCGCCGTTCGGCACGCGGCATGGTGGGGAAACCATTAGGGAAGCAATTCTCCAGCATCGACAAACGGCCACCCGCGAAGGTGGCCGTTTCTCGCGTCATTCTGGGGCTTTTCATGGTACGCCCGACAGGACTCGAACCTGTGGCCTCTTGCTCCGGAGGCAAGCGCTCTATCCGCTGAGCTACGGGCGCACGCGCACACAGCAGTATACCCGCTCGGCGCCGCTCGTGCAGCGTCAGCCGGCAGGCGTCGCCGCGTCCGGCGCCGACGGCACGACCGGCCGGAACGTCGCGATGCCCGCGTCGACCGGCAGGGCCAGGTGCAGCTGCCCGTCGCGGATCACCCAGCTCACTGCGTCGTTGAGATCTCCGGTGTACTGGTGTACTCGGTCGACAGCGAGCCTGGCGGGCACGCAGCGCGCGTCAGCGCGACCTGCAGATCGATCGAGGTACCGTCGATCGTCGCCGTTCCCTTGCCCCGGTTGCAATCGACCCGCACGAGTACCTGGTCGTCGTCAATGAACTCGAGGGTGTACTTGCTCGGGTCGTCAGCCACGACCTCGGTGCCCTTGCCACTCAGGAGCGTGCGTCGGTGCATGGCGTCGTCCCCTTTTCGCTGCGCGCGTCGACATCGCGGTGACTCCATCTTACAATCCGCCGCTCGCGGCGGTACAGTGAGCGGGACGGGACCCTGAGTCGAGCAACAGCGATGGAACACACCGCCCTTGCGCGGCGTGTTTGTCGTTCTGCACAGAGGGAACGGCCGTGAAGAAGGTGGTCGGGTGGTTGAGCCTGGTGGCGATGCTGGTGATGGGCGCGATGCCCGGCCTGGCCGCTGCGCGGGCCGCGCAAGTTGACTCGGCGGTCAGCGACGAGCTGATCTCCCGGCTCGGCTACCCGCTGGTCGAGATCCATGCCGGCCCGGAGGGCGTCGACGCCCCTGTCTGGATTGCTCCCGGCCCGGTCCACGTCCGGCTCTCGGTCGCCGACGGCTACATCGGCTATGTGAACATCGTGCGCCCTCCCGCCGGGCTCGATCCCGTGCTGGAGGAGCCGCAGATGCTGCTCGCCGGCGCGCACGACCTGGCGCAGGCCGGGTGGACCTACTTCGGCGGGACCAACACGCCGAGTCCCGGCGAGACGGCCTCGTTCGTGATCAGCCTCGCGCCCGGCGAGTACCGGGTCGCTGCCTCCTACTACACCGCGGGCGACCCGTCCGATGAGGTGATGGCACTCTCGCGGCTCACGGTCGGCGGCGCGACGCCGGCCGCGCTTCCCGTCGACATGACCGGCCCGGCCGCCGACGTGACACTGACGATGACCGACGATCTCCGGTATCTCGTCACGCCGGATGCTGTGCCGCGCGGCCCGCATATCTGGAAGCTGGAGAACACGGGCACGATCCACGCGCACCACGTGGTCATCTTCCGCGTTCCGGCCGGCTACTCCGATGAGGAGATCGTCGCCGAGTACCAGAAGCTGAAGGACGGCGAGTCGCCGGCGCCCGGGTCCTTCGTCTCGCAGCTCAGCTGGGCGGGCTACGCGGCCATGCAGTCCGCCGGCACGGTGACGTGGACTGAGTTCGACTTCGAGCCCGGCACCTACGCCGCGATCTGCTTCAACCTCGACCCGGACTCCAGGCAGCCCCACGTCCTGGAGGGCATGGTGACCCAGTTCGTCGTCGAATGATCCGAACCGGCGAGGCAGCGTGAGGGCCGCCCGGCCGGTCGCCTGACCGCTTGGGCTAGCGCATCGTCGAGGGCAGGATGCCCAGCTCGGCGCGATACTTGGCGACCGTGCGCCGCGCGATGCGGATGCCGTCCTGCAGCAAGAGATCGCAGATCTTCCGGTCGGTGAGCGTCTGGCCCTTCTGCGACTCGCGCTCGATGATCTCCTTGATGATGTCCTTGGTGCTCAGCGATGGCGTGAAGAAATCGCTGAACGGGATCACCTTGCGGGTCGGCAGCATGACGTACTTGTTGGCCGTGGCCCGGCTCACGGTCGACTCGTGCACGCCCACTTGCTGCGCCACGAGGGCCCGGGTCAGCGGGCGCAGCTCGCGCACGCCGCCGCGCAGGAAGCTTTCCTGCAGCTCGCAGATGCACTGGCTGATGCGCAGCAGCGTATCGCGACGCTGCTGAATATTTGACATAAACATCTTGGCGCGATTGGTGTATTGACGGACGTGCGCCTTGTCGTCGTCCGAGGTGTCGACGACCGCCTCGGCGTCGGCCTTCGCCGCCAGCTTCTCGCGCAGCGTCGACTTGCCGCGCCGGCGCCCAAACTGGTTGGCGAGCTGGTCGTACATGGCGTTGGTGCGCAGGTGGAAGAACTTGTTGTCGATCACCTCGACCACGAGCTCGTCGTCCCGGAGGTCGATGACGACGTCCGGCGCCACGAACCGGGCGTCGGTCGGGCTGCGCCACGACTTCGCCTGGTCGGACTGGAGCGGGAAGGGGTTGAGGTGCCCACGAATGAAGTCGCGGATGTCCTCGAGCTCCTCGACGCTGATCCCGAGCGCCCGGGCGATGTGCCCGAACTTGTGGGCGCCGAATTCGGCGAGATACCGGTCGATGATCTCGCGCGCGTGCGCCGGTACCGCCTGGCCGGTGCGTTCGAGGTAGTCGATCTGCAGCAGGAGACACTCGCGTAGGTCGCGGGCGCCGACACCGATCGGCGCGACGTCCTGGATCACATCGAGCACCGCGCCGACTTGCTCGGCGTCGACGCCAAAGGCCTTCGCGATCTCGTCCGTCGGGATGGTGAGGAAGCCCCGCTCGTCGAGCGATTCGACGATGAACTCCGCGATGCCGTACTCGTGCTCATGCAGCGCCAGCCGGGCGTCCTCGATGATCTGGTCCGGCACGGAGATGTCCGAGGCGACCAGCGTCATCGGGTCGAAGTCGGACTCCTCCTCACGCGTGGCGATCGTCGTGATGGCCGACTCCGGATAGTCCTCGAAGCTGTCAAGCGATTCGGACTCACGGGGCGGGGTCTGGTCCGACATGCAGGTCGGGCAGAAGGTGCCCTCCAGCACACTCTCGCAGACCGGACAGGTCGCCCGATCCTCCAGCTCCAGCGCGGGGTTGGCGGCCATCTCCGCCTCGATGACGTTCTGCAGCTCCTGCTGCGAGAGACTGAGGATGTAGTTCGCCTCGATCAGACTGGGGGACACCCACGGCCGCATCTCCTGGCCGATGTCGAACCCGGTCTCCATCCACGCCATCGATATCCTCCTTGCCAAGTCCCGTCTGCGACGATGCGCCCCCGGTGGCGATGCGGCATGGCCGCGTCGCTGGAATGCATCTTGCGTTCGATATCCGCAGTATAGGGCCAATCTAAAGTCGTGGCAAGAATCTTGCTATCAAATAATAATATCAGCCATGTATTCGTGGAAACAACGGTGTCATCGTCACGGCCTCCGTCCGGATACGCTCGCTGCGGCGATGCCTCCAAATTGGTTACGATGGTGATGACGGCCGGCCACGCCGCCGGACAACGCCCGCATGCCCGCAATTCCGCGGGCCACGCGTCGCAGGATTCTTGGGCTTCGTAGATCGGAACCGCCTGGATGTTCCGGGCCAGACGCATCGGCCGCCTCTTCGGCGTCGATGTCAACATCCATCCCACATTCGCCATCATCTTCGTGCTCGCCTTCGTCCAATGGGGCATCGGCGAGGGCGGTGGTCTCGTGCCCTTCCTGCTGGGCTGCCTGCTGGTCGTCCTCGTCTTCCTGTCCGTGCTCATCCATGAGCTCGGTCATTGCGCCATGGCCCGCCAGTTCGGCATCCATGTGCTCGACATCACGCTCTGGCCCTTCGGCGGCGTGGCGCGCATCGAGCAGGTGCCCGCGGCGCCGAGGAGCGAGCTGCTGATCGCCTTGGCCGGACCGGCGATGAACCTGGCGATCTTCGTCCTGCTGCTCCCGCCGGTGCTGCTGGTGGCCGTGCTGTTCGGCGGCGACGCGCTCTTCTCGTCCCGAATGTTTTCCGGCTCCCTGGAGCTGACATCCATGCTCGCCGCGGTCGCGATCGTCAACCTCGGCCTCATGCTCTTCAACCTGCTGCCCGCGTTCCCGCTCGACGGCGGCCGCATGCTGCGCGCGGCGCTGACGGCCCCGCTGGGACGCGATCAGGCGACGTCCATCGCCACCCGGATCGGCATCGCCCTCGCCGTGGTCATGATCGGCGTCGGCATCTGGCAGCGGGACATCCTGCTGCCGATGTTCGGCATCTTCGTCATCTTTGCCGCCCAGGCGGAGGCGCGCATGGTTCGCGTGGAGTCGTCGATGCGGCGGCTCAAGGTCGGCTCCTTCTCGCTCTGGGACATGGGAGGCATCTCCCCGCAGGATCCGCTCACCTTCGCCCTTCGCGGCGGCCCGCGCGATCTGGTGGTGACGGAGCACGGCCGCGTCGTGGGCATGCTCTGGCGCTCGCAGCTGCTCGACGGTCTCCAGGGTGGCGTCGCCGGCCGCACCGTGGCCGACATCATGGATCGCTCGGTCTACGTCGCCGATGTCGATGACTCGGTCTACGACGTCCAGCAGCAGATGAACCGCACGCAGCGATGGGCGGTGCCGGTCACCGAAGACGGACTCTACCGGGGAATCTTTACGGCCGAGCGCTTCGTACACTTGTACAGGCAGATCGCGCCGAGCTTGCGCGAGCGCGACTGGTCAATCTCGGACGACTGGCGCGACGCCATCGCGTCCAATCTGCGCCGCCGGCGCAGCCAATGATGCCTGGCTTGACATTTGCTAGGGAACGATTAGATTACTCTCAGGGAGGTAGCACCACCCGTTCGGAGGACCATGCATGAAGGTGTCGACTCGGGGTGAATACGGTGTACGCGCCATGGTGGCGCTTGCACACCACTACGGTGACGGCCCGATGTCGATCTCGGAAATCGCGCGCCAGTCCTCGGTTCCCCCTGCCTATCTTGAACAGCTCATCGCCCCGCTCCGCCGAGCCTCGCTCGTCGAGAGCAAGCGTGGCGCACGCGGCGGCTATGTCCTCGCCCGCGACCCGGCGGCGATCCGCGTCGGCGACGTCTACCGCGTCATGGAAGGCCCGGTCGCGCCCATGGATTGCGTGTCCGAGGACGCCAGCGACCAGACCTGCCCGCTGATCGACGGCTGCGAGACCCGGCCGATCTGGCTCAAGGTGCGTGACTCGATCATCGACGCGCTGGATTCCACGACGCTCGCCGATCTGGCGAAGAAGCCGCAGCCCAACCGCTCGGCTGAGGCTGGCTCCGTCCTCACGCCCCGCTGAGCCCGTGCCACTTCGTCGGCCTGCCGCCTGCCGGCAGGTCTCTTGGCCTGTCCCGCGCAAATCGTCCAGACAAAGGAACGCATCCGATGACCTACGGAAGCGATGCGATCTACCTCGACCACGCCGCCACGACCCCCACCGACCCTGCCGTCGTGCAGGTGATGCTGCCGTACTTCACCCAGCAGTTCGGCAACCCGTCCAGCATCTATCGCACCGGCCAGGACGCCCGCGCTGCTCTGGACCGCGCCCGCGCACAGGTCGCGCGGGTGCTCGGCGCCAAGACGTCGGAGATCATCTTCACCAGCGGCGCGACCGAGAGCAACAATCTCGCGATCCGGGGCGTGGCCTGGGCTGCCCGGCTCAAGGCCTCGCACGGCCCTGCACCGCACATCGTCACCTCCGTCGTCGAGCATCACGCGGTGCTGCACACCTGCGACGCGCTGGAGCGCCAGGGGTTCGTGGTCACGCGGGTCGCCTGTGACAACGAGGGGCGCGTCCGCCCGGAGGACATCGAGGCGGCGATCCGGCCGGAGACCTGTCTGATCTCGGTCATGTACGCCAACAACGAGGTCGGAACGATCCAGCCGGTCGCGGAGATCGGCGCGATCGCCCGCCGGCACGGCATTCCCTTCCACACCGACGCCGTCCAGGCCGCCGGCGTGCGGTCGCTGAATGTCAACGAGCTGGGCATCGACCTGCTCTCCCTCTCGGCGCACAAGTTCTACGGCCCCAAGGGCGTCGGCCTTGTCTACCTGCGCAAGCATACGCCGATCGAGTTCCAGCAAGAGGGCGGCGGGCAGGAGTCCGGCCGTCGCGGCGGCACCGAGAACGTGCCGCTGATTGTCGGCATGGCGGAGGCGCTCGCCCGCGCCGACGCCGCTACGCCGCCCATGTCGAGGCTGAGCAAGACGGTCTCGCCCTGCACGCCGCGGAAG
>DATLHE010000054.1:0-5621 GCA_035540335.1 Thermomicrobiales bacterium | reverse complement strand
GCCCTTCATGTCCGCCCTACAACGTTTGCCCCTCAATGCCCCGAGCTCTGGTACCCCCGCGACGCCCGCGCAAACACCCACAGCGCCAGCACGAACATCACCGCCCCGACCGCCGGCGCCAACCACCCCACCCACAACGGCAGGAACGTCTCCCGCTCCAGCAACGTCGACGCCGGCAGGTAGGCCATGAACGCCATCGGCACGATGAACGTCAGGACGTTCCGCGCCGGCCGGTCGAGAATCGACGTCGGGTAATTTCCGAAGCGCGAGAAAACGTCGTCGAAGATCACCCGCAGCGGCCAGGACTCGAGAAACCGGAATGTCAGCGCCGCCGGCCCGATCTGGAACGCGCCGTCGATCAGCGCCCCGCCGAGGATGGCGAGCGCCAGCAGCAGCGCATGGGCGGGGGTCCACACCACGTCGACGCGCGCCAGCGCCGCGCCGAGGATCACCACGCCGCCGATCAGGTCCCCGAGCACCGTCACCCGGACGGCCGTAAACATCAATTGCAGCAGTGCCGGCAGGGGCCGCACCAGCAGGCGGTCGTAGCCGCCCTCGCGCACGAAGTCGTCGATCCGGAAGAGATTGCTGAAGAAGAGCATGTAGAGGCCGTGCGCGGTAAGCCGGATGCCGTAGAGCATCGCGATCTCCTCCAGCGTCCATCCGCCGAGCGCCTGGAAGCGGCTCAGGATCGCCCACACGAAGAGGAACCCGACCGACTGGTAGGCCAGCCCGGCCGCGACCTCCATGATGAAGCTGGTGCGGTACTGCATCTGGCCACGGACCGAGGCCCGCACGAGGCTCCAGCAGATGGCGAGGGTGTGTGTCAATTCCATTGACACCACCCGTTCTTCCATCGCATCGCTTCAGCGCCTTTCCACCTCGTGAACGAAGGCGCATGTCCGGCTGAAGCGGTCACCTCACCCTCCCTGCACGACGAGCTTCCACCGCGCCCGCCGCCAGACCAGCACGGCGACAACCGACAGCGCGACGACCCAGAAGAGCTGCACCGCAAGCGCGCCGAGGATGTCGCCGCCCGTCGTCTGCCCGATGTAGATCGAGATCGGCAAAAAGACCATCCCCTGAAAGGGCAGCAACGCCAGCACCGTCCGCAGCGTGTCCGGCAGGAACCAGAGCGGCACCAGCGCGCCGGCGAGGAAACCCTCCACGGTGAACAGCAGGAAGCGCAGGCCGTGGATGCTCGTCATCCAGAAGCTGCACAGCCCGACCAGCATCCAGACCAGCACCGAGATGCCATATGCGAGCACCAGGCTGGCCGCATAGCCGATCGTCGCCTCCTGCGTCGGCGGCAGCGTCAACGAACCGACGACCATCGCCACCGGCACGGCGAGCAGCAGCACCGGCGCGCGGCCGAGCAGCCCGCCCAGCTCCAACCCGAGCATCTGCCACATGAAGCCGATCGGCCGCACGATATCCGTCGCCACCGTCCCGCGCATGATGCGCTGGTCGATCTCGAACACGATCACCGGCTGGATCAGGAACTCCTGGAGCATGGCGACGGTGAGGTAGACGATCAGCATCCCGGCGGGGATGCCGTCGACGGCGTCGCGTCCGTCGTAGACCGACATCCAGATCATCCGCAGCAGGTAGAGCTGCGCCATCGTGCGCGTGAGCCAGAGGAGGAACCGCGCCCGGTACGCGTAGGTGCGCCGGATCGACGCCATCACGCAGGCGACGAACCCCGGGTGCACCCGCCACGTCGTGGGCAGGGGACGCGCGCGGGGGAGGGAGAGGCTCACCGGGCGACCTCCCGCGCCTCGTAGATCTCCCGGATGATGCCCTCCAGCGGCGGCTCGCGGACGCCGAGATCGACCACCGGCACCCGCGCCGAGATGTCGGCGATCACCCGCGCCACCGGGATCACCTCCGGGTCGATCTGGAACGTCGCCTTCATCTCGTCCCGGGCCACCGGCGTGACGCCGAACGGCAGCGCCGCCGCCACGTCACGCAGGTCGCCCGTCGCATCGCCGCCGACCACGACGTCGAGCAGCCGGTGGGGCGCGTAGCGCCGCTTCAGGTCCGCCGCCTGGCCGTCGAAGAGGACGCGGCCGTCGTCGATGATGATGATCCGCTTGCAGAGCCGCTCGACGTCGTCCAGATCGTGCGTGGTCAGCAGCACCGTCGTCCGCCGCTCGCGATTGAGCTCCTCGACGAACGCGCGCATCCGCTCCTTGGCGATGACGTCCAGCCCGACCGTCGGCTCATCGAGAAAGAGAACCGGCGGCTCGTAGAGCACCGCCGCGGCGAGGTCGCCGCGCATCCGCTGGCCGAGGGAGAGCTGACGGACGGGTGTCTGCAGGAACGACGTCATATCCAGCAGCTCGACCAGCATGTCGCGCTGGCATCGGAAGCGTTCGGCGTCCATCCTGTACATCTTGCCGATCAGCTGGAGCGACTCGCCCAGCGGCAGGTCCCACCAGAGCTGGCTGCGCTGGCCGAAGACGACGCCGATCTGCATCGCGTTCGCCGAGCGGTGCTGCCAGGGAACGATGCCGCCGACCTCGCACGCGCCATCGGTGGGGACGAGGATGCCGGCGAGCATCTTGATCGTGGTCGACTTCCCCGCGCCGTTCGGGCCGAGGTAGCCGACGATCTCGCCCTCCTCGATCGCGAAGGAGACGCCGTCGACCGCGCGCGTGACGACCGACTCGCGGGTAAAGAGCGTGCGCAGCGCGGCGAACCGGCCCGCCGCCTGCTTCGGGCGGCGGTACTCCTTGACCAGATGCTCCGCGCGGATCAGCGGCATCGACGCGACTCCGTATCCAGGTGGCAAGGCAGAAAATGTCCGGCGATCACTTTACCCGATCGGCGCCGGCCGCGGGCGGTGGCCCCGGCTCGGGTACAATCCCGTGATACTGCGCGGACCCTTTCCCACCCCTCGAAAGGAGCGTCATGGACCAGGTCACCGGCACCATCCACATCCAGCAAAGCCAGGTCTGGCAGACCAACACCGGCATCATCTCGCGCGACGATCGCGTGATCCTGATCGACCCTGGCGTGCTGGCCAGCGAGCTCGACACGCTGGCGGAGGCGCTTCGCGGCAGGGAGATCGTCGCCGGGTTCGCCACGCATTTCCACTGGGACCACATTCTCTGGGCGCCGGGGTTGGGCGCCGCGCCGCGCCATGCCTCGACCGAGACGTGCCGGCTCGTGACCGAGCACCAGGCACGAATCCTGGGGCTGCTCGACCGAATCGAGCAGCAGATGGCGGCTGAGCACGGGCTCGGTCCCCAGTGGGACCGGTCGCTCCTCTTCGATCTCCAGCCGATGAGCCTCGGCGCCGGGACGATCGCCGGCGTGGCGTGCGAGCTGATCGACATCTCCGGCCACGCCGACGGCCAGACCGCGCTGCTGCTGCCGGACGACGACGTCGCCTTCGTGGCGGATACGCTCTCGGACGTCGAAACGCCCTCCCTCGCCGAGGGCAACGGGCAACGGGAGCGCTACCTGGCGACGCTGGACCGTCTCCAGGACGTGATCGACCGTGTGAGCTGGGTCATCCCCGGCCACGGCGCCGTCGCTGACCGGGCGGAGGCGCAGCGACGCCTCGACGCCGACCGCCGGTATCTCGAGCACCTGCCAACAGCCGTCGCCGCCGCGCCCGCCGAACACTCCGATGAGGACCTGGCCCGCGCGATCGCCGCCGACCTCGGCGAGACCCGTGCCGGCGACGGCCTGAGCTGGGACATGCACCTCGAGAACGTCCGCATGCTGCGCGCGGAGGCGGTCCGGTCGCCCGGCTGATGGCGCGCCGTAGGGGAATGGGTCCGTCCTCATCCCCCATCTCCTCGCGCCCGTTTGCTACGCTGGCCCCATGATGGAACATCCCCGGATCGAGCTGCCGCCCTCCTACCTCGCCATGCCCCGCTGGTGGCACGAGGGTGAGGCGTGGCTTGCCGCCCTGCCCGGAAATGTCGCGGCGATGTCCGAGCGCTGGCGCCTCACGCCGGACGGCGCGCCGATGCACGGCTCCAACGCGCTCGTCGTGCCGGTCCGCCGCGACGACGAGCCGCTCGTGCTGCGGATGACCCCGCCCGACGACCGCACCGCCGACGAGGTGCGGGCGCTGCGCTTCTGGGATGGCCGGGGGACGGTGCGCCTCATCGACGCCGACCCCGCCCGCGGCGCCTCGCTGCTGGAGCGGCTCGACGGCGCCCACACGCTCGAGCGCCTGCCGCTCGCGGAGGCCGTGCCGCCCATCGCGCGGCTCATGCGGCGGCTGGCCGTCCCGCCACCGCCGGACGCCCCGAGCACCGGCGACCTCGTGCAAGGTCGCCTGGACACGCTCGACGGCGATTGGGAGCGGCTCGGCCGCCCGTTCGCGCCGGAGCTCCTCGACCTCGTGCGGGCCGACGGCGCGCGCCTCCGCACCCCGGCCGAGGACCTGGCCGTGAACGGCGACCTCCACTTCGCGCAGGTGCTACGGGGGGAGCGTGAGCCATGGCTGGCGGTCGACCCCGTGCTGCTGCGCGGGGACATCGCCTACGACCTCGCGCGCATCCTCTGGACACGCCTAGACGATATGGCGACCGCCGAGGAGGTACGCCACTGGTTCTCGATGATCGTCGACGTCGCCGAGCTGGACCGCGACCGCGCGGCCGCGTGGGTGCGCTTCCGGACAGTCGATTACTGGCTCTGGGGCTTGGGTTACGGTCTGACCGAAGACCCAGTCCGCTGCGCCCGGCTCGTCGACGTCTTCACGGGCATGTGAGGCCAGGCGCCATGTAGGGCAGACTCGCATCCCTGCCCTCAAGCAAAATCCTCCTCATTCAGAGCGCAGCGATGAACCCAACGCGAAGCGGTGTACGCCACCCGCCCGCTTCACACCGGCGCCGCGCCCCGGTAGCCCCGGGTCTTGTACCCGGGGTCCGCAACCAACCGCGCCGTGCTCCGAACTGCGCCCACTATTCCTGTCATCCCGAGCCGATGAGCGCAGCGAAGCGCCCTACGCGAAGCGCTACGAGCCACAAAGCCGGGATCCTACAGGCGCCCACACGTCCTGTCATCCCGAGCGAAGTCAAGGGCTCGCTGCCGCTTCCCGCCTGCGGCCATGGCGGAGATGGCGCAGCCACCGAGAAGCGGAGCGAGCCCTGGGCCGGGGGATCCCCATCGATGCGCGGCATCGATATGCCGTGACCATGACGCCCAGTGCATCGTGGACGCCCCCCAGCAGGAGGCGCCGGTCTCTCCGTAGGGGCAGACTCTGGAGCCTGCCCTGAGCGGAGTCGAATGGGTCTGCCCAATACCGCGTAGCGGCATCTCGCTCCACTCACCCGATCGTCGGGCCGGCCTCCCCCAGAATATGCTTGATGTACCGGTCCGCCGAGCGCTCGACCGCCGCCGCGCCGTCCGCCAGCACGTGCTTGTCGAACGCGTCATGCACCCGCGCATAGGGGTAGGGCGCGACCAGATCCACCATCCGCCGCACCGTCGCCGGGTCGAGCGGGATGCTGTTCGGGTAGCTGTACATAAAGGTGACCCACCGCGGGTCGGCGACGACCGTGAAGATGTCGCCGGAGAAGAGCACCCCGTCGCGCTCCTCCGGCGCCGCCGCGTCCGGGTTCCCCGCCCGGTGGAGCACCGTGCCGCCCGGGAAGTGC
>DATLHE010000053.1:0-13155 GCA_035540335.1 Thermomicrobiales bacterium | reverse complement strand
ACCAACATCGCCAAGCACGCCCGCGCGACCGAGGCGTCGATCACGCTGGTGCGGTCCGACGACGCGGTCACGATCACCATCGATGACAACGGGCGCGGGTTCGATCCCGCACTGCCGGCCAGCCGCGACGGCCGCGGCATCGGGCTCGGCCTGTTCGGCATGGAGGAGCGTGTCGCCCTCGTTGGCGGCACACTGACGATGACCAGATTGCAACCGCGGGGCATGCGCATCCTCGCGACGGTTCCGCTCGTCGGCAACGTCACGCCGACGGCCGCGGCGCTTAGAAAGACAACGGTGTCGCTGTGATGACACACAACCCACCAACGACGAATCAGATCAATGTCCTCCTGGCCGACGATCACGGCATCGTCCGGGCGGGGCTCCGCGCCCTGCTCGAGGCGCAGTCGGACATGACGGTCATTGGCGAGGCCGAGGATGGCCCCTCCGCGATCGCGCTCGTGCGCGAGCTGCAGCCGACCGTGGTCGTGGCCGATCTCTCGATGCCGGGCGGCGGCCTGGAGGCGATTCGCGGTATCACGTCGCTAAACCTGCCCTCGCGCGTGCTTGTCCTCACCGTCCATGCCGAGGAACGCTACCTGCTCCCCGTGCTCGAGGCTGGCGGCTCCGGCTATGTGCGAAAATCGAGCGCCCATACCGACCTGCTGGATGCGATCCGGACGGTCGCCCGGGGCGAGGTCTTCCTCGACCCGGCCGCGACGAAGACGCTGTTGCGCGGGTATCTTGGCCGGGTCAACACCGGGCAGGAGCTGGATCTTGGCGAGGTCCTCTCCGAGCGCGAGCGCGAGGTCGTGAAGCTCACCGCCGAGGGGTATACCGCCCAGCAGGCGGCCGAGATCCTTTCGCTCTCGCCGAAAACGGTCGAGACCTATCGCCACCGGGCGATGCAGAAGCTCGGTCTCACCAACCGGGCCGAGCTGGTGCGCTATGCGTTGCGTGCGGGATTGCTCAGCGACGAGCAGGTCTAGCGCGTAGGGGGATTCCTGACGGGCGTCAGGAAAAGATCGACACGATTGCCCTGCGAATTGCAGAGCGTACCTGTCTTTTCGGGTGGGAGCCCGGACGTAGACTGGAAGCATTGAGAGAATGGGCGCGATACAACCGCGCCTCACGCGCTCACGGGACGCGCCTACGTGCTCAGTATGCGTGCGCCCGTGGAGGAATACGACACCACCGCGGTCCACACGTGAAACAGTGCACGATCCGCAACGTCGAAGGGCATGATTGAGTACATGGCATCTGAGATGACGAAGACCTCCGTACATCCCGGTTGGCTCCTGAACGAGGAGGCCCCGGCGCCCACCACACCACAGGAATCCGAGGACAGCGTCCGCTTCTCGGCGTTCATGCAACTCCTGCGCACGGCGGGCGCGCTGGACCGCGCCGCAACCGACGCGCTGGCCGATCTCGATCTCACGGCGGGCGCGTTCGGGGCCCTCGTCGAGCTGGGCGAGGTGGGCGAGCGCGGCATCGCGCCGTCGGAGCTGGCCCGCCGCCTCGCCGTGGCCCGCCGCACCGCGACGCTCTATGTGGACATCCTGGCCCGGCATGGCTGGGCAGAGCGCGAGGCGCACCCGGACGACCGCCGCATGGTCCTGGCCCGTCTCACCACGGCCGGTATCCAGCTGCTTGCGGACCTCGGTGAGGCCTACCAGCGGCGCCTCGCGTCGCTGCTGGGCGACATCACCCCGCTGCAGGCCGAGCGCCTGCGGCAGCTGCTCACGCTCGTGCCGACCGATCGCGTGACCCCCTACAAGTAGCAGCGCGTTCCGAAGCCCACAAGGCAAACGCCCCGGCGAGTTGACCTCGCCGGGGCGTTTCGTGTCCAGCCGCCGTCATGCTCCGTGCCACCGGCCATTGTGGCCGGTTCTCGGTCGCTTCCGGCGTCGGGAAGGCATTGAACGCGCTCAACGTCCTTCCGGGCCAACGCCCGACGGCGTGTTCAATCCCTCCCCGACCTGCTCGCTCTGCGCCAAACATGCCACCCAAGGGCCCGATACCGCTTCTCGGGCTTTGCGCTCGGCCGGAGAGCCTGTCCAGAGCGCAGCGTGGGAACCCGATGCGATGCGATGCGCGCCCGTCCTTGGCCCGCGTTCAATGGCCTGCCCTGAGCGGAGTGCAGCGAAGTCGAATGAGCCCTCTCCTCGCGGCTCGAGTCATTCCTCGTCCGGGCCCGCCGCCACGAAGAGCATCACAGTCCGCCCTGGAACCTTGATCTTCGTCTTCGCCGCGGCGTGCAGGGCGATCGACCCGTCGGGTGTGTCCGTCGTGAGCAGCCCGTGCCAGTGGCTCAGCTCCTCGCCCCGCTCGACCAGCGGCAGCGTGAAGTCTATCGGCTTCTCCCCGGCATGGAAGATCAGCAGCAGCGACGACGGCGTCAGCGGGTTGCCCTCGTCGTCCGTCTCCTGGATCGCCTCGCCCGCGAGTCGCATGCCGATGGTGCGCAGCTTCGGATTGTTCCAGTCTTCGTTGGTGAACTCGTTGCCATCGGGGCGCAGCCAGGTGACGTCCTTGATGCTGTCGGGCGTCTGCGGCATGCCCTTAAAGAAGCGCCGCCGCCTCAACGCCGCCTGATCCTGGCGAGCGTGGACGAGCCGCGACACGAACTCGATGAGCTGCCGCTGACGCTCATTGAGCTCCCAGTCGAACCAGCTGATCTCGTTGTCCTGGCAGTAGGCGTTGTTGTTGCCCTGCTGCGTCCGGCCCAGCTCGTCTCCGCCACAGAGCATTGGCGTGCCCTGCGAGAGGAAGAGCGTCGCCAGCATGTTGCGCTTCTGGCGCTCTCGCAGGGCGATGATCTTCGGATCGTCGGTCGGCCCCTCGACGCCGTAGTTGGTCGAGATGTTGTGATCGTGCCCGTCCTGGTTGGCCTCGCCGTTGGCTTCGTTGTGCTTTTGGGTGTAGGAGACGAGATCGTGGAGCGTGAAGCCGTCGTGCGCGACGATCAGGTTGACGCTGGCGTGCGGCGACCGGCCCCCGGCTTCGTAGATATCCGACGAGCCCGTCAGCCGGTACCCCATGCTGGCGAGGATCGGTTGGTTGGTCTGCCAGAACGTGCGGACGTCGTCGCGGAAGCGGTCGTTCCACTCCGACCAGAGGATCGGAAACCCGCCGACCTGGTAGCCGCCCTCGCCGACGTCCCACGGCTCCGCGATCAGTTTCACGGTGGAGAGCACCGGATCCTGATGCACGGCGTCGAAGAAGCCGCCGTATGGGTCGAAATCGTAGACGTCGCGCCCCAGCGTCGTCGCCAGGTCGAACCGGTAGCCGTCGACGTGCATCTCGGTCACCCAATACCGCAGGCTGTCGGTGATCATCGTCAGCACCTGGGCGTGGTGCGCGTTGAGCGCGTTGCCGGTGCCGGTGAAGTCGAGATAGTACCGGGGCTTGTCGGGGATCAGCCGGTAGTACGACGCGTTGTCGAGCCCCTTGAAGGAGAGCGTCGGCCCGAGGTGGTTCCCCTCGCCGGAATGGTTATAGACCACGTCGAGGATGACCTCGATGCCGGCGGCATGAAGCGCCTTGACCATCTCCTTGAAATCCGTGACCTGGCCGCCCGGCGTCGCATTACGCGCGTATCGGTCGGTGGGCGCGAAGAAGCCCAATGAGCTGTAGCCCCAGTAGTTGGAGAGGCCCTTTTGGGTCAGGAAGTGGTCGTCGACGAAGGCATGCACCGGAAGCAGCTCGACCGCGGTGACGCCGAGCTTCTTCAGGTGGGCGATGGCGGCGGGGTGAGCCAGGCCGCGGTAGGTCCCGCGATCCTCTTCCGGGATGTCCGGATGGCACTCCGTGAAGCCCTTGACGTGCACCTCGTAGATGACAGTCTCGTCCCAGGAGGTCCGGGGCGCCCGATCATCGCCCCAGTCGAACGCGGGGTCGATGATGATGGACTTCGGCATCGCGGCATCGTTGGTCGTGTCGCTCATCTCGAGGTCATCGTCGGGATCGTCGAGCGGATAGGCGTAGACGGTGTCGTTCCAGGTCACCTGACCATCGATCGCCCGCGCGTAGGGATCGATCAGCACCTTGGCCGGGTTGAAACGGTGGCCTTGCTCCGGGGCGTAGGGTCCGTGGGCACGAATGCCATAGCGCGTGCCGGGGCCGACCCCCGGCACATAGCCGTGCCATATTCCGTAGGTGCGCTCGGGCAGCTCGATGGTCCGGCAGGGCGTGTCTTCGCCGTCATCGTAGAGGCAGATCTCAACGCGGGTCGCATGAGCGGAGAACACGGCAAAGTTCGTCCCCTCGCCAAGCCAGGTGGCGCCGAGGGGACGTGGTGTGCCGGGTCGAACCGCCTGCGCTTCCGATGGAAGCGACATAGGGGTGGGATCTCCTTCGGAGTGTTGCGTCAGCGAGGCCGGCGGGCGCTAGTCGCGCGCACCCGCTGGCGCGCCCACCGGCGTCGTGTCCGTGTTCTCGTCGATCAGCTGAACCTGGATGAGCTCAAACGAGACGTCCGGGCCTGTGTGCTCCTCCTGAACGCGCGCCGCCGCTTCCGCCGCGGTGTCGACGTCCAGGACGTCCGTGCGCTCTTCGTCGCCGATGAGATAGCGAACTTCGTACTTCATGGGTGAATGTCCTTGGTCACGTGAATCGCGCCTGGCGCCTGCCTGCGCGTGGTCGGATGGTCAGTATTCGGGCAGCGGAGCGCCGCCGGAACCCGGGGCGACGGGCGTCGCATTGGTGACAGCCGTCATCGCGTCCCAGGCCGCGTGCAGCGTTTCGGATCCCGCTTCGAACTGTGGGATCAACTGCGGTATGCCGGAGAAGTCGAATCGCTGCAATGCGGACTTCGCGTCCGCGATTGCCGACGTAGCTTCTTCCGTGCCATCGAGAATCTGTCGATGGATCGCCGCGAACCGTGCCGGCACAGGGTGCGTCGACCCGAATGCCCGTATATCCGCGGCGAGCGTATCGATCCGGTTGCCGTGGACGCTCAGGGAGATGACGTTGCGGCTTCGATTCCTGACGAGCTCGACGACGCTGTCCGTTTCCTTGACGAGGCGTTCCAGCCTCGGCGCCACGTACTCATAATACGTTGCCTCGTCAACGGTGAACGTTTGCGTCGTCGTCGTGGGCGCCGTCAGCGGGATCGTCGTGCCGGTCGACAGCGACACGCCGACCCAGGTCAGCACGAGCAGAATCGCCACGACCACGGCGGCGAGACCGCCCGTCGCTCGGTGGCGTGGGCCATCGTTCATGATTCGCTATCCATCGCGGCGAAGAGGTCTGGTTTCATACCCACCGTTGTACCATCCGGGCACCGATCTGGCGGAGAGTGCCATGCCCGCCCGGCGTTCGGCCGGGCACCGAGACGAGTGCAAGACAGGTAAGGCGCCGACTCGGAGCACGTCGGCGCGCAGCCAGCGAAACACGGAAAGGGACGAGACGTTGAGCACGATCATTGCCGAAACGGCAATCGCCGCGCCCCCGAGCAGCATCCTGATCGAGGACACCCAGCCCGCCGTCGATGGCGGCCGGTACGCCGTCAAGCGCGAGGTCGGCGACACGCTCGAGGTCACGGCGGACATCTTCCGCGAGGGCCACGACCTGATCGCCGCCGTCGTGCAATACCGGCAGAACGGCGAGGAGATGTGGCACGAGGCGCCCCTCACCCTTAAGGACAACGATCGCTGGCACGGCTCGTTTCCCTTGTCTGTGATTGGTCCGGCCGAGTACACGGTCCTCGCCTGGCCGGACCGCTTCGAGACCTGGCGTGACGAGCTGCGCAAGAAGGTCGCTGCCGGACTCGAGGTCTCTTCCGAGTTGCTTGAGGGCTTCCACATGGTCGAGGAGACCTTCGTCCGGGCGCCAACTGGCGATCAGGACACGATGGAGGCGATGGTCGACCGTGCTCGCGCCGCCGCCGACCAGGCGCACGCTGCCGAGATCATGCTCTCCTCCGATCTGCGGCGGCTCGTTCGCAAGCATGCCGCGCGCGAGGGTGCGGCGACACTGCCGGCGCCGATCCCGGTCTACGTCGACCGCGTGGCCGCGCGCTTTGCCGCCTGGTACGAGCTCTTCCCGCGTTCCGCCGGCACGAAGGAAGGTCAGAGCGCCACCTTCCGCGACGTGATCGACCAGCTCCCGCGCATCCAGCGGATGGGCTTCGACGTCCTCTACTTCACGCCCATCCACCCGATCGGCACCACCAAGCGCAAGGGCCGGAACAACACGCTGATTGCCCAGCCGGGCGATCCCGGCGTGCCCTATGCGATCGGCAGCCCCGAGGGCGGGCACGACGCCATCGAGCCCGGCCTCGGCACGTTCGACGACTTCGACGCGCTCGTCGCCGCGGCGCACGATCACGGACTCGAGATCGCGCTCGACATCGCGCTTCAGGCCTCACCCGACCATCCCTGGGTGCGGGAGCATCCCGAGTGGTTCTTCATCCGGCCGGACGGCTCGATCAAGTACGCAGAGAACCCGCCAAAGAAGTACGAGGACATCTACCCGCTCAATTTCAATAGCCCGGGCTGGCGGTCACTGTGGGACGAGGTCTACCGTGTCGTGATGGTCTGGGTCGGCCACGGCGTCACATCCTTCCGCGTCGACAACCCGCACACCAAGCCAACCGCGTTCTGGGAGTGGCTGATCGCCAAGGTGCATGAGACGAACCCGGAGGTCATCTTCCTCTCCGAGGCCTTTACGCGGCCAAAGGTGATGAAGGCGCTCGCCAAGGCCGGCTTCGCCCAGAGCTACACCTACTTCACCTGGCGCAACTTCAAGCGCGAGATCGTCGAATACGCCGAAGAGCTGACGCAGACCGAGATGAAGGACTTCTTCCGCGCCAACTTCTTCGTCAACACCCACGACATCCTGCCGTTCATCCTCCAGGAGGGCGGGCGCCCCGCATTCCAGTTCCGCGTCGTCCTCGCGGCCACGCTGTCGAGCGTCTACGGCATCTACAGCGGCTACGAGCTCTGCGAGAACACGCCCGTGCCCGGCAAGGAGGAATACCTCCACTCCGAGAAGTACGAATACAAGGTCTGGGACTGGGATCGCGAGGGCAACATCAGCGACTACATCGCCCGCCTGAACGCCATCCGTCGCGAACACCCCGCGCTTCAGGAGTACGACAACCTGCAGTTCTTCGAGGTCCAGGACGACAACCTGCTCGGCTACGTGAAGGCCACGCCCGACAACAGCGACATCGTCATGATGATGGTCAACCTCGACCCATTCCACGCCCACGAAGCGTGGTTCAACATCCCGCTCCATCGCCTGGGCATCGCCGACGATCAGCAATACGTGGGGCACGAGCTCCTCGGCGACCAGTCGTTCATGTGGACCGGCTCCTGGCAGCATCTGCGCCTCGATCCGCGCGAGAACCCGGCGATGATCATCCATCTCAAGCCATGGCGGCATACGGACTATGTGGACGTCCAGTATTGAGCCGCGCGGCCGTTTTCGGTACACGCCGCCGCCGCTCCCCGCTATCCTTCACCGAGGATGGACTCGCGGCGGCCGATCGCCGCGAGCGTGCTCCGGAAAAGTCGCGATGCGTGGGTATGCGGGGACGGGCTGACGCCCCCGTGCGGGATGGATGCCGCCACACCGGCGGAGAAAGTGGAAGTGGGGGAACTGCATGCTGAACCGCGACGAACTGTGGTTCAAGGACGCGGTCTTCTATGAGGCGCCCGTCAAGTCGTTCTACGACGCCTCGGGGGACGGCATCGGCGACTTTGCCGGCATGGCCGAGAAGCTGGACTACATTCGCGACCTGGGCGTCGATTGCATCTGGCTGCTGCCGATGTATCCGAGCCCGCTCAACGACGACGGCTACGATATTGCCGATTTTACATCCGTCCATTCGGACTACGGCACCATCGACGACTTCAAGGAGTTCATCGACACCGCCCATGCAAAGGGTCTCCGCGTCGTCGCCGATCTCGTGATGAACCACACATCTGACCAGCACCCCTGGTTCCAGGAGGCGCGGTCCAACCCTGACTCGCCGAAGCGCGATTACTACGTCTGGACGGACGATCCGACGCTCTACAGCGAGGCCCGGATCATCTTCACCGACACCGAGTCGTCCAACTGGACCTATGACCCCGTCGCGGGCCAGCATTTCTGGCACCGCTTCTTCAGCCACCAGCCGGACCTGAACTACGACAACCCGGACGTCCATCGCGAGATGCTCGACGTCATGCGGTTCTGGCTCAACCTCGGCCTCGACGGCTTCCGCTGCGACGCGGTGCCGTACCTCTACGAGCGTGAGGGCACCAACGGGGAGAACCTGCCCGAGACGCACGAGTTCCTGCGCAAGCTCCGGCGCGTGGTGGACGACGAGTTCCCGGGGACCGTGCTCCTCGCCGAGGCCAACCAATGGCCGTCCGACGTCGTCGAGTACTTCGGCACCGAGGAGGAGCCGGAGTTCCACATGGCGTTCCACTTCCCGCTCATGCCGCGCATCTTCATGGCGATGCGGCGCGAGACACGGACTCCGATCGTCGAGATCATGGAGTCGACGCCGGCGATTGCGGACTCCTGCCAGTGGGCCATCTTCCTCCGCAACCACGACGAGCTGACGCTGGAGATGGTCACCGACGCCGAGCGGGACTACATGTACTTCGAGTACGCGAAGGATCCGCGCATGCGGATCAACGTCGGCATCCGCCGCCGCCTCGCGCCGCTCATCGACAACGGCCGCCGGCAGTTCGAGATGCTCAACTCCCTGCTCCTCTCCATGCCCGGCACGCCCGTCATCTACTACGGCGACGAGATCGGCATGGGCGACAACATCTACCTCGGCGATCGCAACGGCGTCCGCACGCCGATGCAGTGGTCGGGCGACCGCAACGCCGGCTTCAGCCGGGCGGACTGGGCGCGCCTCTACTCGCCCGTGATCATGGACCCGGTCTACGGCTACCAAGCCGTCAACGTCGAGGCCCAGAACCGCCTGCCCACGTCGCTGCTCAACTGGATGAAGCGCATGATCGCGGTTCGCAAGCGCTATCGCGCTTTTGGCCGCGGCGCGATCCGCTTCCTGCACCCGGAAAACCAGAAGATTCTCGTCTACGTCCGCGAGCACGAGCACGAGACGCTTCTTTGCGTCGTCAATCTCAGCCGCTTCGTGCAGTACGCGGAGCTCAACCTTGCCGAATTCGACGGCTGGCAGCCCGTGGAGCTGATCGGCGAGATCCGCTTCCCGCACATCGGCTCCCTGCCGTACTTCCTGACGCTTGGCCCCCATGCCTTCTACTGGTTCCGGCTTGAGCGCCCGGAGGGCGAGTAACGACGCCGGCGGATGACGCGCATCGGGGTCAAAGGAGACGAACATGAGCTTTGGTGATCGCGCGGGCGACGCCGTCCGGCAATCAGCGGCGTGGATCACGAGCCAGCGATGGTACGGCGACAAGGCACGCTCCCTCGCATCGCTGCGCCCGGAGACCATCGTGCCGGTCGACGTCGGCCCGGTGGACGCGGCGCTCGTCATCGTCTGCTTTGCGTACGACCGCGGCCCCGACGCGCGTTACTTCGTCCCGCTGGCGTCCAGCGCCGGCAGGCAGATTCCGAACACCGGCGTCGCCCTCGACGTGCGCGATGCGTTCACCGATCCGAGCTTCCTCGCCTGGTTCCTCGCGGGCTTCGACGAGCGCCGCGCCATCGGCGACGGCCAGTCCTGGCGCTGGCGCCCGCTCGGCAGCGACATGCCGCCGCTGTCCACCCTGAACTTCGCGAAGGCGAGGATGATTTCGGCCGAGCAGAGCAACTCGACCGTCGTCTTCGACGACCGGATCATCGGCAAGGTCTTCCGGCGCCTGCAGCCGGGCATCAACCCGGACCTGGAGGTCGGCGAGTTCCTGTCCAGTCACGGCACCTTCGCCAACGCGCCAAAGCTGTTCGGCGTCGTCGAGGTCGTCCGGGACGACGAGGTGACCGCGATCGCCGCCATCCAGCAGTACATTCCGAATCGGGGCGACGGCTGGCAGTGGCTTCTGCGCGCGCTCGACGCGTTGAACCCCGGCCATCGCGGCCACACACTCGACGCGATCGCCCTGCTGGGCAGGCGCACCGGCGAGCTGCACGTCGCCCTCGCCTCGGGGACGGAAGAGTCGTTCGTGCCGGAACCATTCACGTCGCAGGACGCGCAGGAGCTCAATCAGCGGGTCATCGCCGAGATGAGCGAGTCGGTCGAAGGTCTCGCCAAACACATCTCCCCCGACGTGGTCGCGGCGATCCACCGCGGGATCGGCCAGCTCATGGGCAAGACGAACGCGCTGCTGGCCACGCACAAGGTCCGCGTGCACGGCGACTACCACCTCGGCCAGACGCTGCGCACGCTCGAAGACGATTTCGTGCTCATCGACTTCGAGGGCGAGCCGGCGCGATCGATCGCCGAGCGTCGCACGAAGCAGACGGCCCTCAAGGACGTCGCCGGCATGATCCGCTCGCTCGACTACGCGGTGGCGACCGTGCGCTCCCGCACGGACGACGCCGGCCAGCGTGACGCGCTCGACCGTTGGCTGGCCGACGCGCAGGCGGCCTTCCTTGCCGCCTATCGCGAGGCGGTGAGCCGCGCCGAGCACCCGATCGTACCCCAGGACGACGAGCGTTTCGACGATGGCCTCCGGCTGATGGTGGCCGAAAAGGCGCTCTATGAGGTGCGCTACGAGCTCAATAACCGCCCCGACTGGCTGCCGATCCCGCTCAACGGTCTGCGGCGCCTGATGGGGCTGCCGGTGCCCGCGTAGCAGTACACTGGACACGACATCCGCCCGTTCCGCGTCTCGGCGGACCCCTGCAAGCGTCGGGACGGTCGATCAGTACCCGCGGCACATTCCTGACGAAAGATTGGTTCGGTCATGCTGTCAAGTCTTGTGCTTGATGCCCTCCTGGTGCTCATCCTGCTCATGATCATCCCGCTCGGCTTCTTTCGCGGCGGCCTGCGCGAGGTCTGCACGTCCGGTGGCCTGCTGCTGGGTATTCTGCTCGCCGAGCAATGGGCGTCGCGATGGGGCCAGCGCGTTGCCGACGTCGCGAACATCGACGAGGGGGCGGCCACGTTTGCCGTCGCGGTCGCGATCGTCGTCCTCGCGGCGGCGATCGTCGGCTACGGCGCCAGCGCCGCCTTCGCCTATCGCCCTGGTCCGGGCGGGCGGCTCTACGGAGGCTATCTCGCACTGCTCAACGGCATGGTCTTTGCCGGCTTCCTGATCAACGCGGTCATCGTGTACGTCAACGATGGTGAGCGGCCGGCGATGATCGAGGACGGCTACGTCTCCCGCGCGCTCTCGGTCGGCTTCGAATGGGTCCTGCTGGCCGGGGCTGGCGGCATCCTGCTCGCCACCCTCTTCGGCATGTTCGTCCGCGAGCGGGCCGAGGATGAGTTCGCCTACGTGCCGCCGGCCCACGCATCCGAACCCGCGGTCAGCGCCGCGCCGACCCGACGCTTGGCGCCGCCGACGGAGCCGGAGAAGATCGAGCCACCCGCCCCGGCGGAGAGCCATCCGACCGCGCCCGTGCGCATCCGCGAGGTGCGCCATTGGGAGGACCGCACCGAACCGCCTCAGCGCGAGTACGGCGGCGGCTGGCAGCGGACCTGGCCCGGCGCGACCCCTTCCCAGCCTCAGCGCTCCGCGCGGGACCAGACAGCCCGCTACAAGGCGCAGCCCACGACCCCCCCGGCCACCCCGGGTGCCAGCCAGGGCACCGACAAGGACGTTCTCCGCCAGTGGCTCGACCAGGACCGCTCCCAGTCGGACGAGTAAGTCGGACGTCGGGTGAACGGCATGTCGTCCGTCGCATGGACGGGTGGCCGAGGGTTACCCCCTGCACCGTCGCCAGTGTCCCGGGGGATAGGACCCAGGTAGCGGCGCATGATGAATATCCGGATTCGGAACAGGGTCGATTCCACATGCGTGGCCCAGTACCTCGGGTGCGACGTCTGTCGGCGGCACGTTGCGATGGTGGCACGCCGCCTCGCGCCGGTAGCACCGGATCTTGTGCCGCACCTGTGGCCGGCCTCCGCTCCCAACCGCCAGGCGGCGATGGAGGAATGCCGGTTTGGCCCGGTAGCTCCACACTCCCTGCGCGGCGAAGTCCTCGGCCACCTGGGGCCGAGGCTACCGGAAGCCACCCCGGCCGGTCATCCTGAGGCGATCCATCGGCAAGCTCAGGACGTCGAGGAATCACTGCCTCATCCCTTTAGCCCGGCCCCGGATGTTCCAGCCGCCGTGTCAGCCCGCCCACGGCGGCAGCTTCAGCCCGTCCTCATGTAGCTCGACGCGCGCGACGTCCTCGGGGAAAATCCGCAACCGCACGACCTCGCCGGCATCGGTGTACTCCTCCAGATATGCGGCATTCACGGCGATGCTCGCTGGCTGCAGCGTCGCGGCGAGGCGGTCCGGTTCGTCACCCGGCGCGACCGCCAGCGACGGCTGGATCGGCCCAAGCTCCGCGGCGGCCGTCGTGTCCGGCCCAAGCGCGATCACGTTGCCCGCGTGGCGGATCGTCATGCACCACACCGTTCCGCTCCCCGCGTCGGTCGTACGCCACTCCTGTCGCGGCGTGACGCGAATCTCCACGACCACGTTTCGTCCAAGCTCGAGCGCGATGTCCCGTGTCACCGTGGTCTGATGCGCGGAGTCCGGCGCATGGTCGCCGCCGATGGTTGCCGGGACGAGCAGCCGGTGCCGGACAGCCCAGCGCCCGGCAAAGCCTGCCCCCGGAGCTTCAAGCGCCCATTCCCCGCCGATGATCACGTCGATGCGCTGCCGCAGTGTCGTCAGCATTGCCGGCAGCTGGCCGAGCAGCGCCTCAGTTGGCGTGCCGAGAAGGATCAGCGCCCGCGCGGTCGTGGTGTCCAGCAGGGCCACCTGCGCCGTGCCAGCGCCGACGACGGCGAGCGATGGCTGAGCCGGCAGGGTGGTTGCTCGCAATGCCGCCGCCCAGCCGCTCCCGAGCGCGATGCCCGCGCCTCCGGCGACCAGCGACCTTCGGTTGATGCGTGGCTCGCCCACCAGGCCTCCTTGCCGCCGTCAGGCGGGCTCGGCCGCCAGCGGCCTCGCGCGAAACGACGCCACGTGGACCTGGACATCGCTGCCGACGCCACTGCGCAGTGTCGCGGCGACCCACTCGGCCGATGCCCGGTCGTGAAAGAGGGCGTAGTGAGCCGGCCCGGCACCACTC
>DATLHE010000052.1:0-3763 GCA_035540335.1 Thermomicrobiales bacterium | reverse complement strand
AGAACTCGGAGGGTATGTCCGGGTCTGACACCCAGTACTGGAGAACGTCGCCGATCACCTGGAGCCCGAGGCCCACCAGTGCGATGCGAAGCCCGGTCCGTGCGCGCCCGCCGGCGCCCGGTATCTGGGTGGCGCCGTATGCCGCGAGGCTGAGCGCGAGCAGCGGCGGCCAGACGACCTGCATCCGGCCATACTCCCCATAGTCCAGCCCAAACAGGGTGTCATTCCGGCCGACGCCGGTACTGCCGTGCGTGAAGCAGTAGTAGACAAGCCCGAACAGGACGAACAGAAGTCCCGACAGCGCGGCTGCCAGGCCCGCGGCACGAATGCGGAACGAAGTTGCCACCAGCGTCTTACCTCACGTCGCTCTTGCTAACCAAGACTCGCGCTGAGGCACGCGCTCGCTATCGCGACGGTGCAGGTGCCAGCCGTCGCGCCCAGAGTGTGCTGATCATCGAGTCCCATTGCATGAAACGTCACGATGCGCGATTTTGATCCCCACGCGGTGGTCACCATGGGCTTTCCCTCGCATGGCCCATGCATATGCTTGGGAGTGAGTCCTTCGCTTGTGCCGCGCCGTACTCGTCGGCGCGATCAAGACGGGGCTTGCGGCCGCTTCCGCGAGTCCGTTCGCGGCCGGGCCGCCCGGGGGATCCTTTCTCAACGGTCCTAGAGCTTGACAGGCCTGATATCTGCCCATGTCAGTTGAACGACCCACTCCTGCTGTCGATGACCGCGACGGAGCCGTCGTCGTGGTCATCGACACCGGCATAGACCCGCACCTGCTCGACGCCGCGGTTGTGCTTCCTGGCGTCAACCTGAGCGGCGACGGAGATCCGGACGATTCGACCGATCCCCACGGCCACGGCACCCGCGTGGCCACAACTATTCTTTGCATCGCGCCGAGCACACGGTTGGTGCCGGTCAGGATCCTGAATCCTCGCGGCGCGCTGCAGCCCACCAACACGCTCGAGCTGGCCTTCGACTGGGTGCTTCGCCACCGTTCCTCGCTGGGAATCGACATCGTGTGCGCCGCGTTCGCCGATTCCAGCCATGCCACGTCTGACGCCGCGCACCTGAACAGTCGCCTTCGCCGGCAGGTGGCGGAGCTGCGCGACCGCGGAGTCGCCACCGTCGCCGCGGCGGGCAACTGGTATCCCGAGCATCGCGCGCGAACGCCCCAGGGTATGGCCTGGCCGGCGATCTGCCGCGAGGTGATCAGCGTGGGTGCTTTGGAGCGACGGTTGGACGGGCTCTGGCTGACCCGGACCACGCAGCGCCTGCATCGTAGCCTTGGCTCCGGGTGCGCCACCACAGTCTTTGCCGTGCCGGGTGAGCCCGGCGAAACCAGCGGAGCGGCGGCAACAATCGCCGGCTGCCTTGCCCGGCTGCGTCCGTCGTACCCCGCCGCCACCGTCGATCAGATGATACATACGCTGCTGGCACGCCAGGTCCCCGCCCATGACGACGAGAGCGGCCTGATCTGGCCGGCCGTGATCGTGAACGACCTCCCGGCCGCGCGCACCGAACCCGGCGTCAGTGATTGAACGTCTTGCTCTGTGCGATCGCCTGGACACCGCGAACTAGGTCGAGCACGAACGCGGCGGCGTTCCCGGCCGCGCCGGACACGATCAGGATGCCTTTCGTCTCCGGGTCTTCCACCAGTCCACCCGCGGACACCAGCGCCGAGCCACCATGATCGAACAGCGACTCCATCCATCCGAGCGATTCGGAGAGTTGCTTGTCGCGAACATCTGTCGTGGTGGGCGGGCCAAAGGAGTCGATGAGGACACCGAACACCGCCGTCTTGAGAAGGAAATGGGTGATCGACATCCCGACGTCGAGGCCAGAGTTTGCCTTCTCCAGTGCCTCGCCCCCGCGCTTGCCCGCGATCAGCACCATCAGGGTCTTGAGATTCTGGACACCGGTGAGGGTGACCATCGTGGCCTCCATCTCCACGACCCCATGGGGCGCCTTCGCGTCGGTGCTCCGATCGACCACGCCATAGATCTCCTGGGCGAGGTTGGTCGCGTCCAGACCCGCCGCCAACCAGGCCTGCCACGCCTTCTCGGGATCGACGGGGAGGCCACCGATGGTTGACTGGGCCTTGTTGTAGGCCTGGAAGCTCGAAAACGCCATCTTCGTGAAAGCCCCGGCAAACCCGGCAACCTGTGAGAAGTTGCGGAACACGTCGGCGCTCGACTGGACGGTGATGGCTCCCCCATAGGGGAAGGCGATGACGTCGCCCTTCGCCAGCGGCGCCCGGCCCGCGACAACCTTGTACGCGATGGTGGCCGGGACGGCGAACAGCAGCATCAGGGCGTCCATCATCCGGAACGAGGCATCGACCGTGACGGCACCCCCCGTTACGAGCTTGACCAGTTCCTCGATGAAGGGGAACCGGATCCGGACGAGCAGCAGATCGCGGGCGACACCGATCAGCCTCGCCACCAGGTCGAGCGAGCGCCGGACAAGGTCGCGCATCGCCGAGATCAGGCCCTCGAGGGCATCGGCGCCGACCGTGATCGCGGCGTTCTTGATCGTCTCGAAGCTCAGGTCGTCCATCCCTGGCACGGTGCCGTCGAAGAACGCCGTCAGGTCCGTGGCGAGATCGTTCACGCTGTTCACGACGTTGCTGATCTCGTCCGACAGCAACCCCTCGACGAATTCCCGGGCGGCATCGACCGCATCGGCGGCCGGATCCGGCCCCTCGAACGTCACCACCTCGCTCGCGAAGCTCTCGAGCTTGTTCAGCACGTAGGCCACGACGCTGTTCCCCGTGGCCTGGTCGATGACCTCCTGGATCGGCGCCGTAACGGACTTGAAGATATCAAGGACGCTGTCACCTGAAACGATCCGCGGCTGATCCGGCGCACCGCCTGCATCGGCGCGCCACGACCGGACCTGCGTGAGGAGATCGTCGAAGCCGGCCGTCACTGTGTCGGCCGCGTCAATGGTGGAGTCTTGCAGGTGATGCAGCGCATCGTCGGTGGCGTCGACCAGTGCCCCACGGACCCGCAGGATGTCCTCCCAATCGAACACGAACTTGAGCCAGTCCCACAGCCGTTCGAGCCCGGTCTCGATCTGCCCCCACAGCCAGGTGAAGAAGCTGCCGACCTGCTCCAGCGTGTTCAGGACAAAGCGATTCATCTTGTCGCCGAGCGCACAGATGAACTCGAACGCGTCCTCCGCCTTGCGGAGCACGAAGGTCCACCCCTCCTTGATCCGGTCCCAGACACCTTCGAAGAAGTCAGCGATGCTGTCCCCCAGGTCAATGAAGAACCGCTCTACCTCCTGGGCCGCGTCAAGCACGGCGTCGATCGCTCCGGAGCTGGCGGGCCGAACCCCGCTGGTGTCGGCCTGCAGCCCCCATCGATATCCGTCGGGCAGCGTTTCGGGACGCAGTGCCGAGCTGAACCCGGATTGCCCGTCGACCTGGCGAACGCCGGGCGCGACCCCGCTCACCGAGTTGGCCAACCCGGCGACCTGATTCAGCGCGCCGGCGACCACATCGACCTGGTTGCGGTCCACCCCGGTACGAAAGCTCTCCGGGAGCAGCGCCTGGGAGGCGCCGGTGGTGCTCGTGACAGCGGCCGTGCGCAGGTCGTCGGCCGTTATTGTCCGGAATCGCTCGTGGTTCCCGCCGGCCGGATTGTCGTCGAAGCATCCGTCGATGCCATCAACGTCAAATCGGTAGACGGCCGGCGTCAGCGAGCGCACCCGATCGAACAGGCTGACACTGCCGTTTGCGTCCGTCTGGCTG
>DATLHE010000051.1:0-2547 GCA_035540335.1 Thermomicrobiales bacterium | reverse complement strand
AAGTGGGAAACAGGACCCTTTGCATCGTTGCAGAGGTCCCATCATACCGTTATGTGGACCTAAGCGCAATCGCGGTCCCCTCACCGCCACGGGCGATCCCGCCCAACCGGCGCTGGCCCCTTTTGGTCATCCTGCACAATGCTGCGCGTTACGCGCTCCGTGGTGTGTCAGCGCTTCGGTGTCCTACTGGCGCCCTCTCCATCATCCCAAGGGCTCGCGGGCCGCCTGACCGCCCTCCGGGGAGATCCCTCGACACGACTCGCCGGCTGCGCCGGCTCATCGGCTCGGGATGACGGGGTGGGGTGGCGCCCTGTCACGCCGTGATAGAGCCGCACGCCTTCCGCTACGGGGTGATCCGGCGATTGTCGCGGTCACGCACCGTCAGACGTTCAGCGCGGCGCGGTAGGCCGGGATCTCGTGATCGATGACGTGGCGCACCTGGGCGATCTTCCAGCGCAGGTGGTCCGGCGAGCAGACGTAGTCCATTGACGGCTCCCAGCCGAGGCGGGAGTCGGCCGCGACGACCGGAATCATCGCCTCCGCGTTCGCGATCTCGCGCTCCGCCAGTGCGACCATCTCGTCCAGCAGCGCCCGCGCCGCCGCGCGGTCGGCCTCGCCGAAGAGCCGCTGCCGGAGCCGCCACCATTGCTTGACGCGGATCGTCGTCTGGACCGCCGCGAGCATGAACGCGGCCAGCCCGCGCATCCGCTCGGCGTCCTGTCGCTTGCAGGCGGGTGTCCGTGCCAGCGCCTCGTCGAGTTGCTCCAGCCCCTGCCCCCAGCGCTCGGCCATCCGCTGCAGGAGCCGGATCTGCGGCCCGATCCGCACCGGACCGGCCGTCTGCGGCGCCCGTGAGCCGACATCCGCGCGGTAGTCGGTGCGGAAGATCATCTCCCCGAACATCGCGTGGCTGGCGATCGGGAAGCGCGGCACGTGCTTGAAGACCAGGGGGTACGAGGCGCCGATGCGGAACGGGCCGTACTGGTCCTCGTTCGTCGGCACGTAGTCGAGGATCGCTTCGGACCAGTCGCGCCAGGCGGCGAGCGCGAAGGGCGCCGCGTCCTCGCCGAAATCGCGCCGGGCGATGGCGGCAATCATGTCGTCGCTCGCCGGACCGGGCGTCCAGTAGTTCGCCTTGGCGAGATCGCTGACGAACGACGGCCACCAGCCGAAGTGGTGGCTCTCCATGAGGCCGCTCAGCCCCCACTGCTCGCGCGCATCCCGCAGCGCCGCGTGCCGGCGCGCCCACTGGTAGGGGATCGGCTCGTAGGGGATGTCGCCGAAGTCCCACGTCAGCCCGCCGGTATTGCACATCGTGTAGAGGCGCAGCCCTCGCTCGCGCGCGACCGCCGCCTCGCTTCGGAAGTAAGCGCCGGGCCCGGCGAAGGACGCGGTGTAGTCGGCGGTGACCTCGCGGACGCCCTCGCGCTCGATCGGCTCGAACATCTCGAAGGTGACGAGCAGCGTGACGTCGGTAGGGATGGCGCGGACCAGCGCGAGACGGTCCTCCTCCGGCGCGTAGCCCCAGTTGTACGTCCAGAAGACGATGTCGGCGTCCGGGTTGTGGCGGCGGACGACCGTCTTCAGCATCTCGATCCACTCCGGGTAGTCGGTGCTGGGCCACCAGCCCGGTGGCGGCTTGGTGGCCGGCAGGCCGTCCGGTGTCGGGGTCAGGTAGTGTTTCCCGGTCGTGCGGGGGTCCTTGCTCGGGAACTCGACCGATTCACCGACGAGCACCATGCCCTTCGCGCGCGGGCAGGCCCGGAAGACGTCGCCGTAGACGCGGGCGTAGACCGCCTCCGCGCCGGGATCCGCCGGGTGCGGCAGGTCGTCGATGTGGAAGTAGGCGTAGAAGTAGACATCGAGGCCATAGCGCTCGGCCCGGTCGACGAGGTTGTTGAGGTCGCGGTAGCGACCCGGCGAGGTGTGGCCGTGTTTGTCGCGGATGTGCGTGCCCTCGTCCGGCGTGCGGTCCGGCCCGGTCACGAAGACGAGGATGCTGTCCATGCCGGCGTGGGCGATGCGGCTGAGGTAGGCGTCCGGGAACTCGTCCAGGCCCCAGCCGGAGTGGGTCATGCGCGGCGAGAAGAGCGGCTCCCGGGTGACGTCCTGAAGGTGCAGGAACGGCGCCCCGCGCAGGTTCATCAGGTCTTCGAGATAGTAGCTGCCCTGCCCGGCGCCCCGGTCGTCGGCGCCGCGGACGACGACCCGCTCCGGCGTGACGGTGAGCCGGTAGCCGCGCGGCGTGGCGAGGACGTCGCCCATCTCCGGCAGCTCGACCTGTGTCGCGAGCACGATGACGCGGTCGCCAGCGACGGCGACCGCGGCGACGTCATTGACGCGTCTGAGCAGCAGCGACTCACCCATGCTGACCAGGAAGTAGTGCTGGAGGTCCTGCGCGGCGGTGAGGATCACCGGCAAGGCGTTCCGCGCGATGACGATGCTCCAGCCCTCGCCGATGGCGACCTCGTCCGGTGCCGGTTGGGCCTCGGGGTCGCGCCGGTCGGGTTGGTGGACGGTCTCCAGCCAGCGCCGGAAGGCGTATGG
>DATLHE010000050.1:0-8155 GCA_035540335.1 Thermomicrobiales bacterium | reverse complement strand
CCGGCCACGGCGCGGGTCGCGATGGACCTCGATGTGGCTGCCTGCGAGGCGCTGATCGCGGAGCGGTTGGCGAGCTGAGGGTTATGGAAGGCTGCCAGGTGGCCACATTTTGGATGTATAGGGGGATATTGGCCATCTTCGGAGTCGGAGGCGCACACCCTGCTGCCAGAGGGCGGACATAGAGTCCGCCCGTACGATGATGCGTGCCCGACCGAGGGCGTAGGGGCCGTACCCGCGTAGCGGTGCCGGCCCGATGGCCCGCAGGGCCATATCGCCGTGGCCGGGAGCGGCGAGAGGGCATTGAACGCGCTTCAGGTGGTTGCCCCTGAAGGTGATCGAGCGCGTTCAATCCCTCCCCTACGGACCTCCGACTGGCTATACCTTGAGCAGGCGGGCGATGGTCTCCGCGTAGATCTTGCCCTGCTGGACGAGATCGTCGATGAGGATCGACTCGTTGGCGCCATGGGCACCCTCGCCGCGCGGGCCCATGCCGACCGTGTCCATGCCGCGCTGCCGGTAGAAGCGGCCATCGGTCATGCCTGCCCACTGCACGAAGAACTCCGGCTCCTTGCCGGTCAGCGTGCGCAGGCTCTCCTGGAAGGCCTGCACCAACGGCGAGTCCTCCGGCGTGATGTTGGCGTCGATGAAACTGCCGTCCGGGTCGACCTCCAGCTCGTACCTGAAGTCCGGATCCTCGGCGGCGACGGCGTCGAGCTTGGCCTTGATGTCGGCGACGGCGCTCTCCTTCGTCTCGCCCGGGATCAGCCGGCGGTCGATCGAGATCGTCGCCTCGCCTGGGACGACGTTGTGGGCGATGCCGGCGTCGATCATGTTGACCGAGAGGACCGGGTGCCCGACCGAGGGGTGGAACTGCTCCAGATGGTGCTCCAGCGCGAGGATGCCCTTCGCCGCCTTCGCCAGCGCGTTGATGCCGGTCACGCGGGCGGCGGCGGTGTGAGACGCGCGGCCGAAGAACGTCACGTTCACGGCGAGGCCGCCGCGCTCGGCGTTGCGTACCTTGAGCTCGCTGCCCTCGCCGATGAAGACGTAGTCCGGCCGCGGCAGACGCCCAGCCGCGATCTCGTCGAGGACGTGCAGCGTGCCGAACTCGGCGCCGACCTCCTCATCGGAGACGATGTGCGCCTGCAGCGCGCCCTGCAGCGGGGCGTCCTTGAAGAGGTCGAGCATGGTCATCATGACGCCGACCGAGCTCTTCATGTCCGACGCGCCGCGGCCGTAGAGGCGCTCGCCGTCCTCGCTGACGACGCCCTCGAAGGGGTCGGTCTTCCAGGACGAGGCGTCCGAGACGGGCACGGTGTCGAGGTGGCCGTTCATGGCGATGATCGGGCCCTTCGAGGCGTCACCGACCGTGGCGATGACGTTCGGGCGCTTGGGATCCTTGGCGGTGACGACGTAGGAGATGCCCTTGGCGTCGAGCCAGCCCTGCACGAAGTTCATGACCTCGAGCTCATCGCCGCTGACGCTGGGAATGGAGACGAGCTTCTTTGAGACGTCGACGATCTCGTCGCGCGAGACCCGCTCGACCCACGCTGTACCTGTTTCCGCTTGACTCACGTTGTGATTCCTTCCAGAGCTTGCCGCGCCCCGCGGCGCGTTGTGTCAGCCCAACTTGTACCACGGAGGCGGGGATGGGTGAATGGTGAAGGGCGAGCGGCCGAGGGGATGGCGCGACGGACCCCGGCCGCGGGTGCGGTACAAGACCCGGCGCTACCGAAGAGTTGCGCCGTCCCAGCATCGAGACGCGGTGGTGGCGAGCGACCCCGGCCACTCCGGGCCAGGGCTACTGGGGCGAATCGCCGTGGTTGGCTGCGAACGCCGGGTACAAGACCCGGCGCTACCGGGGTGAGACGCCGTTCTGGCATCGAACCGCGGTGGTTATGGGCGGATGCCGGCCGCAGGTGCGGCACACGACCCGGCGCGACCGGGATGAATGGCCGTTGCCGTACAGGAACGGGCGTTATGGCGAGCGGACGGACTCCGGGCATTTCAGCCCGGGGCTACCGGGGCGTGGCGCCGTTCCGGCATCGGGATGCTGTTGCGGCGAGCGAGGTCGGCCGCGGGTGCGACACGGCCCGCAGGGGCAGGGCCGATCGTACGGAGAGGTGTGTCCGATCCGCCGTAGTCCAATGGATCTGGATTGAAAGCGAACGCCCGTTCCCGGCCGGGAACGGGCGCGTCTGTGTGGCTGGTGACCAGAACGCGGTCAGATGCGCTCGAAGCGCGACACGTTGGCGACGAAGACGACCGCGCCGCCGACCTCGACCTCGAAGTTCTCGGGCATGTAGAGCAGGCCCGGCTCCAGCGCCGGCGAGTAGGGCACCGCGATCTGGGTGCGGCGACGGCAGGTTCGCTGCAGGATGTTCATCACCGTCGCGACCCCGGCGTCCTCGACGCCGATCATCAGGCTGGTGTTGCCGGTTCGCAGGAACGAGCCGGTGGTGCTGATCTTGGTGAACCGGAAACCGGCCGAGATCAACGCTTCGGTGAGCACATCGGTGTCCTCGTCCTGGACAACCGCGATGATCAGCTTCATCGGGCGAACCTCCTGGGGCACATCCTTGTCCCCGCCACACCCCGCCGTGTCCGGGCGCCCGTGGGACGTCACACGTGCATCGACGTCGATTCAACAGCAGGGCTTTCGTCGCTCTTGCCAGCGCGTACACCACACCGTCAACCAGCCGGTAGATGGCTCGCGATTGGCAAGGAGTGGAACAGTCAGCTTTGCATGCGCCAAAGCTTACACGATGAGGCGGCGGCGCGAGGGCAGAATCCGGCTGATGCCGCGCTATTTGGTGACCGCGAGGTACGCCAGCGTCTGTCGGATGACTTGCAGCATGGCACCATGCAGGGCGGGGTTGGCAGCGAGGACCTCGCCGTCGTACATCGCGAAGGGACCGCCCTCCATGGCCGTCACGATGCCGCCCGCCTCGCGGACCACCAGCGCGCCGGCGCCGATGTCCCATGCGTTCAGCGGGCGCTCGTAGAAGCCGTCGAGCCGGCCGGCGGCGACGTAGCAGAGATTGAGCGCGGCCGAGCCGTCGCGTCGCACGCCCTGAGTCTGGCCGTTGAAGGTCGTCCAGAGCGCATTGCTCTGCGCCCGCCGCGAGAGATCGTAGGGGAAGCCCGTGGCGAGCAGGGAGGTGATCAGCGCATCCGTGCCCGAGACGCGGATCGGCGCATCGTTGAGCGTCGCGCCTTCGCCCGCGACGGCGACGAACGTCTCGTCGCGCATCGGGTCGTAGACGACGCCGACCGCGGGCTCGCCGCGGAACTCGAGGCCGATGGAGACGGCGAAATGGGGATAGGCGTGGGCGAAGTTCGTCGTGCCGTCGAGCGGGTCGATCACCCAGCCGTAGTTGCTCTCCGCCGCGTCGTGCGTGTGGGTGCGGGAGCCCTCCTCGCCGATCAGCCGGAAGTCCGGGAAGGCCTCCCGCAGGCCGGAGACGATGAGCGTCTCCGACGCCTTGTCGGCATCGGTCACGATGTCGATCGTGCCCTTGTGCTGGATGTCGCGCCTCCCGCCGACGCGCTCGCGCAGCAGCGCGCCCGCCTCGTGCGCGAGCGACAGCGCCACCGCACGGGCGTCCGCCAGGATCCGCCGATCTGCCCCACTCATCGTCTCCCCGTTCTCCCTCATGACGCGACCGGCTCGCGGTCGACCCCGATCGGAAGCCGTGGGAACGCGTCCGTCGCGAGGTCGCCCCAGCCGTGCTCCTGGGCTACCTGCCAGGCGCGCCCGGCCACCATGGCGGCATTATCGGTACAGAGGGACAGATCGGGCCAGCGCACATCCGTGCGGCCGCCGACACGCTCCGCCAGCCGCTCGCGCAGGCGCCGGTTGGCCGCCACGCCACCGGCGATGAGCACCGAGCGCGCGCCGTGCGCCTCCGCGGCGCGGGCGGTCTTGGTCGCCAGCACGTCGACGATGGCCTCCTCGAACGAGGCCGCCAGGTCGGCCAGCGGCAGGTCGTCGCGGTAGCGTGGCGGGCGGTGCTCCGGGAAGATCGCGCCGGTGGGCTTCGGCGTGGGGTCGGGCAGGCGATAGTCCTGCGCAACGCGCAGCAGCGCCGTCTTCAGCCCGGAAAAGCTGAAGTCGAAGGAATCGCCGAGCCGGGCCCGGGGGAGATCGAACGCCGCCGGGTCGCCGCCCACCGCCGCGCGCTGGATGGCAGGGCCGCCGGGGTAGCCGAGGCCGAGCAGCCGCGCGCCCTTGTCGAACGCCTCGCCCGCCGCGTCGTCCAGCGTGTCGCCGAGCAGCTCGTAGTGGTGGTGGTCGTGCAGCAGCAGGATCTCGGTGTGCCCGCCCGAGACGAGCAGGCAGACGGCCGGGAAGGCTGGCGGCGTGAAGGGCTGATTCGCGTCGAGCTGCAGCCAGTTGGCGAAGACGTGTCCTTCGAGATGGTTGACCGGCAGTGTCGGCCTGCCGAGCGCGTAGGCATACGCCTTGGCGGCGTTGACGCCGACGAGCAGCGACCCGGCGAGACCCGGCCCTTGCGTGAAGGCGACGGCGTCGATGTCGTCCTGGGTCATGCCCGCCTCGGCAATCGCCGCGCGCACCACTGGCATGATCGCCGTCACCTGTCCCCGCGCCGCCAGCTCGGGCACGACGCCGCCGTGGGCGCGGTGGAGCTCGATCTGGGAGGAGATGACGTTGGAGCGCACGAGACGCCCGTCGACGACGACCGCGGCCGCGGTCTCGTCGCACGACGTTTCGATGCCAAGGATGTTCATGTCCGGGAGGTCTTTCTGTTGCGGGGCGAGATCAGGTGGTGGGGATGTCCGGCTCGAAGCTCATCTTGTGGTGCAGGCGGCGGCGCAGCTGCTCGATCCGCTTCAGGTACTCGGGATCCTTGAAGGACTCCGACCACATGATGAAGGCGTCCTCGTTGTTGTCGCTGTAGTAGCGCGGGCGCCGGCCCTGGATGGTGAAGCCGTACTTGCGGTAGAGCGCCTGCGCGGAGTAGTTGGTGACGCGCACCTCGAGCGTCAGCCAGGTCGCCTGCCGGCGGACCGCCTCGTCGATCATCTCGAGGAAAAGCAGCTCGCCGAGGCCGCGACCGCGGTAGGCGGGCAGCACGCCGATGGTCGTGACGTGCGCCTCGTCAAGGATGTTCCACATGCCGGCGAAGCCGATGATCGGCGGCGGCGTGGCCTGCTCGGAGCGCTGCCCGAGCGGCCAGAAGGCGAACCGGCGGGGCCGGCGCGCCTCGCGGGGCGAGCCGTTCTGCGCGGCGAGGCTGGAGACGGGAGTCTCCGAGGCGTCGGCGTCCGGATCGTCGCGGAGGACGATGTAGAAATTCTGCCGGGGGTTCTTGAGCTCACGCCGGTAGGCCGAGATTGGCCATGGATTGGTGAAGCACTGCCGCTCGACACGGCTGACCTCTTCGACATCCTCTTGAGTCATCGGTTCGAGGATATACACGTGTCTTGCAGCCCCCACTGCGCCTAATCCCACGGCGTGACCTTGCCTCGCTTCCCGGGCATCGATCGCCCGCTCCGGCCCCTTATCGTACCGCATCCGCATACAGACAAACGCCGCGCCGCTGCGGTACACTTGCCCTCCGACGCGCCGGAGTGGCGAAATGGCAGACGCAGCGGACTCAAAATCCGCCGGTGGCAACACCGTGAGGGTTCGAATCCCTCTTCCGGCACCACGAGCACGCATGTCGAAGAATGACCGGGACGGCAGATCGTCCCGGTCATTGTGTCGTGTGGCGACCACACTGGCAACACGCCCCTGTGACGCCCTGGTTGGCGTTCTTGTCGCCCATGTCGCGCCGCCCGATTTGGGCACGTCTACGTCTCACCGATGCCGATCAGGAACGAGCGAGTTTTTCGGTGGCCGGTCCGTCCTCCGGATGCGGAGGGCTTCGACCACGATCCCGAGGGCCACCACCAGGAGGACCCCGAAGATCAGCCACGGCAGCCAACTCCTGGCCGACTCGGGGAGGGGCCCGGCCGTCCGCCAGCCCGGGCGGGTATCGATGACCTGAAGGAGGATCACGCCCAGGATCAGCACCATCATCAGGGTCGTGAGCCACCGGCCGGCGTGCCTGATCCCCTCCTGAATGCCCAGGATCCGCGATTCAACGGTACTCACGAGGAAGAGCTGGGCGTCGACGGCGTCGAGCATGCGATTCACGCGCACGGTCTGGTCGTGGGCAACCTTCACCAGGTTCTGCGGCTTGAGGAACTCGCGCGTCTCCTGGGCGACGAGGCGCTCGAAGAACCGTTGGGCGTGCCGGTGCAGGTCGTAGTCCGGGGCGAGCTCGAACCGCAGGGCATCGGTCGCGATCAAGGTCCGCAGGTAGGCGAGCGCGTTGGGGGCGAGGACGATGCCGTGGCGGCGAACGATATCGAGGACCCCGACCGCGAACGACACGCCGGCGCCCTTGGCGGAGATCTGCCCGGCCGCGGTCACCGCGAGCAAGAACTCCTCATGGATGCGCACCAGCTCGCCCCGGGCGGCTTCGACGCGGCTAATCGAGCCGGGCGCGACCCAGCGCGTCATCTCCGTGATCGCGCCGTCGGTGTCGCCATCGAAGAAGAGGGAGGCGTAGCGCGTCAAGGACTGGCGCATCTCCGAGGTGAGCTTGCCGACGACGCCAAAATCGACGTAGCCAATGGCGTCGCCGGGGAGCACGAAGAGGTTGGCGGGATGCAGGTCGGCGTGAAAAAAGCCGAAGACGTGGATCTGGTTGAGCATGTTCCAGTCGAGGTGGCGGACGACGCGCTGGAGGTTGTGCCCGCGATCGCGCATGCGATCAAGGTAGTCGCGGTCGCCGTCCCGCACCGCGTTCAGGATCTCGATCAGCGGGATGCCCTCGATCAGGTCGAGGGTGAGGACGCGAGAGGTCGTGAATTGCCCCCACACCCGTGGCACGCGCTGCAAGGGATCCCCGGTCGCGTTCCGGCGCAGTCGGGCCGCGTGCCGGGCCTCGGTAACATAGTCGAGCTCGTCCGCCGTCCATCTGGCGAACTCGTCGATCACCTGCCGGCTGCTCATCGCGCCGAAGAGGCCGACCCGACCCAGGAGGCCCGAGAGCGTGTACATGAGCCTGATGTCGGCCGCGAAAATCTGGCGTGCGCCTGGTCGTTGGATCTTGACCGCGACCCGCCTGCCGGAGGGCAGGACCGCCCGGTGCACCTGACCAATCGATGCCGCGGCAATCGGCGTCGGGTCGAATTCTCGAAAGATCGACTCGGGATCATCGCCGAGCTCTCGCCGGACGATGTCACGGACCTGCTCGTACGGGACCGGTCGCACGTTGTTGAGCAGCTTGAGGAGTTCCTGACAATGGGCGGCCGGGAGCAGGTCGAACCGCATCGCCAGCATCTGCCCGAGCTTGATCCAGGTGCCGCCCAGGTGTTCGAATGCAAGCCGAAGCTGGACCGGATCGAGCCGGCCATGGCGCCATGGGAGCGCTGCGAAGAGGATGCGATACCGGACGAGGACGGCGATGGTCTGCGCGGCGCGTGACAGCGTGCTCCGGGACGTGATCAACCGGCCCCCCTACGCGACCGCCGATCAGGCGGACGGGGTGGTCGCCGCGACGAGGATGCGTGGCGCGTCTGGGATCCTCAGGCGGTCGGGCGACGCGACGGTCCCCTCGACGACACGCGTTACATGTCGTCGTCGGAGAAGGGAATCCAGCGGCGGCGCGCCGAATGCAGCGTGTCCTCTTCCCACTCCTGGCCGGTGACCACCAGGTCGGCCAACACGCGGAACGGCCAGGTGGCGAACCAGACCCCGATGCCTTCGGTCGCCAGCCGTACCTCGCGCGTGTAGCGCCGCTGGAGACGCAGGCGCTCTTCGTACGGGTCGAGTCGCTTCCGCTCACCGTTGCCGGCCCCGGACTCGGCTTCGGGTTCCAGCCGCGCGGCCCGCCGCGCCCGTTCGCGGCGCTGCCAGTCGTGCTTCTCTTCCTCGGTGGGCCCGTCCACCCAGGCCTGGCGCCGCTTCCGCACGCGCTCCGCCCAGGCCTCGACCTCGGCCTCGGATGGACTGATCGACATTCCGGGTTCGCCCGCCCCGGTGTCGCTTCCGACCGCCTTCGACGTCTGTGACGTTCGATCCATGGCTGTCCTCCTGAGCGGGAGGGACCGTCCGCGCGTAACCGCCACCTGGAAAACC
>DATLHE010000049.1:0-20387 GCA_035540335.1 Thermomicrobiales bacterium | reverse complement strand
GTTGCCGCCTTTGATGCGTTTCTCCGTGGGCGGGTCGTGGGCCGCCATGTGAGTGAGCAGCGCGGGCTGTCCGGGCCGCGCCGCGCTCGAACTGCGTCTACCGCGCGATACTGGCGGGATGGTCCGCGAAGCGGCTCAGGTCCTCCACCGAAAGCGCATCCCTGAAATCCGGGAACGCCGCGCCGAAGCGGGCGACGAACTCCTCGTGGGTGTAGGCGTGCTCCTGCGTGCCGTGGAACTCCACGGCGTAGGTCGCCGTGAGTGCCGCCATGCGGCCGGCCACCGGCAGGTCCTTCTCCAGCAGCAGGCCGGCCACCAGGCCGGCGCGGTAGGCGTCGCCGGCGCCGGTCGGATCGACGATCGGATTCGGCGTCGCGGTCGGGATGGCCACCACCTCGCCGCCGGCCCGGATCTCCGAGCCGCGGTCACCGAAGGTGACGACCGTCATCGGCGCCTTCTGGCTGATGGCGTCGACGGTGAGGCCGGTCTTGCGCTCGATCATGCCGAGCTCGTAGTCGTTGCCGATCACGATCTCCGCGAGCTCGATTCCCCGGCTGAGCTGATCGCCATCGAGGATCACGATCTGCTGCGCGGGGTCGAAGACCAGCTTGCTGGCTGCGGCGATCTGCTCGGTGTGGAGCATCATCGCGACCGGGTCACCGGCGCTGACGATGCCGTACCGGGCGCCGCCGGCGACCTCCGTGACGTCGATCTCGCGCGTCAGGGCGCTTGGTCCAGGGTAGAAGGCGGCGATCTGGTTGCCCGCCATGTCGGCGTTCATGTAGGCCGTGGCGGTGAGGTCGTCGTCCACCCGGCGGACGTACGAGAGATCGACGCCGAGGCGCTCGAGGACGTCGCCATACGGCCCGAAGTCGGGCCCGACGGCGCCGACGAGCGCGACCGGGATGCCGAGGAGCGCCAGGTTGTAGCCCATATTGCCCGCGACGCCGCCGCGTTGATGCTTGAGAGAGCCGAGGAGGAAACTGACGGACAGGACATGCGCCTTGTCCGGGAGGATGTGGTCCTTGAACGACCCGTCGAATTGCATGATGTGGTCATATGCAATCGACGCGCTCACGACCACCTGGGGCGTCTTCGTCACGCTCTGAATTCTCCTTGTCCGTGACACCGGAGGCTGCACCGTGTGCAAGTGCGTGTCCCGGATGCGAGACACAGCAAAACGCGGGTGATCGCCCGACCACCCAGCATTTTGGCAAAGCATAGCACAGCGCCGCGGCGTTCCCCGCCGCTCAGGAGCGAGCCAGAGAGCCCGTAACGGTCTCCAGCGCGTGGGCGATCTCCGCCTCCGTGACGTCGGTCCGGATCTCGACGCCGCCCTCCCGCCGCGGGAGGATCCACTGCTGCGCGCCGGACGCCTTCTTCTTGTCGCGCGCCATCTTCTCGCGCACCGTCGGGATGTCGACGTCGGCGACGGTCGGCAGCCCGTAGGCCGCCAGCTGGCGAACGAGGCGCTCGCGATCGGCGTCGTCGATCATTCCCTTCTCGACACCGATTGTCATCGCCGCGACCAGGCCGACGGCGACCGCCTCGCCATGAAGCAGCGCGTAGCCGGCGGCCTCGACGCCGTGGCCGATCGTGTGGCCGAAGTTGAGGATCGCCCGCAGACGTGCCTCCCGCTCGTCCTCGGCGACGACCGCCGCCTTGAGCGCGATGTTCTGCCGAATCACCCACGACGTCACCGGCTCCGCCAGTGCGGTCAGCGCCGGCGCGTTGCGCTCCAGCACCGCCCGCAGGAAGCCATTCTCGCCGCCGGGCGTCGATGCCTGGATCATGCCGTGCTTGATCACCTCGGCCCACCCCGAGCGCAGCTCGCGCGGCGGCAGCGTCCGCAGGAAGGCGGGATCGACGAGGACGAGCGACGGCTGGTAGAAGGCGCCGATCAGGTTCTTGCCGCCGGGGTGATTGATGCCGGTCTTGCCACCGACGCTGCTGTCCACCATCGAGAGCAAGGTGGTCGGCACCTGGGCGAGGCCGATGCCGCGTAGCACGGTCGCCGCCGCGAAGCCCATCAGGTCGCCGGTGACGCCGCCACCGGCAGCGATGGCGACGTCGCCGCGCTCCACCCCACCCGGGATCATCCAGTCGTAGAGCGCGCCCAGCCCGGCCAGGCTCTTGGAGGTTTCTCCGGACGGAACGTTGGTTATGTTGACCTGACCCGAGAACCGGCCCGACACGCCGTCGACCCAGGGGCCGTTCGCCGCGCGCATGCCCGCGTCGGCGGCCAGCCAGAGCCGGCGCGCCTTCGGCCAGCGAGCGGCGATCTCCTCCATCAGCCGCTCGCGCGTGCCCTGTCCGACAAGGATGCGCGAGCGGGCATTCGGCACCTCGAGCGCGACCTCGGACGGCGTGCCGGCCGCGAGCGCCACGAGCTCCGCGAGGTCGGCCGCCGTTCGCTCCGGCGCGCGGCCGTCGACCGGAATCGTCACCTGCGCCCGGGCGTAGTAGCCGGCGCGGGCGTCCCGCAGCTCGCGGATGCGCGCCAGCGGATCGGGCGAATCCAGCAGGGGCCGGCGCGTCGTCTCGCCGTCGGTCGAGATCTGCGCCTGAAGGCGCGCCAGGATCGTCTCCGGCGCCGCGTCGAGCGCCACGGTCAGCGTCGCCGGGTCGTCGAGGAGCACCGGCCAGATGGCGTCGTTGGCGACGGCGCCGCCGCCGGTCGCGATCACGACGCGCTCGCGACCGAGCGCCTCCACGAAGACGTCCCGCTCGATCTGGCGGAAGGCCGGCTCGCCGCGGCCGGCGAAGAGCTCGGGGATCGAGACGCCCTCGCGGCGCTCGATCGCGTCATCCATGTCGACCAGCGTCCACCCCAGGCGATCGGCGGCGACCCGCCCGACGGAGCTCTTCCCCGTGCCACTGAATCCGACGAGCACCAACCGAGCGATCATCTCTGGAGTGTTCCTTTCGTGCGTCGAGTACCATGGCGGGGGCCAAATGCCCGTCTATACTAGGGTTCTGAGCAGAATACCGTGTCGTAGCAAGGCGTTCCGTGGACGCCGAGAGGATATTGATCTTCCATGCAGAACATCCTCATCGCTGATGACGATGCAGCCATCCGCGGCGTGCTCCGCGATCTCCTGACGGACGAAGGGTACGAGGTCCAGGAGGCGGAGTCTGGTCAGGGTGTGCTGGATGCGCTCACCAGCGAAAACAACCATCTCCCGCAGCTGATCATGATGGACGTGCGCATGCCCGACAAGAGCGGGCTGGACGTGCTGAAGGAGGTCCGCACCGACCCGAACCAGCAGCTGCCGATCATCGTGATGACGGCCTTCGGCACGTCGAGCGTCGCCATCGAGGCGATGCGCCTCGGCGCGTACGACTACATCACCAAGCCGTTCGACCTCGACGACGTGCTGCTCACGGTGCAGCGCTACTTCGACCGGCAACGGCTCAACGACCAGGTCCTCGAGCTCTCCAGCCGGCTGGGCGAGAAGGACCCGAACGACATGCTGATCGGGAACAGCGCCGCGATGCAGGAGGTCTACAAGACCATCGGTCGCGTCGCCCACTCCGACGCCACGGTGCTCATCACCGGCGAGACCGGCACCGGCAAGGAGCTGATCGCCAGCATCCTCCATCGCACCTCCAGCTATTCGCGCGGCCCGCTGATCAAGGTGAACTGCGCGGCGCTGCCGGAGACGCTGCTGGAGAGCGAGCTCTTCGGGCATGAGAAGGGCGCATTCACCGGCGCGATCAACCAGCGCAAGGGCCGCTTCGAGATGGCCAACAAGGGCACCATCTTCCTCGACGAGATCGGGGAGATGACCCTCGCGACCCAGAAGAAGCTGCTGCGTGTGCTCCAGGAGCGCGAGTTCGAGCGCGTCGGCGGGGCGGTGACGGTCAAGATCGATACGCGCGTGATTGCCGCGACGAACAAGATCCTCAACCAGGAGATCGAGGCCAACCGCTTCCGCGAGGACCTCTACTACCGTCTCAACGTCATCTCCATCTATCTGCCGCCGCTGCGCGACCGCAAGGACGACATCCCGCTGCTGGTCGAGCATTTCCTCGAGAAGCACCGCTACAAGCCGGGCTCCCCGATCGCCCGGATGAGCCAGAGCGCGATGGACAAGCTGATGGCCTACGACTGGCCGGGCAACGTCCGCGAGCTGGAGAACCTGATCCAGCGGGCGACGGTGCTTGCCCAGGGCCAGGTCATCTCCGCCGACCACATTCACTTCATGGGCACGGATAACCGGCGTCTGTTCGACCTGGGCGATCGCGTCCGGCGGGGAACGTCGCTCGACGAGCTGCTGGAGGAGATCACCCGCGGCGCGTTCGAGGAGGCGCTCGATGTGACGGAGGACAACCGGCCCGAGGCCGCGTCGCTGCTCGGGCTCAAGCTGGAAGACTTCAACAAGCGCGCCAAGGCGCTGAACCTCGGCTGACCCGGCCATTGCCCTGGCACGCGAAAGGGCCTCCGGCGTCGGATGACGCCGGAGGCCTTTTGCTGTCGCTACGGGATGATCTCGATGTCCTAGTCCCCAGAGACGACCTCGATCTTCTGCGTCTCGCCCAGCTGGTCCGTGGCGGCCGGCTGCTGGACGGAGCCGTTCCCCTCGCGGCCAGGCAGCGGCAGCGTCTTGACCAGCTCGGCGGCAGGCTCCACGATCGCCCGCAGCTGCTCCTTCGTCGGCTTCTTGCCGTGGCGATAGTAGTATTCCGCCGCCCGGCCAACGGCGATCGTGCCCCCATAGGCGATGGCCACCTTGGGGATGGTGCCTGCCGCGAGCGGGATGAACGCCGCGGCCTCACGCGCGATCGTCCGCCACAGGAAGCCGCTGCCGACGACCGGCGCCAGCTCGCGCATGAGCGCCACCTGGTCGCCGAGGTTCCGATCGTAGGTCGCCGCGATCTTGTAGCACATCATGACCTGGTTCTTGGTGAGCACGATCAGATCGGCGCTCGCGGCGATGATGCCGCCCAGGAACGGCACGACGGCCGGAATATTGGAGATGAACGAGAACTGGGCGTTCGCCCTGGCGGTGTCATCGAGGATCGCGCGCACCGCCGCGGAGCGCCAGCCCGGGTAGTAGCGGCCATAGGACGGCGCCAGCTCGGTGAACTCGGCGCAGATCTCATCGCGGAGCTGCTCGACCGGGTCGTCGCCTCCCTCGCGTCGCTGCGCGAGGAAGTACACGTTCTGCGCCTTGCGCGCGCCAGTGCCCCGGCGGACCTTGTCCAGGAGCCCGGCGCCGTCCGGATCGAAGACGACGATGGCGTCCCACCGGGCGGCGTCGATGCTCTCGCCCTCGGTCCAGGCCTTGAGGTCGACGCCAGTGCGCGTGCCCTGGCCGAACAGCTGGTCGGCGGCGGATTCCCCGCGCTGCGTGTCGACCGCGATCACGAGTGTCCGGGGCGGCTGTTCCGCGCGGTCCCGCACCTCGTCGAAGTCGATCTCTTTCACCAGATTCATGAAGTTCCGGACCGTGCCGACCGCGCCCAGCGCGCTTCCGGTCTTCCCTTTGAGCAATGGCATGGAGTTGCATCCCCTGTATCTGAACTTGCGCGGCCGCGCGGCATGCGTGGCCGCGGATCACGCATGCCTTCAGATTACAAGATCGTTGCCACGCGTCGGCGGCGGACACGCGAACGCCGCATCGGCGGTGATGCGGCGTTCGCGTGGGGAAGGAGATAGGACGGCGTCTCGAGGCTAGCCTCGCGGCCAGTGGACAATCTCGACCGGCGGAGCGACCGCGTCCCCAGCCGTCCGCTTCGGCTGCCACCGGGCGGCGATCGCCGACCAGAAGGACTGCAGGCGATCCGAGACGCGCCCGGAGCGCTGCACGAGCCAGAGGCCGACAGGATCGGGTTGATAGCTGCTCAGCTCGGGAAAGAAGCCGTCCGGGTCACGGTTGACGCTGCGCTGGGCGACCGAGTCCGAGAACCCGGCGTGGAAGGACTGCGGGAGAAAGGGGTTCATGCATGGACCTCCGGCTACAGGGAGAAGATGGCGCCGGCGCTCGCGCGGAGACGCGCGACGCGGGCGAGGAAGGAGAGCGATACGGTCTCGGGTTCCGTCGGCCTCGAGAGTCCGAACGACCGGTGCATCGCGTTCTTGACGTCGAAACCAGTGATCATCAGTGCGCTCCTCAAGAACCTGAATCCTCGGCGCCGGATGTGGTTCCAGCGCCTGATCTCAGGGTAGGGAGCGCCCGTCAAGGCGACGTCAACCGATCGTTAGGTTTGCGGTTTAGGTGGGGTTTAGGCGACGACGCTAGGTGAGCACCCGGAGCTCGCGCGCGGCGCGGATCGCCTCGGCCCGGTTGCGGACCATCAGCTTGCCGTAGATCTGGTGCAGGTGCGCCTTGACCGTGCCTTCGGCGACGTAGAGCGCTTCGGCGATCTCGCGGTTGGACTGGCCATCGACCATCAGGCGCAGGATCTCCATCTGCCGGTCGGTCAGCGGCTCGATCAGCGCTTCCGCGCCGGGGGCGCGAGCGGGCGCCGCCTGCGCGTCTCCCGCGGCGAGCAGCGTGGCGGCGTACTGCCGGCGCGCGGCGACATCGTCATGTCGCGCGGCGCGCCGGAGCAGGCGCAGGAGGTCCGGCCCCTCGTCGAGCACGGTGCGGACGTAGTGCTCGCGCACGGCGAGGTCCAGCACCGCCCGGAGGTGGGCAAACCCGGCCGCATCGTCGCCGCCGGCATCCGCCTGGACGGCGAGGATCATTCTGATGACGATCGCCCGGCCCCAGCGCCCGGTGTCTTCCGCCTGCCGCAGCAGCTCGGAGAGGAACCGAGTCGCCTCGACCGTCTGGCCGGTCGCCAGCAGCGCCCGCCCGAACATCACCTGCTCGGTCTCGCCGCGGGCGAGCGATGGCGTGTCGCCCTCGTTGGCGCGATACCACTCGACCCAGCGCCGGACGGCGGGCAGATCGCCGCGCTTCAGCGCCAGCCACGCCTCCGTGGCACGCTCCATCGGGCCGTTGAAGACGTTGATCGCCCGCCGCGCCGATGCGCGGGCCTCGTCGGCACGCCCCTCGGCCGCGTCGAGGAGCGCGAGCGCGACGTAGACGTTCATGAGGATTTTCGCGTCGCCGACCTGCTGGGCCAGCGCGTGCGCCTGCCCCAGGTCCCGTCGGGCGCCCACCAGATCGTTCCGCTCGTAGCGCAGCTCGCCGCGCCCGATGAGGAGCGCCGCAAACGCGGGAGTGCGATCCAGCCCGCCGCTCCGGGCCCGCTCGATCTCCTCCTCGATGAGGATGGTGGCGTCCTGCAGCCGTCCCTGGGAGACGTACGTCAGCGCCTGATAGCGCGAGCCCCAGCACGCGGCGTGGGGGATGTTGCACCTCCAGCCAAGCTGCGAGGCCCGGGCGAAGACCTCGGCGGCCTGCTCGATCTTGCCCAGCGACCGGTAGGCGAACCCAAGGCTTAGGTACGCATCCGCGCGGAACCAGTCCAGCGCGTCGTCGACCAGCGCCAGCGCCCGGGTGGCCTGGGCGATAGTCTCCTCGTGATCGCCGCGATAGGCGGCGATGCGCGACCGGATGCCGGCGATCTCCGAGCGGCGGGTGTTCGCAAGGGCGGGATCGCCGGTCGCGACGTCGGCCTCGAAGGACCGGGCCAGCGTCTCGGCCTCGTCGAGCCGCCCCGTCAGCACCAGCCCCCAGGCAAAGAAGCGCTGGAGCGCCGGCCAGGGCCGGATCGCCTCCCGGGGCATCTGCTCGACGAGGCGGATCAACGTGTGCGTCTCGCCCTGCTGCAACAGCAGGCGCTCGGCGATCTCGTCGACCAGCGCCGCCGCGGCGCCGGCGTCCCCGATCCGCAGCAGGTAGTCCGCAGCCGCGACGGCGTCGCCGTGGTCGCGATACCAGGCGGCGGCGCGCCGGTGCAGATCGATCTCCCGATCCGGGGCCTCCTCGCGCAGCCGACCGCGAAGGAACTCGCGGAAGATGCCGTGGTAGCGGTACCAGCGCCGCTCGTGGTCCATCGGGAGCAGGAACAGCCCCTGCGCCTCCAACTGCTCCACCACAGCCGCCGCGCCTGTGAGACCGGTGACCGCGTCGGCCAGGAGCGCCGAGAACTGGTCGAGCACCGACGTGTCCAGCAGGAAGCGCCGCACGTCATCCGAGAGGCGGTTGAAGACTTCCTCGGCGAGGTAGTCCGCGATGTCACGATGGGTGCCCTGAAAACAGGTGCCGAGGTCCTCCGCGTTCCCGGAGCGCTGCAGCCAGAGCACGGCGAGGCGAATGCCCGCCACCCAGCCCTCCGAGCGCTCGCGCAGCTCACGGATGGCCTCCCCATCGACCCTGTCGTTGCCGATCATGGCCGCGATCTCAGCCTCGGTGAACGCCAGCTCGGCCGTGCCGACCTCGGTGACGTCGCCGTAGGCCCGCCACCGCGCCAGCGACCATTGCGGCGAGGCGCGGCTCGCGACCATCACCCGCAGATTGGCGGGCGCGGTTGCGACGAGGTCCTCGAGCGAGGAAAGCAGCTCCGGATGCTCAACGAGGTGAAAGTCGTCCAGCACGATCGTCAGCGGCTCCGGGTTCTCGGCGATGGCCTCCGCGAGCGCGGCCAGGAGCTGGTCGGCCGGCAGGGGCTGTGACGAGCGCAGCATCGCGAACAGATCACCGCCGACCCCGGGACGCACCCGGTCGACCGCCGTGACGAGCGCGCGCAGGAAGCGCGTCGGGTTGTTGTCCGCCTCGTCGCAGCAGAGCCACGCCACATCGACGCTGGAGCGGCTCGCCCACTCGGCGAGGACGCTGGACTTCCCCCATCCCGCCGGAGCGATGATGAGGGTGAGCCGCGCGCCAGCGCCGGCGTCGAGCCGCTGAACGAGGTCCGGCCGGCTGATCGTCGACGGTCGCGGCGGCGTGATCTTCGTGCGGGTGATCGACCCGGGGACTTCGTACAGAAGCCACTGGGTTGCTGGCTGTGCCATGGAGACGATTCTACGCCCACGCGGGGCCAACGTAACCTGACCGGGCAGCTAGTCGTCCGTCTCGCCCTCGAACAGCGCGAACACGGCGCCGGCGGGATCGCGCAGGACGACGATGCGGCCGATAGACACGTCGCGCGGCCCACCGAGGCCCTGGCCGCCCAGCTCCGTGGCGCGCGCGGAGGTCGCGTCGCAGGAGGCCACCGTGAAGAAGGTCAGCCAATGCGGCGGCGCGTCTCCCTCCTCCGGCCCGAGCGGCAGGAGGCCCGCGTTCAGCCAGTCGCCGTTGCGGACGATCTGGTAGGGCATGCCGGGGTTGCCCTGCTGTGGCCGGATGTCCCAACCGAAGAACTCCCGCAGGAAACCGGTGGCGCGGTCGACGTCCGGCGTGTGCAGCTCGCTCCAGACGAAGCAACCGGGGTCGTTGACGCGCTCCGCGCCGTGGTGAGTCCGGGGCTCCCAGAGCCCGAGCACGGCGCCCGTCGGATCCTTGATGAACCCCCGGCGCGCCCGGTCGCTATTCTCGTAACCGTCGGCGACCACATGACCGTCGAACGCGCGGGCCGCTCCCAGCATCCAGTCGACGCTCTGCACCGAGACAAACGCGTTCCAGTGGGGCGGCACGCCCTCGTGCCGGAGACGCGGCGACAGCGCACGCATCCCGCAGACAAGGGCGCCATCGAGGCGAAACTCGATCGACGCGTCACTGCCTGTTTCTGAGGCGTCCCAGCCGAAGAGCTCGCCGTAGAACCGGCTGGACCCGACCAGGTCGGTGGTCTCCAGCTCCACCCAGCAGAAGGCCCCCGGCGCGTAGCGCTCTCGTTTCCCCAACTCGATTCTCCACATGCGTTCCAGCCAACCGTGTGACCAGGGGCGATACCCACCCTCATCGAATAACGACCGGGCACGCGTGCGTGTGACATGGGCCGGCGGTCGATGATGCTCCTTGTATCGTCCCGAGCCCACAGGCACCCCCGTAAATGCTCAGAATGGCCATATGTCAATTGACATGCCCATGGGGCGGGCAGATACTCGATACGAACCTGCTACATGAGGAGACCGACCATGGCCAAGCGATCCTCGGGTCCGAAGGCGTCACCAGCCACGACGCTGGAATCGGCACTCACCTCCGCCGTCTCGCGAGTGAGCGCGACGGCGCCCCGCGCGGAGGGCAGCATCGTCGTGCGCAGCACCGACAGCGACGACGAGTTCAGCATCGACCGCATGGGCCCGCGCGGGAAGGTCACCAGGGGCGCGCAGGAGAGCCAGCCCGTCGTGACGGTGCGCGGCCCCTCGAAGGTACTGCAGGCGGTCCTCAGCGGCGAGATGGAGGCCAGCCGCGCCTTCGCCTCCGGTCAGATCCGGGTCCGCGGCGACCTCACCTACCTCGAAGCGGTGCTCAAGGACCTCGATCTGCTGGATTGCCAGTAAGGAGGCGGCGGCATGGCACAGACACGCGGCTTCGTGCAGCGCCTGAAGGTGACGAACTCGATCGTCATGGCCTGGGCGTATATCGGCCCCTCCCCGACCGACACCGAGCTCCTGATCGTCATGGCCCCGGCCAACCTTCCGGCGGAAGACGCCGCCACTCGCGGCGCGATCGCCGACGCGCTGGGCGCCGCCCTGGCGAGCCAGACGGAGGTGATCGCGTTCCATGGCGACAACAGCGCCGAGATCACCGCGCTGCAGATTCCTGCGGCCTAGGCGAGGACCGGGAGAACGGCAATGGCGCAGTCGAGCGGGCTGGTGCAACGCCTCAAGTGGCTGTCCGGGACGGATGCGGCCCTCGTCTATCTTGGGCCCTCCATGGCGGCCGTGCAGGTGTTTCTCCTGAGCTTCACCGCCGGTGATCTGGGCCAGTTGGCCGGACGGCGGGCGATGTCGGCGACGCTGGTGCACGCGCTAACGAGGGGCCTGCCGGTGACATTGACGCACACCGCCGGCAGCTCGGAGATCGAGGGCGTCGATGTACGTTTCGCAAAGGTTCGCGTGGATGCGATCGAGGTCACCCAGTCGATCCAAAACCTCACCCAGACGGTGCCGCTGGTCGCGCTGAAGCCGACGATCGTCCGTGTCTACCTCAGCTCGGCGCTGGCCACGGCCACCACCGTGCGCGGCACGCTCGCGATCAGCCGCGGCAGCCAGACGCGCTTCGTGACCTCGCTCAACAGTGTGGTGGTCGACCCCGCGGCGTTCGGGCAGGTGAACGCCCTGCGCCGCGACGTAGGCAAGAGCCTCAACTTCCTGCTGCCGGTGGACATGACGACGTCCGGGGCGCTCGACATCCAGCTATCGTCGCTCACCGAGACGACGACCAATCAGAGCGTGACCTTCGGCCCGCCGGGCATCATCGACACCGTGAGCTTCACGCCCGCGCCGCCGATGCGCCTGGCGCTCGTCAGCTTCACCTACCAACAGGGCACGCCGCCAGAGACATTCATCCCCACGGCGACCGACGTCGGCTTTCTGCTGTCCTGGCTGCGGCGGGCCTATCCCGTCGCCCAGGTCGTCGCCTCGCAGCAGGTAGTGACCGCCAACCCGGCGGTTCCGTTCGACTGCGGCCAGATCAACGCCCAGCTCGCCGCGATCCGGGCGCTGGACGTCGCCGGCGGCGTGGACGGCCGCACGCACTACTACGGGCTGGTCAGCGACGGCGGATTCTTCATGCGAGGGTGCTCGGCGGTTCCCGTGAATGCGCCCGATCCCGCGGCGGTCGGCTCCGGCCCGGCTGGCCCCGCAAGCTGGGGCTGGGATTTCGACGGCTCGTACGCCGACTGGTATGGCGGCCACGAGATCGGGCACAGCTACGGCCGCAAGCACCCCGGCTTCTGCGGCGAATCGCATGACGACCCGGCCTACCCCTTCACCGCCGGGCAGCTCGCGAGCGCCGACGGCTCCTTCGCCGGGTTCGACGTCGGCGACGTCGTCTGGGGGTTGCCGATGCGAGCCATGCCGGGCGTCGAGTGGCACGATGTCATGACCTACTGCAACCAGGAATGGCTCAGCTCCTACACCTACGGCGGCATCCGCGCCCGCCTCGCCGCCGAGGACGCCCTCGGCCCCAGCGGAGGAGCGGGCCGTCCGGACGAGCGCTTCCCTGAGGGATTCGAGGCCGGCGCCGCGCCGGAAGCCGCCCCGCAGCCGAAGACGCTGATCAGCGTCGTGGCCCAGGTGAACCTGACGCGGAGCACCGGGCGCATCGCCTACGTGAACCCGCTCGCCCGCGGCACGGTCACGCCGGATACGGGCGGCCCGGTGACGATCCGCGCGCTCAACCCCGACCAGAAGGTGACCGCAGCGTATCGCGTCGACGTGAAGCCGCTCTCCGACCTGGAAGACGGCGACGCGGAGGCGATCGTCGACGTCATCCTTGCCGTCGATCCCGGCACCGCGACGCTCGAGCTCGACGTCAACGATCGCCTCGCGGACACCTATCGCCGCCCCCCGATGGCGCGGGCTCAGGCGGCGGGACCGTCAGAAATCCACATCGAGCGCGTCGGCGAAACTGGGCTGGAGCTGACGTGGGAGGCGAGCGGCGGGCTGTACAACGTCCAGATCAGCTCCGACCGTGGGCGCACGTGGCGCACCGTCGCGGTCGGCCTGACCGAGCCGCGCGCGACAATCCATCCGGACAACCTGCCCGCGAATGGCCCGGTGCTCTTCCGGGTGACCGCCACGGACGGCTTCACGGCATCGGAGACGACGGTCGAGTGGTCGCCCTGACCGCGCTGGCGGCACCCCTGGAGCGCCGGGAAACCAGTGGTGGAATCGCATTGACGTTCCGGCCACGGACCTCCTATACTTCGACCGCTGCAGCACGCACCTGCCCAGGTGGCGGAATCGGCAGACGCGCTAGCTTGAGGGGCTAGTGCCCGTTTAGGGCGTGAAGGTTCAAATCCTTTCCTGGGCACCGGTTGGTCGCGGCCGCTTTCTGCGGGCGATTAGCTCAGCTGGAAGAGCGCCACGTTTACACCGTGGATGTCAGAGGTTCGAGCCCTCTATCGCCCACCGTGCGCTGCTTCGGCGCTCAGCAGACAACCCACGCCAAGGTAGCTCAGTTGGTAGAGCTCACGACTGAAAATCGTGCGGTCGGCAGTTCGAGTCTGCCCCTTGGCACCCACGATATAGCCCGGTCCATGAGGACCGGGCTGTTTTCATCCGCGATGATTGGCGGGACTAGTCCGTGGCGTCCACCTTGGCGAACAGGTCGCGGTTGCCCTCGACCGGCAGGTCCGGGCGCTCACCCCACTCGTTCCACGAGCCATCGTAGTTTGAGAGATCGGCCAGTCCGGCCCGGTGCAGGCCGAACAGCACCTGGGTCGCCGTCACGCCGCCGTTGCAGTACGCGGTGACCGGCTGCGCGGGATCGACCCCAGCCGCGACGGCGAGCTCGCGGATCTCGTCGCCCGGCTTCCAGCTGCCGTCGTCGGCGATGAGCACCTTCGCCGGCAGGTTGATCGCCCCCGGGATGTGCCCGCCCCGGCTGCCGCGCTGGATCTCGCCGGTGTACGTCTCGGCATCCCGCGCGTCCACGATCTGGCGCGACCCGCTCCGCAGCTGGCCGACGACTTCATCGACCTCGCTGCGGAGGCCCGCCTGCACGCGCGGCGTGAAGGTGGCGTCCGGCACGGCCGGCTCGTCGGTCGTCAGCGGCAGGCCCGCCGCCGTCCACGCCGCGTAGCCGCCCTCGAGCACGGCCACGCGCTCGTGCCCGTAGAAGCGCAGCGCCCACCAGAGGCGCGTCGCCAGATGTCCGCCAGCATGGTCTGCGACGACGACGTTCGTCCCGTCGCCGATGCCGCGCGCTTCCATGGCCGCCTTGAAGCGCTCCGGCGACGCGATCTGCGCCTTCACGGCGCCGTCCAGGTCGACGATATCGACCGTCCAGTCGACGAACACCGCGCCCGGGATGTGCCCGGCTGCGTATTCTTCCGGCGCGCCGGTGTAGGTCGCCTTCTGGCGGCCCCCGCCGAGGTCCTCCGCATTTACGTAGCCACGGATGTCCACCACCCGAACGGTGGGGTCATCGAGATGGTCCGCCAGCCAGGCGGCGGTGACCAGATCGTCGGGCAGTTGGGTGTCGGCTGTCATCGCTTCCTCCTTGGAGAGACGTCGTTCATCCCGCCAAGTGTAGCTCCGTGGTCAGTCGCCCCGCGCCGCGCCGAGCGAGAAGCCGGCCCGCGCTTCGCTGCCCTTCTCGAGCCCCCGCAGCTTCCAGAGCAAAGCCGCGCAGGCGACCGGGAGCAGGATGTCGATCGCGAGGAGCAACCCCGAGTTGTTCCGGGAAAAGTTGTCCTCGGCGATCATCTCGTAGATGTGCCCACCGGCCGCGCCCCAGAGAAAGATCCATGTGCCGAGCACGAACGCCTCGCGGAAGGTGCCCCGCATGCGGATGCACAGCAGGCCGAGCACGCCCCAGGCGAGGTCGGAGAAGCCGATCTCGCGCTGGAAGGGGCTGCCGGGCGCCCAGCCGATCGATTCGGCGACCTGGTCCGCGTAGAAGAGATGCCCGAGCGCCGCGAACAGCAGCCAGGCCCCCGCCCCGCCGAAGAGCCACTGCACTGCCCGCTCAAGCCTCTGCGGCGGCGTCATCTGCCGGCCTCGCAGCAGCATGGTCACGCCAAAGCCGATGCTCGCCATCAGGAGAATGACAAACGCCTCCATCTCGCCCCTTCCCCGCGCCGGCTGGACCGGCGCCCAACGCATTCAAAGGATGTCGATATGAGACCCATGCGTATCCTGACATGCGAGCCGCCGTCCGGCAATCGGGACCGCCGGAACGGCATCGTTTTTCCTTGACAGTGCCGACCCGGGCGTCCTATACTCATGCCTGCTGATGAGCGTTGTGCTGTCTGCGGAAGTGGCTCAGTGGTAGAGCATCTCCTTGCCAAGGAGAAGGTCGCGGGTTCGAATCCCGTCTTCCGCTCCTATGAACAGGCCGGGCATATGCCCGGCCTGTTTTGACGTCCGGGGTACACTCCCCGTCATGCGGGCGTGGCGGAATGGCAGACGCTGCGGACTTAAACTCCGCTGGGGAAACCCGTGCGGGTTCGACTCCCGCCGCCCGCACCGATCTTCCCGCCAATCACCCGCTCCACCTCACAGAAGGACCGTCGGCATGCCCGAAGCCTGGGAATGGGATGAGACCCTCTACCGCGGCAGCGCCCCCTACTACACGCGCGGGCGACTGCCGTACGCGCCCGGGCTCGCGGCGGAACTGGCCAGCGCCCTTGAGCTGGATGGGCACGGACGCCTGCTGGACGTCGGATGCGGGCCCGGCACGCTGACGCTCCTGCTGGCCCACTTGTTCGAGGAGGTCGTCGGGGTCGATCCGGATCAGGGGATGCTGGCGGAGGCCACGCGCCGCGCGAATGGGGCTGGCGTCCGGAGCGTCCGCTGGATGCAATCCCGAGCGGAGGACATGCCGCCCGGCATGGGACCGTTTCGCGTCGTCGCGTTCGCCCAGTCGTTTCACTGGATGGACCGACCGCGCGTCGCCGCGCTCGTCCGCGACTTGCTGGAGCCGACCGGGGCGCTCATCCACGTCAGCGACGTCAAGGAACCGCTGGACGAGCCGGATGCTCCCTTGGCCGATCCGCTGCCGCCGTACGATGCAATTCAGGACCTGGTGAAGCAATATCTCGGCCCGGTTCGGCGGGCAGGACAGGGTGTGCTCCTCCACGGCTCGCCCGACGGCGAGGCGGACATCCTGCGTGAGGCAGGATTCGCCGGTCCGCGCCGCCTGCGAATCCAGGCCCGCGCGGTGATCGTGCGCGCCGAGGACGACCTCGTCGCCTGGACCTACTCGATGTCAGGCTCGGCGCCGCACCTGTTCAGCGACCGGCTCGCTGCCTTCGAGGCGGACCTCCGGCGCCTGCTGCGCGAGGTGTCGCCATCGGGACAGTTCGCCGAGCGCCCGCCGGATACGGAGGTCTTCATCTGGAGGCCACAAACGTCGTTCACCGTTCGCCAGTGACGCCTCGCCGCGCCATCAGCGCCTCGACGCCGTCGAGGATGATATCCAGGCCGCGCTGCAACTCGGCGACATCGTCCTCCTCTCCGTCGTCGAACACCCCGGCCGCGATCGCCGCCTCCACGGCGGGGAACCGGCCGGCCGGCAGTAGGCGTCGCAGCGCGGTTCCGTAGCCCTTCTCATCCGCCACAGGACTGCCACCGCCAGCCGCAGCCTCCGCGGCCCGGGCCATCTCGACAAACAGCCTGACGCTCCCGAGCAGGTAGCTCGTCAATAGCAGGAAAACTTCGACCCGGTCCCCCGCATCAAGGCCCGTCTCCTTCAGGATCGAAAGCCCGGTATCGAGCCAGTGAATGTTGTTCGGACCCATCGGCGGGCCGGTGATCGGGATGTCCAGCAGCCAGGGCCGGCGTTGGAAGATCTCCAGATAAACACGCGCGAGCACGTGCATGCGCGCCCGCCACTCCGAGGTTGCGAGGATCGTGGACGGCGGCGCGCCGACTCCCGCGTCGAACATCAGCGTCAGGAGCTCGCCCTTGTTGGGCACATGCCGGTAGAGCGCCATCGTCGAGAAGCCGAGGCGCTTCGCCACCCGCGCCATTGAGACCTCGGCAAGCCCATCGGCGTCGGCGATCTCCAGCGCGGCCGCGACGATGTCCGCCAACGAGAGCGTGGGCCGGGAACCCGTCTCCTCCTGACGCTCCAACCGCCACAGCGCCTCGACACCCTTCCGATCCGCACGTGAGTCGGCCACGATTCCTTCTCCGCATGGTGATTGACATTCGCATCGACACATGCCAATGTGTATCACGTACACAGATGTGTACGCCATACACTTCCCAGGAGGAGGCAGCCATGTCCCGCATCATCGTCGATGCGAACCAGATTCAGAAAGCGTACGGCGGCAAGATCGTCCTCGACTGTCTCGACCTCCGCGTCGAGGAGGGCTCCATCGCGGCCCTGCTCGGCCCCAACGGTGCCGGCAAGACCACCCTCGTGCGGATCCTCAGCACCCTCACGCGGCCGGACGCCGGCGCGGCGACGATCGCCGGACACGATGTCGTCCGCGAGCCGCGCGCCGTCCGCGCCGTCATCAGCCTCACCGGGCAATATGCGGCGCTCGACGAGCTCCTGACGGGTGAAGAGAACCTGCGGCTGGCGGCGCGGCTCTGGAAGCTCGATCCACGCGAGGGACGCGCCCGGATCCACGAGCTGCTGTCGCGCTTCCAGCTCACGGACGCGGCACGCAGGCCGGTGAAGACATGGTCGGGCGGCATGAAGCGCAAGTTGGACCTGGCAATGAGCCTCATCGGCCGCCCGCGCGTGCTCTTCCTCGATGAGCCTACGACCGGCCTCGACCCGCGCAGCCGCAACGCGCTCTGGGACATCGTCCGCGATCTGAAGCGGTCGGGCGTCACCGTGCTGCTGACGACGCAATATCTCGACGAGGCCGACCAGTTGGCCGACCGGATCACTTTGATCGACCATGGGCGCGTCATCGCCGAGGGAGCGGCCGAGACGCTGAAGCGCCAGATCGGGCGCGATGTCGTCGTCCTCACCTTTCCCGACCATCGCACCGCCACCCACGCGCTGCTGACCTTACGGGGCCAGCCAGCCACCCTTGGGACGACGGGCGACGCGGTCCATATCGCCACCGACGGCAGCGCCGCGCACGTTCACGGTCTGCTGGAAACCCTGCAGGCTGCCTCGATCGCGGCCGAGACGATCACGTTCCTCACGCCAACGCTCGACGACGTCTTCCTCTCTCTGACCGCCCGGCCCGAGACTCGCTCGGAGGTGTACGCATGACGGGCCCGTTTGCCCTCAGCCTGTCCGATTCGTATGCGATGACGGCGCGTAGCATGCGCGGCGTAACACGCCAGATCGACGCCCTCGTGACGTCGATCATGCTGCCCATCTTCCTGATGCTGCTGTTCGTCTACGTCTTCGGCGGAGCGATCAGCATCGGCGTCGATTACGTCCAATACGTCGTGCCCGGCGTGATCGTTCTCTGCGCCGGGTTCGGCGCGGCGAGCACGGCCGTGGCGGTCGCCAGCGACATGCAGCACGGCGTCATCGACCGCTTCCGGTCGCTTCCGATCGTCGGCTCCTCGGTGCTGATCGGCCACGTCGCGGCCTCGGTCGCCACGAACCTCTTCTCGACCGCGATCGTGATCGGCGTTGCCTACCTGACCGGCTTCCGGCCGACCGCCGGCCCGCTCGAATGGCTTGGGGCCATCGGCCTGCTCGTGCTCTTCATCCTGGCGCTCTCGTGGGTGGCGACGGCGATCGGTCTGCTGGTGAAGAACGTCGAGGCGGCCAATGGCGCGACCTTCTTCATGCTCTTCCTGCCCTACCTGAGCAGCGCGTTCGTCCCGACCGACACGATGCCCGACGCGCTGCAGGTCGTCACCTGTCACCAGCCGTTCACGCCGATGATCGAGGCGCTGCGGGGCCTGCTGCTCGGCACGCCGATCGGCAACAACGCGTGGCTCGCCATCGCCTGGTTCGGCGGCATCCTCGTTGTCGCGTTCCTTGCGGCGACGATGCTGTTCAACCGCGCAGGCGAGTGACCCGGAGCGCCCTTACCCCTGCAGGCCGAGCACCCTCGCGGAATGCGTCCGGGCCTCGTCCAGCAGGGCCGGGGTGGCGTTCAGGTCGACGTCGAGCGTGGGGATCATCTCGCGCAGGCGCGGCAGGTTCGCGGCGTACTCGTCGGGGAAGCAGCGGCGGACGACGTCGAGCATGATGGACACGGCCGTCGAGGCGCCCGGCGAGGCGCCGAGCAGCCCGGCGATGCTACCGTCACGCGCGGTGACGACCTCGGTGCCGAACTCAAGCTTGCCGCGCTTGTTCGACGTACGCTTCATGGTCTGCACGCGCTGGCCGGCGTGGATCAGCTCCCAGTCGTCGGCCTCGGCGGTCGGCACGAAATCACGCAGCGTCGCGACCCGCGCAACATGCTTCTGGAGCACCTCGCGGATCAGGTAGAGCGTCAGCGGCAGCTCGTCCTTGGCGACGGTGAGCATCGTCAGGATGTTGTCGGGCCGGATCGAGCGAAAGAGATCGGCGTAGGAGCCGCGCTTGAGGAACTTGGGCGTGAAGCCGGCGTAGGGCCCGAAGAGCAGGCCCTTCGAATCGCCGATGACGCGCGTATCGAGGTGTGGCATGGACATCGGCGGCGCGTTGACCTGCGGCTTGCCGTAGACCTTGGCGCTGTGACGGGCGATCAACTCGGGGTTCGTGCAGCGCAGGAACTGTCCGCTGACCGGGAAGCCGCCGTAGCCTTTCGCCTCGGTGATGCCCGACCGCTGCAGGAGATGGATCGCACGCCCGCCGGCGCCGACGAAGACGAACCGCGCCTTGACGGTCGATTGCGTGCCGGCCGTGCGGTCCTTCACGGTCACGTCCCAGCCGTCGGAACTCCTCGTAATGCCCTTCACGTCGTGATTCGTGCGGATGTCGACACCCTGCCCGGCCAGCGCCCGGAAGAGGAAGCGCGTCAGCGCGCCGAAGTTGACGTCGGTGCCGGCCTCGCTACGGGTCATCGCGATCGGCCCGTCGAGCTCGCGCCCCTCCATCATCAGCGGCACCCAGCCCGCGATCCGCGCCGGATCCTCCGAGATCTCGAGACCGTCGAAGAGCGGTTCGCGCGCCAGCGCATCGTAGCGGCGGCGCAGGAAGGAGACGTCCTTCTCGCCGCTGACGTAGCTCATGTGCGGGATCGGGCGGATGAAGCTCGCGGGATCGGGAAGAACCTGCCGCTCGACCAGGTGCGACCAGAACTGCCGCGATTCATGGAACTGCTGGTTGACGAGCAGCGCCTTGCTGGTGTCGATGCTGCCGTCGGGCCGCTCCGGCGTGTAGTTGAGCTCGCAGAGCGCGGCGTGACCGGTCCCGGCATTGTTCCAGGGGTCGGAGCTCTCCGCCGCGACCTCCTCCAGCCGCTCGTAGACGGTGATCGACCAGTCGGGGCGCATCTGCCGGAGCAGCATCCCCAGGGTTGCGCTCATGATGCCGCCACCGATGAGCGCGACGTCGACCTCCGCTGAAGTGCTTCCCACGCGGTTCTCCCTCTTGCGTCGTGATGTTGCTCGCGACCGACCGCTCAAGACACGGCCCCTCATGCGCTCAAGTGCACCAGCAATGTGAACGGTCGTCAACAGTGGGCGCGCCCGCGACAATCGCTGCCGGCGTCATTTCTTCGATCTCCGAATTATGCCAGCATCGTCGCCCGTCGCGAGGGGACCGGGCGTTCGCGCCGCATCCTGATCGGCCGGCTTCGGTGTCCGGGCTACAATGGCCAACGGGCAGGCGCTCTTCGATTTGGGTTGGAAGGCCATGGCTCCGTCGACTCCCCACCGCATGGTCGCCCGCGACGGGCAGCACGAGATCGAGATCAAGAAGTCGCGCTTCATCACCTCGCTCTTCCGGGTGACGAGCGAGGAGGAGGCGCGCGCCCGGATCGAGGCGACGCGCAAGACATACTGGGACGCCAACCACAAC
>DATLHE010000048.1:0-9168 GCA_035540335.1 Thermomicrobiales bacterium | reverse complement strand
GCATGCCGCCGCCGATCGGCCGGACGTCCAGCTCGCCGGTGCGTTCGCCGTCGCGGTTCGGCAGCACGAGGACGCGCGTGTTCTTCTTCTTGAGCACCAGTTCCAGCGCCTCCGGCTTATAGCCGGGGGCGATGATGATGTCCAGCTTGATCTTGCGTAGCTGCTGGGCCGTTGCAAGGTCGACCGCTCGATTCAGCGCGACGATGCCGCCGAACGCCGAGACGGGATCGCCCGCAAAGGCAGACTCGTAGGCCTCTGCGAGCGTGGGGCGGATCGCCAGCCCGCAGGGCACCGTGTGCTTGACAATGCAGACGGTCGGGTCGGCGAAGAGCTGCGCGGCCTGCCAGGCGGCGTCGGCGTCGAGGTAGTTGTTGAATGAGAGTTCCTCGCCGGCGAGGCGCTCGGCGTCCAGGATCCCGGTCTCGGGCGCCCCGGCTGACAGGCGCCGGTAGGCGGCGGCCTTCTGGTGTGAGTTCTCACCATACTTCGGCGTCTGCTCGCGTCGCAGACCGATGGTCAGCTCCTCGGGGAAGCGGGCATTCTCGTCGTCATCCCGCAGGAAGCCGGCGACCAACGAATCGTAGGTGGAGACATGGCCGAACGCCTTCGCGGCCAACTCGCGCCGGCGCTGCTGGGAGACCTCGCCGGCCCGGAGATCGTTCAGGATCGCGTCGTAGTCCGACGGGCTCGTGACGACGAGGACAGAGGCGAAGTTCTTCGCCGCGGCACGGACCATCGCCGGGCCACCGATGTCGATCTGCTCGATGATGTCGATGTTCGCGAGCCCCGGTGTCCGGAGGGTGGCCTCGAATGGATAGAGGTTCGAGACCAGCATGTCGATGGGGGTGATGCCGTGCTGCTCGAGCTGGGCGATGTGCTCGGGCAGGTCCCGGCGCGCGAGCAGCCCACCATGGATCTTCGGATGCAGCGTCTTGACGCGGCCGTCGAGCATCTCCGGCGAGCCGGTGACATCTGCAACGGAGACGACGTCGAGGCCGGCGTCGGCGAGCGCCTTGAGGGTGCCGCCGGTCGACACCAGCTCATATCCCAGCTTTGCAAGCTCGCTCGCGAACTCTACAAGCCCCGTCTTGTCAGAAACGCTCAGTAACGCACGCACCGGTTTCATGTCCCTTCAACTCGAAGTTGCTGCCTGTTCGCGGGAGCGAATAGGCGATGTTCCTCTGAGGGGAGTGTACCCGGGTTTCGTGAGGAGACGAAAGCGCCCGGATGAGCTCCTCCGGGCGCTTTGGGTTCGACTTTTTCTGGTCTATCTGACGACGATCTTGCCGGTCATGCCCGCCTGGCGATGGCCCGGGACCGAGCAGTTGAACTGGTAGGTGCCCGGCGCGAGGTTGAGCGTGATCTCAATGCTCTCGCCGGAGGCGATGGTGCCGCTGTTGATGCCGGCCTGCGGCATGATGAAGTCGTGCGGCAGCGCGCCTTTGTTGGTGATCTTCAGCGTCACGTCGGTGTTGGCCTGGATCGTGAGATCCCGGGGCACGTATTTCACGTCGCCGGTCAGGAGCTCGACCGTCGTCGAGGCGGCCGGCGTCGCCACCGGTGAGGCGGCGGGGGAGGCCGCCGGCGATGCCGCGGGCGTGCCATGCCCCTCATGCGCGCCGGCGCTGTAGACGCCGAACGCCAGGATGGCGCAGATGGCGGTGGCGATGAGGGCCCGGAGGGTGCGAGTCGTCGTCTTCAACCTGATGCTCCAAGTCGTCCGGCACGCAGGCATGCCGGGGGCTCCGGGATCGCGCGATCCGGCGCCGTCGGTGAACCGCGCGGGCCGATGCTCCGTCCACACAGGAAGGACCGGTGGCCATTGGCTCACCGGAGATCGCGACGCGCGTGATGCGGTTGTTGGGGTCCCAAATGCCTCGCGTGATGGATCATCACGGAGGAAAGCAGACGCATTGTAGCGTGCGCAGGCCCGCCCCGCAATCCTTTGGGACGGGCATTATGTGTCCCTACCGGTAGTTGTGCGACGACGGCGTGACCGCACGGATATCGGCGCGCGTCAGCGGCGCCTCGATGAGGTTGCGCGCCGGGAGCTGGACGAGCTGGATCGTCCGCGGGTTGGCCTCCTCGACGACCCGGTCCGGATCCTCCCAGGCCCGCGGCGTTGGGTAGATGAACTGGCTGTCCTCGATCGGGTGGAGGCGCTGGGCCACGATGTTCACGTTGTTGTTCGCCAGCTGCAGCTTGCCCTCGACGATCAGCAGCGGCGTCGAGCGCACGTGCAGCCGTTGCTCCTCGTAGAGATCCGGATAGACGACGATGTTGACCAGCCCGTGCTCGTCCTCCAGCAGCAGGAAGGTGATGCCCTTGGCCGTGGCGGGGCGCTGGCGGCAGACGATGAGCCCCGGCAGCCAAACCTTCATCCCGTCCGGCAGGCCCTCGAGCTCCTTGCTGGAGACGACGCCCTCCGGCAGCCGACCGCGCAGCAGGCCGAGCGGATGGTGCAGCACCGAGAGGCCGAGCACGCGGTACTCGTCCGTCATGCGCTCCCAGAAGGTGGTGCGCGGCAGCTCGACGTGGTCCTGCTCCGTCGGCAGCGCGAGCGGCAACTGCTGGCCGGCGTGCGCCCGCGTCCGCTTGTCGCGGAAGCCGCGCGGCGAGATGAACAGCCCGATCTGCCATAGCATCTCGCGCCGCTGCAGGCCGAAGCCGTCGCAGGCGCCGGCGGCGATCAGGTTCTGCTGCGCGTCAGGACGCAGCGCCACCCGCCGCACGAGGTCGGCAAGCGAGCGGTAGCGGCCGTTCGCCTCGCGCTCGGCGGCGATCCGCAGCGCGGCGTCCTCCGAGAGCCCCTTGACGAAGGAGAGGCCGACGCGGACGGTGCGCCGCCCCTCGACGGTGCACTCCAACTGGCTCTCGTTGACGTCCGGCCGCATGACGCGGATGCCGTGCCGCTTGGCGTCGTTGATCAGCACGTGCGGCGCGTAGAAGCCCATCGGCTGATTGTTGAGCAGCGCGCAGAGGAACTCCGCCGGGTAGTAGTGCTTCAGCCAGCACGACTGGTAGGCGAGGAAGCCGAACGCCGCGGCGTGGCTTTTCGGGAAGCCGTAGTCCGCGAAACCGGCCAACTTGTCGAAGATCCGGTTCGCCAGCTCCCGCTCGATCCCCTCCCCATCGGCGCCCTCGATGAACTGGGCGCGCATGCCCTCCATCGCCTCGTGCGAGCGCTTGCGGGTCATCGCCCGCCGCAGCTGGTCCGCCTGCCCGGCCGTGAAGCCGGCGATCACCTCGGCGACCTGGATGACCTGCTCCTGGTAGAGGATGACGCCGAGCGTCTCACGCAGCACCGGCTCCAGGCGCGGGTGGTCATAGAACGGCCGGAAGTCGGGGTTGGTGCGGCGCTCGACGAAGGGCGTGACCGCGCCGCCGACGATCGGGCCGGGGCGGACGATGGCCACCTGGACGACGAGATCGTCCAGCGATTCCGGCTTCGTGCGGCGGATCATCTGGATCTGGGCGCGGCTCTCGACCTGGAAGACGCCGACCGTGTCGCCCTCCTGGATCATGCCGAAGACCTGAGGATCGTTGAAATCGATCCGGCTGAGGTCGACCGGTGGCCGGCCGGAGGCGTCGATGAGGTCGAGGCACTCCTCGACGAGCGAGAGCATGCCGAGCGCGAGGAAGTCGATCTTGATGAAGCGGGCGTCCTCGCACGAATCCTTGTCCCACTGGCAGATGTAGCGGCCGTCCATCGACGCCGGCTGGATCGGCACCGTCTCGTTCAGCGGCGTGGCGGAGATGATCATGCCGCCGACGTGCTGCGTGACGTGCCGCGGGAACCCGGCGAGCTGTTTCGCGATCTCGATCAGGTAGCTCCACGGCGGGGCGTCCTTGCGGGCGGCGTACTCGGGCAGCCGCGCCAGTTCTTCGTCGAGGCTGTCGGCCGAGCGCGGCTCGCTGAGCTTGGCGATGCGGTCGAGGTCGGGCAGTGGCAGCCCGAGCGTCTTGCCGACGTCGCGCACGGCGCTGCGGAGGCGGTAGGTCGAGAAGGCGCAGACGAGCGCCGCGCGGTCGGGGCCGTAGACCTCGTAGACGCGCTCGATCATCCGCTCGCGGATCTCGCGCGGGAAGTCGAGGTCGATGTCCGGCACGGACGGCAGCTCCTCGTTCAGGAAGCGCCCGACGTAGAGGTTGTGCCGCAGCGGGTCGACCGGCGAGAGGCCGATCAGGTAGCAGACGATCGAGCTGACGGCCGACCCCCGGCCACGCCCGGGCGGCAGGAAGATGCGCGAGCCGGTCGCCTCCCGGCCGCGAATCTCGGCGGCGACATCGCGCGCGAGGTTGAGCAGGTCGCGGTAGAGCAGGAAGAACCCGGCCAGCCCGTGGCGGGCGATGAGGCGCAGTTCCTCCTGCAGCTGGGCGCGGGCCTTGGCGATGAGTGGCGAGGCGGGGTCGTCATACCGCTCGCCGAAGGACTCCCAGCAGGTGCGGGCGAGGAACTCGTCCGGCGACTCGCCGGTGCCGGTGTCGTAGTCCGGGAAGGCGTACCGCAGGTCGCGCGTCAGGTCGAACGCCGCGCAGCGTTCGGCGACGAGCTCCGTCGTGCGAATCGCCTCCGGGTAGCGCGCGAAGAGCGCCGCCATCTCCTCCGGCGTGCGGAGGTGGAACTGCGCGTTGGGACGGCGCTCGCGGTGCGAGCTGTCGAGCGTCGCGCGGTTGGCGATCGCGACGAGCACGTCCTGCAGCCGGTGGCGGTCCTGCCGGTGGTAGTGGACGTTGCCGGTGGCGGCGTAGCGGACGTCGAGGCGGTCCGCCATCGCGACGAGGCGCTCGATCCGCCGGCTGTCGCCGAAGACGAAGTTCTGCTGCAACTCGACGATGACGTTCTCCCTCCCGAACCCGTCGATGTAGGCCCGCAGGATCGTCTCGGCGTCGTCCAGGCGGCTGGCGTCGACCGCGCGGGCGAGCTGGCTGTCGCGGCAGCCGGTGAGCAGGATCAACCCCTCGGCGTACCCCGCGAGCGCGGTCGTGTGCAGCGAAGAGGGCGGCGCGTCGTCGCCGGGGAGCGCCACCGGCGCCGGTGGGCGACCATGCTTGCTGTCGGTGAGCAGGCGGCTGAGGTTGCCGTAGCCCGCGCGGCTCTCCGCGAGGAGGGTGAGGTGCGAGCCGTCGTCAAGGGTCACCTCCGCGCCGGTAATGGGCGTGATGCCCGCCGCGCGGGCCGCCTGGGCGAACTCCATCGCGCCGTAGAGACCGTCGTGGTCGGTGACGGCGAGCGCCGTGTACCCGTACCCGACGGCCTGGGCGATCATCTCCTCCGGCAGCGAGGCGCCGTCGAGGAAGGAGAACGCGGTATGAAGATGGAGCTCGGTGTAGGCCACCTGTTGTCATTCCGAACGTTGTGGGCGTCGTTTCGTGATCTTCCAGGGGGCGATGTCGTGTTGCCCCGGTAGCCCCGAGCCTTGTGCCCGAGAGCCGCCCCGTATGGTCGGCCCTTGTGGCCGACCTCCGCTCCGGCATACGGCGACCATCCGCACCAACGCCGGGTACAAGACCCGGCGCTACCGGGGCGAGCAGGGTTTGCAGCATCGCGAAGCCGTTGTGATGAACGGACCCCGCACACCGGCCGCAGCTGCGGCCCACAGGGGCAGGTGCGGGGCTACGAAGGCGAACGGAGTTTCTCGTCTCAGCGCACTATCTGGTGACCATTCCGGGACAGATGGTCAGTGGCTACGAAGGTCAGCTCCGTTCCGTCAATACGCCTGCTCATGCCACGTGTCCGCGACGCGGTCGTGGTAGACCGTGCGCAAGGTGCCGTTGTCGAGCAGCAGGCTGTAGTACTGGCGATTGATCTCCTGCCGCCACCACTCGTCCTCGATGATCCACGTGTCCTGGATCTGGACGATCGCGTGCTGCCCGCGTGTGTCGAGCAGCGCGACCGGCGTGCCCTCCCGCGTGACGACCCGGACGGGGCGCGGCTCGTTCAGGGCTCGTAGGCGATGAGGGCGTGACGGCGCTCCGGGATTCTTGACCATGGCTCGACCTCCACAACGTGAAACAACGGCGACAGCCCATAGCGCTGCGTGAGCTGGTGGATCGCCTCGGTGACGGGCGGCGCGTGGCGCGGGCGCATGGTCGGCAGCATCTGCTGGTGGGCGACCTCGTTGACGATGCCGCTCAGCTGCAGGGTGATCGCCTCGATCGGGCCCGGCATCTCCAGCGCCTGCAGCCGCAGGTCCAGCGCGGTGATCAGCTGCGAGGCGCCCGAGGGCTCCTTGAGGACCAGCGTGCGCTCCCACGAGCGCCGGCCCTCGAGCACCGCCCGCAGGATCACCTGGCGGACCTGCCGCCCCTTCAGCACGCGGCGACCGAACGCCCGGGTGACGAGCTGCCGCAGGCCGACCAGCAGCATCTCGCGGCTGACCGCTGGCGTCGGCATCGCCAGCTCCTCGATGACGATCTCGGCGCCGGCGCGGGGCGTCACCGTTCGCCGGTCGATGCCGGAGGCGAGCTCCCACGCCAGGCGGCCATCCGGTCCGAACCGGGCGGCCAGCTTCGCGGCCGGGAGCTTCGCGAGCGCGCCGAGCGTCTCCAGCCCCAGCCGCCGCAGCTGATGTGTCATCTCCGGCGGGAAGGGGAGCAGGGTGACCGGCGCCTCGGCCAGGAAGCGCGCCTCCGTGCCCTTCGGCACCGGGCGCACCGTGCCGGACGGCGCGAGACCGGCGGCGGCGCGGGCGGTGAACGGGCTGCCGGCGACGCCGGCCCGCGCCCGCAGGATCGCCGGCGCACAGGCGATCATCCGCTCCGCGGCGGCGGTCGTCGTCGCGAAGTGGCGGTCCAGCCCGGTCAGGTCGATGTACCAGCAGCCGGGCTCCTGCTCGTCGGCCTCGACCAGCGGGCTGAGCTCCTCCAGCCGCTCAAGGATCTCCCGGGCGATGCGCGCCTCCGCCGCCGGGTTCGGCATCAGGATGACCGCGTCCGGGCAGAGCGCGGTCGCCTCCCGCAGCGTTAGCCCGGGCCGGATGCCCTTGGCGGACGCCTCCGCGGTGGCGTCGACGACGACGGCGCGCCCGCTCTGCGGGTTGCTGAGGATCAGCGGCAGACCGTCCAGCTCCGGCTGGTCGAGCAGCGCGATGCGCAACGCGATGTGTGGAATGCGAAGACAGGCGATGGCCATGGACCCCCTCCATGCTGGCGAGTCGCCGGTGCCGGAGAATGGCAGGCGAGAAGAAGCGGAACGGCCATTCCGGACGAGATTCGAACGTGACCCTAGATTAGAACATATGTTCTACTATGACAAGATATGACCAGATGTCACAAGCCGGGGTGCCTCAAGGGTGATGACCGTCATTCCAAGCCCACCCGGCATCCTGAGCGATAGGGAAGGAGTCGCTCCACTTCTCGCCTGTGGCTCGGCCGGGGATCCCTTGGCGAAGCTGGTCATCCCTGCGGGGCGTAGGTGTCGACCATGACCAGCAGGCTTCCCGGCCGCACCCGATCGATGCGCAGCATCGATCGGGATCCCGAGCGCAGTCGAGGGATGACATGGAGAGGGGCATGGCGGTGGGGACCGTGTCGGTGGCGAACACCGCTTCGCGTGGGGGAGGGACCCCACGCGTCGCTCTGGATCGGGATGAGGGTGTTTTGGTGTGGGCGCTCGCGCCGGCATCGGGACGGGGCGATGCTTGGCCGACCCCGGGTACAAGACCCGGGGCTACCGGGATGAACGACCGTTCCAGTATCGAATCGCCGTTGTGGCATCGATGCGCCGCGGTTGGGTGCGGACCCCGCACACGAGGTGCGGGGCTACGAAGGCGGGTCGTCGTGCCGTCATCGAATCGCCGACAGGGCCGTGATGGTGACCGTGCGCCGCATGAAAGCGGACACCGATTGTCCGGCGGGCTCCCTATGCTCATGGAGCGATGACGCGCCGTCGCGTCATCCCGGTACGCATGTTCCACGTAGAAGGAAAGGACGCTCGATGAGCGACACCGTTGCCATGACTTCCGGACAGACCATCTCCGTCGAGAATTTCAAGAGCGCGCTGCTGTTCGTCCTCGACGAGACGTTCGACAACGTGCATGGCGCCTATCTCGATCCCGGCGACTCGTTCTTCGCCACGCTTGCGGAGATCACCGCCGAGCAGGCTTCGCGCCCGGTCGGGGCAAGCTGCGCCAGCATCGCCGCGCAGCTGAACCACGTTATCTTCTATATCGAGATCGGCATCCGGTACATGCAGGGCGAGAACCCCGGCAAGCAGGACTGGCAGGCGGCCTGGCAGCTGACCGAGGTTTCCGACAGCGAGTGGGCGGGCCTGATCCAGAGGGTGCGGGATCGCCAGCAGCAGCTCCTGGGGCTGATCGAGGGCACCACCGAGTGGGACAACGACGACATCGTCGGCGGCGCGTTCGCGATGATCGCTCACACCGCCTATCATCTGGGGCAGATCCGCGAAGCGATGTGCGTGGTGCGCGGATAAGCGCGAAAGGGACCAGCCGCCGTGATATCCGATGTCATCTGGAGCACGTGGGACGACACCGGCTACGAGCAGGTGCGCATCGACGACGGCCACCCCGGCTGGACCGTCTTCGACAGCATGTTCGTCCGCGTGGATGACGGCGCCGTCCGGCGCGGCGGCTACACCCTGATCTGCGACAAGGCGTGGCGGGCGCTCGAGATCCGCCTCATGGTCGAGCAGGCGCCCGGCAGCATGGCCGCCCGCCACCTCCTTGCGACCGGCGATGGTCGCTGGACGGACGCCGATGGTGTTCATCTGCCGGCGCTCGATGGCTGCGTCGACATCGACATCGCGTGGACGCCGCTGACCAACACGCTGCCGATCCGGCGGCTGTCCCTGCAACCGGGGCAGGAGGAGATCATCCGCGTCGTCTACCTGCCCCTGCCGTCGCTCGAGATCGGCGTATGGGAGCAGCGCTACACCGGGCTGGAGCCGGGCGCGGTGCGCTACGAGTCGCTCGCCAGCGACTTCCGCCGCGACCTCACGGTCGACAGCGAGGGCTTCGTCATCGACTATCCGGGCCTCTTCCGCCGGCGCTGGCCGCTGGCGGACCGGGATGTCACGTCGTAGCGAAAGGCTCGCCTCGGCCGGGGCCCGCTCCTCTTCTCGCCTGCGGCACGGCTGGATCCGCCCGTACGACCTCAAATGGCGGGCGAAGGTCGGCCACAAGGGCCGACCGTACGGGGAAGGGC
>DATLHE010000047.1:0-34938 GCA_035540335.1 Thermomicrobiales bacterium | reverse complement strand
GGGCCGGGCAAGGATTGAGCATCGCCCTTCCACCCGGCATCGAAGACGAGGCCGCCAAAGACGACGAAGGCCGGCGCTGGCGGTGGGGTGGCGAGCGTTCCCCAAACGCCGGTGCCCCCGTGGGCGGGGTCGACCGTTGGTGTCGTCGCGGCCGCCGCAGGGACGTTTGGAGCTTGTGGAGATCCCTCGTCATTTCGGAAGAAAAGCACGCCAGTGACCACTAGAAGGGCGATCACGAGCGCTCCCGCAAGGGCAGCGGGCCGGCTGACAGCCTGACGCGCGGGCACTGGTGTGACCGGAGGGGCGACCGTGGTCGCCTCCCCATCGGGATATGCGGGGAGGTGGGCGGCCGTCACCAATGGCGTGAAATCGGAGGGCAGATCAGGGGTGACGAGCTGAAAGATGTGCTCCGGCCGGTAGAGGTCTTTCAGTTGATGGGTGCCCAGGTCGCGGAGGTGGGCCTCCTGCGGGAGATGGTCCCGCACCAATTCGGCGGTTGCGCCCGAGAGCAACACCTGGCCGCCGTGCCCCGCCGAAAGGAGACGCGCCACCCGGTTGAGCGGTGCGCCAGCGTAATCGCCCTCTTTGGCGTCGGCGCGTCCGGTATGCAAGGCCATCCGCACACGGAGTGGACCGGTCGTTCCCCATGGCTCGCCAAACAGCGCCCGCTGGGCGGTCAGGGCAGCGGCCAAGGCCCCTACTGGATCAGCGAAGGCGGCGCAAAAGGCATCCCCAACGGTCTTGAACACGACACCACCGTGGGCCACGATCGACTCGCGCACCAGACGATCGTGGCGGTCCAGCGCCGAGCCCATTGCCCCCGGCTGCTGCTGCCAGTGCTGGGTGGAGCCCTCAATATCGGTAAAGAGGAACGTAACTGTCCCGCTCGGCATTGAGGACATTGGCGACCTCCGAGCGACGGCAGCGACCGCGAAGCGTCGAGACCGCAACGCAGCAGCGCCAGGACGTTTCAGGTGTGGCGAGCAGATTCCGATCTTCGGTAGCCTCATGCTACACCTGCTGTCAATTGGACTGGCGACGGTCGCGGCTTCGGGCAGGGGGGCGTGACGGTCCACGCGCGGGGCCGCCTCAGCAGAGGCCGATGTCCATCTCTTTTGAAGGTGGTCGGCCCGATCAGCTGGGCGGCGATCGTGTAGCTTGTGGGCAATGGCGGAGGATGCCGATTTGCCCGACAGCGTTGATCGCCTCATAATCACGGCCCGTTCGATGCGTCCGTACCGATCAGGAGGGAAACTATGGCTGAGGTCGTGCTCTTTCACCACGCCCAGGGACTGACCCCCGGCGTCAGTGCGTTCGCCGACGAGCTGCGCCGCGCCGGGCACACCGTGCACACGCCCGACCTGTTCGAGGGGCGCACCTTCGACACGGTGGAGGAGGGTGTGGCGCATGCCGGCGAGATCGGCTTCGGCGAGGTGATCCAGCGCGGCGTGCGCGCGGCCGAGAATCTGCCCGCCGATGTCGTCTATGCCGGCTTCTCGCTCGGTGTCCTCCCGGCGCAGCAGCTGGCCCAGACCCGCTCCGGCGCGCGCGGGGCGCTCCTCTTCGAATCGTGCGTTCCCGTGTCGGAGTTCGGCGCCGCATGGCCCGATGGCGTCCCGGTGCAGGTGCACGGGATGGACGCCGACCCGTACTTCGCCGGCGAGGGCGACATCGACGCCGCGCGAGCGCTCGTCGCGGAGGCTCGGGACGCAGAACTGTTCCTCTACGCTGGCGACCGGCACCACTTCGCGGACCGCTCGCTGCCGTCGTACGACGCGGACGCCGCCGCGCTGCTGACGCAACGGGTGCTCGGCTTCCTCAACGGGGTGGACGAGCGGCCGGCGTGATCACCCCCGGCGTGTGACGCGGCGGGGGGCGGGACGAGCCTCAGGAGGTGGCGGGCTGCTCGCTCCCAACCCGCAGCTGCGCCATCAGGTGCAGGCCGTCGGACGATACCCAGTACTCGGCGATTCGGCCGTCCTCGACGCGCCAGATGTCGATGCCGCGGAAGGCGATCCGCGTGCCGGGTTCGGCCGTCGCGCCGGGGATGCCGCCCGCATAGATGCCCTCGCTGACCCAGCGCGCCGCCAGCCGGTCGCCGTCGACGATCGGCGGCACCTCGACCCGGAAGGTGATCGCGGAGAACGGCGCGCGACCCATCTCCACCATCCGCCGCACCCCCTCCGGCCCGCGCATGTCGTTCGGCGGCTGGTGGATCGGGCACCCCGGGGCGACCAGCTCATCCGCCAGCTCGGGCCGGCCGTTCCACATCTCGATCCAGCGGTCATACATTCGGATGAGGTCGGGGCGCGTCATGCATGCAGCCCTTTCGGTGCGTCGAACGTTGTCCTGTCAACAGTCCCGGGATGGCGCATGTGGCGTGCCTCCCGGATTCGGTATCATCATCTCGTACACCGATTTGCCACATGGGAGCCCGACAGGTGATATCGATCGTCTCACTCGAATGCCCCGTCTGCGGGGCACCGTTCGCGCCGGGCGTCGACCGCTGCGTCTACTGCGGCTCCATCCTCGTCCTGCAGACCGACCACCCGCGGATCGACCCGAGGGCGCTCAACCGCGCGGTCGTCAGCGAGCGCATCGCCGAATTTCGCGACACGCTGAAGCGCGAGCCCGGCAACGTCACCGCCCACTACGGGCTCGGCGTGGCCTACTACAATCTCGGTCTCACCGAGGCGGCCATCCGCGAGCTGGACCACGCCTGCCGCATCACGCCGGAGAACCCGCACATCCACACCCAGCTCGCCGTCGCCTACCGCGAGGAGCTGCGCTCCGGCGAGCCTGCAGCGCGCGAGGAGATGGAGGATCACATCCAGTACGCGCTGCGGCTCGATCCCGACAACGTCGAGGCGATGCTGCTCCAGGCGGAGCTGGATCTCGAGCGGGAGCATCACGCCAAGGCGATCGGGCATCTCGAGCGGGCCTACGCGCTCGAACCCGAGCGGGCGCGGGAGAAATTGCGCGACGCGCTCATGCAGTCCATCCGCTGGCGCGAGCGCAACGGTCACGCGACCGGCGAGCAGTGGGCGCGGATCGAGGCGATCGACCCGGACGTCGCGCTGCGCGAGCGCGGGCAGGGTGAGGCTCCGCTCCGGTTCGCGGCGCCGGTGCTCGACCCCGCGACGCGCACCGAGCTGGAGCAGAAGGTCTCCCAGGGCAGCCGGCGGCTGAAGGGCGCCATCAAGGGGTTCTTCATCGGGGTCGGCGTCGGCTTCGTCATGATCATCGCCCTCGCGGCGCTCTCCAACGCCGTCGAGCGCGACTCCGGCCCCTACAACGTCATCCTCGCGCTGTTCATGCTCTCGTTCCTGATCCCGGTGGTGCTGGCCGTGCGTGGCTGGTATGTCGCGAAGCGCTGATCCCTGGACGGGAACCGGCGACACGTTGCCATCGTTCATTCCGGTGGCACGAAACCGTGAAAGGACACGAGGGTGGAGCGACCAGGCGAGTTGGTGTACGACGTGCGGTATCCGGAACGATTGAGCAGGCTGCTGATCTTCGTCAAGTGGCTGCTCGTGTTCCCGCACCTGATCATCCTCTACTTCCTGACGATCGCGGCGGGCGTCGTCACCTTCATCGCGTGGTTCGCGATCCTGTTCACCGGGCACTACCCGCGAGGGATGTGGATGTTCAGCATGTCGGTGCTGAGCTGGTCGGCCCGCGTCAGCGCCTACTACACGCTGATGCGTGACGAGTATCCGCCGTTCGGCAACGAGCCCTATCCGGTGCGGTTCGAGATGGCCTACCCGGGCCGGCAGTCGCGGCTGCTGCTCTTCGTGCGCTGGCTGACGGTGATCCCGCATCTGCTGGTGCTGGCCGTGCTGGGGTTCGTGGCCGGGATCGCGTTGTTCCTCGCATGGTGGGCGATCCTGTTTACCGGGCGCTTCCCGCGGTCGCTGTTCGACTTCTGCGTCGGCGTCAATCGCTGGTCGAACCGGGTGATGGTCTACTGGTACCTGCTGACGGACCGCTACCCGCCGTTCTCGCTCGGGCCGGAGTAAGGTCGCCAGGGTGCTCTTGCCGCACGCAACGAAGGCCCCGGAGCGTCCATGCTCCGGGGCCTTCGTTGCCGGTCATTCGTTGTCGAGGATGCGGACGAAATCGGCGGGGCTGACGATGCGGACGCCCTCGATCTCCCCGATCGCGAGCAGGTCCTTGTCACCGGAGACGAGAAAGTCGGCCTGTGCGAGCACGGCGTGCGCCACTAGGTAGTCGTCCTTGCGATCCCTGACCAATGCAGGAAAGGGTTCTCTGATCTCCTCAAGATGCTCGCCGGTCTCGTCAAGGAGGTCAAAGAGGTCGTCCACCTCGGCATGTGACAACCGCTCGCGGAGTGAGGGTTTGTTGAGGGTTTTGTCGAGAACCTCACGAAGGGTGGGATCACTAAAGAGAATCGTGAACCTGCCGGAGATTCCGGCGTTAACAATGGCTGAAGGTGGAGCGTCGCCGAACGGGTAGATGAGGTAACTAATGTAGAGGTTCGTGTCCAGATACGCCCGCATGACGCGCTATGTCCCGTCTCGCTTGAAGACGAGCTTTCCTTCTGCCGCGAGTTCGTCAAATGCCTCGCGTGACGCGCGGTCTGCGAGTTCGTCCACCTGTTCCGGCGTGAGGTCCTGATTTCGCGATCTCAGTCGGGTCTCCAGCGCCCGCAAACGGTCCATGATCTCGGCGCGCCGCTGTATCTCGCGCAGTTCCCGATACTCCAGGAACTCGTCATAGGAGATCACAACCACCTTTGGCGTGCCGTGCGACTCGATCACGACCTCGTCGCCGTCATCGACGACGGCGTTCATGAGCGCTCCCCAGCGCTGTTTGGCTTCATTGGAAGAAATGGTTCTGGTCATGGTGGTCGTCCTTGAGACGTGATCTAGTGAATCATCTCAATCATAGGACATAAAATATTGGATGTCAATCCGGACGAACTTGGGGTTGGACGCGACGCGGTCGGGACCCGATGCCACACCTCGCGGCAGGAAGTGGCCGGTTTGTATCAGAATGGGACGAACATCGAAGCCGGTCGCGACTGCGACGACGCATGAAACCCCATGAAGGAACCCAGCAACGTGAATGTCAAACGCCTGCGCAAGCAGATTCGCAAGAAGGCCACCGACGGCACGGTGACGACCGGGGACTGGCGCGAGCTCGCTGCCAGCGATCCCGAGGTTGCCCGCAAGGAACTCTCCGGCTACCTGAAGTCGTACGACCTCGTGTCGGACGTCAACCCGTTTCGGAACACATCCAGATCGCCCGGCGTCGGCATCGGCTTCCTCATCGGCCTCGTCCTGACCATCGTCGTCTGGTATGTCATGCCGGACCTGCGCGCGGCGCTGAAGGACGACGTCCCAGGCTTCGCGACGTTCGCCACGGCGATGATGTTCACCGCGACGTTCTTCTCGATCGTCGGCGCCTGGCTCGGTGGCCGCCGTGGCCGGCCGGCCACGGCGACGTCCCCGGCCGAGGGCAGCTTCGAGGAGCTGCTGCGCCGGTTCGAGGCGCTCCAGCGCACGCTGCACCACGCCTGATCCGCACATCGCAGAACACCCCGGAGCGGTCTCGCTCCGGGGTGTTCTGCGTCTATGGGCCAAACTCTCCCGCATCGCTCCTTACCGGCGGGACGGCACTGGATGCGCATGACGGGGCAGGTGGCATGCGTGTCTGAGCGCATCCAATCCGTCCCCTACGGGCGATGACGATGCCGCGAGCCGGATTACCCTACCCCGTTGAGCCCGGCGCGGACCTCCTTCGTCGCCGCGACCATGTTGCGCAGCGCGGCCGTGGATTCCTCCGGCTTGCGCGTCTTGAGCCCGCAGTCCGGGTTCACCCAGACCTGGTCGACGTCGAGCACCGTCAGGGTTGCCCGCAGGTTCGCGGCGATCTCCTCGGCCGGCGGCACGCGCGGGCTGTGGATGTCGTAGACGCCGGGGCCGATGCCCTTGTCGTAGCCCTCGCGGCGGAAGGTCTCCAGCAGCTCGAGACCGGAGCGCGCGTTCTCGATCGAGATCACGTCCGCGTCGAGCGCGCTGATCGCCGGGAAGATGTCCCCGAACTCCGAGTAGCACATGTGCGTGTGCACCTGCGTCTGCGGCCGTGCCCCGGCCGCGGTGATCCGGAAGCACCCCACCGCCCAGTCGAGGTAGGCCTGCCAGTCCTCGCGGCGCAGCGGCAGCCCCTCGCGCAGCGCGGCCTCGTCGATCTGGATCATCCTGATGCCCGCCGCGTCGAGGTCGGCGACCTCGTCGCGCATCGCCAGCGCGATCTGCGTGCATGTCTCCGAGCGCGGCTGGTCGTCGCGCACGAACGACCAGTTGAGGATCGTCACCGGACCGGTGAGCATGCCCTTGACCGGCTTCTCGCTCAGCGACTGCGCGAAGGTCGCCCAGCGCACCGTCATCGGCGCCGGGCGGGAGACGTCGCCGTAGATCACCGGTGGCCGGACGTAGCGCGAGCCGTAGCTCTGCACCCAGCCATTGCGGGTGAACGCGAAACCGTCCAGCTGCTCACCGAAGTACTGGACCATGTCGTTGCGCTCCGGCTCGCCATGGACCAGCACGTCGATGCCGAGCGCCTCCTGATGGTCGATGACGGCGCGGATCTGGTCCTCGATGAAGGTCTCGTATTCCTCGCGGGAGATGTCGCCCTTCTCGTAGCGGCGGCGCTCGGCGCGCAGGTCGCCGGTCTGTGGGAAGGAGCCGATCGTCGTCGTCGGCAGCTTCGGCAGGTCGAACCGCGCGCGCTGAAGCTTCGCGCGCTCGGCGAAGGGTTGTTTACGGTGGTCGACGTCCTCCGGCAGCGTCGCGAGGCGCTCCTGGACGGCCGGGTTGTGGCGGCGGGGCGACTGGCTGGCGCTCTCGCGGAGCTCGTCGCTCACGAACAGCTCGGCGGAGATCGCCCGGTCGCCGTCGTTCAGGCCCTCCGTGAGGGCCGCGAGCTCGCCCAGCTTCTGCACGGCGAACGAGAGCCAGCCCCGGACCTCCGGGTCGAGGTCGGTCTCCTCCCGCGTGTCGTAGGGAACGTGCTGCAGCGAGCTGGAGGTCGAGACGTGGATGCGGTCGGGATCGACGTGTGTCGCGAGCTCGCGCAGCAGGCCGAGCTTGCCGCGGAGGTCCGCCGCCCAGATGTTGCGGCCGTCGATGACCCCGGCGACGAGCACCTTGTCCGCCGGGAAGCCGTGCTGCGCGATCCGGTCGATGTTCTCCGGGCCGCGCACGAGGTCCAGCCCGATGCCGTCGACCGGGAGGGCCGTGAGCGCTCCGTAGGCGTCGCCGACGTGGTCGAAGTAGGTCTGGACGATGAGCTTTGCGTCGTCCTTCGCGGCGGCGATGGCGCCGTAGGCTCGCGTGAGGGCGTCCAGCGTCGCGGCGTCGACGTTGGTGACGAGGATCGGCTCGTCGATCTGGATCCACGTCGCGCCCTGCGCCGCCAGCTTCCGGACGACCTCGACGTAGACGGGAATCAGCCGGTCGAGCAGCGACAGGCGGTCGAACGCCTCGTCGTGCGCCTTGCCGAGCAGCAGGAAGGTGAGCGGGCCGACGAGCACCACCTTCGCGGGCAGGCCGGCCGCCTGCGCCTCGGCCAGCTCATCGAACGGCTTCGTGCTGGCGAGGCGGAAGGTAGTGTCCGGGCCGAGCTCGGGGACGATGTAGTGGTAGTTCGTGTCGAACCACTTCGTCATCTCCATCGCCGGCGCGGCGTCGGTGCCCCGCGCCATCGCGAAGTAGGTGGCGAGGTCGACCGTCTCGCCGGACCAGCCGAAGCGCGCGGGCACGGCGCCGGTGAGGGCGATCGTGTCCAGCACCTGGTCGTAGAGGGAGAAGTCGTTGACCGGCAGCAGGTCGAGCGCCGCCTGCTGGGCGTCCCGGTTCGCACGCCGGATGGCGGCCGCGGTCGCGCGCAATTCGTCCTCACCGATCTTGCCCGACCAGAAGCCCTCCAGCGCTTTCTTCAACTCCCGATGCGTGCCGATACGTGGATATCCGGGGATCGTCGCGAGTGCCATACACACCTCCGTGAGGGTTTTTCCTGGCCGTGCCGGCGATCTGCCGGCAGCCTGCGTGCCAGGACATCGTGATGGACCCACTGGGCGCGCCGTCCGAATGCGTGCGCCAGCGGATGCCCGCATCCCGCGGGCATCCGCTCCAGTATACCTAGTCAATTGTTGAATAGCGCAGCCGGGATTGGTGCATCGCTCGGGTCTTGACGTGGCCATCAACGGGTGTATGATAACCATGTGGTTATGAAATGAGGTGGTTATCAATGCAGTCCGATTCGCTCAGCGCCGTGTTCAATGCCCTCGCCGATCCCACTCGTCGCGCCATCCTGGCGCGATTGACGGAGGGCGACGCCACGGTCGCCGAGCTTGCCGCTCCCTTCCGCGTGTCGCAGCCGGCCATCTCGAAGCACCTCAAGGTGCTGGAGCAGGCCGGGCTCATCTCGCGCTCCCGCCGGGCGACCGCTCGCCTCAGCCATCTCGAGGCGGAGCCGCTGCGGGAGGCGACGGAGTGGCTGGCGCGCTACCTGGGGTATTGGGACGAGAGCTACGAACGGCTCGACACCCTGCTGGCCCGGCTGCAGGATGACCCCACTGGGTGATTGGCCACACCATGACGATCCGCATCCACCAGGCAAGGAGCACATCATGAGCAAGGCCACGAGCAAGACGCAGATCATTGCCGAGCCGGATACCCAGCAGATCGAGGTCATCCGCGCCTTCAACGCCCCGCGAGAGCTTGTTCTCCGCGCCTTCACCGAGCCGGACCTGCTCGTGCAGTGGCTTGGCCCGCATGGGTACACGATGACGATCGACCGCTACGAGGCGCGCGACGGCGGCACCTGGCGCTACACCCACCGCGACGCCGAGGGCAACGCGTTCGCCTTCCACGGCGTCTTCCACGGCGCCCCGTCGGTCGACGGCATCGTCCAGACCTTCGAGTTCGAGGGCTGGCCGGGCCGCGTCGCGCTGGAGAGGCTCACCTTCGAGGCCCAGGGCGACACGACGCTGGTTCGCACGCTCTCCGTCTACCAGTCGGTCGCCGATCGCGACGCGATGATCGAGTCCGGCATGGAGCAGGGGCTCAACGAGGGCTACGAGCGCCTGGACGAGCTCGTCGCGACGCTGCAGGCGAGCTAAAGCTTTGAACGGACAGGTTGCGACCGCATGGTGTAGGGGAGGAGCTTGTCTCCTCCCGATACCGGGGCACAGCAAGGGCTCGCCAAGGCCGAGGCGAAGCCAAGGGGTCGCTCCGCTTTTCGCCCCTCTCGGGGCTCACCCGGGGGCTCGCTTCGCTTCTCGCCTGCGGCTCGGCCGGGCTCCTCGCCTACCATCCGCTAGCCACTCCGCTTCGGGAGACCCAGACATGGACTACAAGCTCGAGGTCGTCCCCGTTCCCGTGTCCGACATCGACCGCGCCAGGCGCTTCTACGCCGACCAGCTCGGCTTCGTCGAGGACCTCGACGTCAACCTCCCCGGCGGCATGCGCCTCGTGCAGTTGACGCCGGTCGGCTCCGGCTGCTCCATCCAGCTCAACAGCGCGATCGACATGCCGCCGGGCGTGCTGAAGGGGCTGATGCTCATCGTCGACGACATCGAGGCCGCCCGCGCCGAGCTGGCCGGGCGCGGCGTCGGGGCCGGGCCGGTCCAGCATATGGAGGACGGCGCCTGGGTCGACGGCAAGGGCGGCGACTGGAACTCGTTCGTGATGTTCAGCGACCCGGACGGCAACGGCTGGATCCTCCAGGAGCGCCCCGCCGGCTGATCGGCCCGCCGTCCACCGTCGTAGCGGCGCACCCCGCAGGGTGTGCGCCCCCTGGCCGCAGCCGGGGCGCACCAACGGTCGCGGCGCGCAGACCCCGCATTCCGATCAATGAAGATCCGTAGATTCGCTTCACCTCGAAGGGACTGCCTGCATGGGCAAGATTGCAATCGACAAGTCGATGTCGCTTGACGGCTACATCACCGGGCCGAATCCCGGCCCCGACAATGGCCTCGGCGACGGCGGCGACCGGATCTTCGCGTGGATGATGGCCGATCCGGACGCCGGGATGACCGAGGGGATGCTCAGCGAAGGCTGGGACGAGATGTTCAGCGACCAGTTCGCGTCGACCGGCGCGGTCATCATGGGCAAGCGGATGTTCGAGATCATCGACTCCCCGAACGGCTGGGTCGCGCCCAACGGCACCGCCTTCCCGTGGCCGGTCTTCGTCCTCACCCACGAGCAGCGGGAGCCGGAGACCAAGGGCATCACTCGCTTCACCTTCGTCAACGACGGTCCCGAGAGCGCCCTCGCGCAGGCGCGGGCGGTCGCCGGCGACAAGAACATCGGCGTCGCCGGCGCCAATGTCTGCCAGCAGTTCATCCGCGCCGGGCTTGTCGACGAGATCATGATCCACCTCGTGCCCGTCTTCATCGGGGACGGCACACGGCTCTTCGATCACCTCGCCGTCTCGCCGCGCGAGCTCGAGTTCACGGGCGGCAGGCAGTTTGCTGGGGTGACCCATCTCCAGTTCCGCTTCAAGGACGCCTGACCGCGACACACACCGGAGGCACGACCATGGCCGAACGCACCCCGACCGACGTCAAGAACCTCGATATCTATGGAAACCCGGCGCTTCCCTGGAGTGGCGCGCGCTCCGCGATCGAGGCGGTGTATAGCCCTAAACCCCATTCGGACGCCTATATCGCGGCGACGTTGGGCACTATTCGTCCCGACGGGCGGCCGCACGCTGCCCCGGTCGGGGCGACCTGGGTCGACGACACGCTGTATTTCGTCAGCGGGCCGACCACGCAGAAGACGAAGAATCTGGCCGCGAATCCCAATTGCACCTTCTCCTTGCACGGAAAAGGCATGGATGTGGTGCTCGAGGGTGTCGCGACTCGCGTGATGGATGCGGAGACGCTTGAGCACCTGGCCGAGCAATACCGGAATAGCTGGCCGGTCGAGGTCGAGGGCGACGCCTTCACCGCCCCCTACAGCGCGCCGAGCGCGGGCCCGCCGCCCTGGTACCTGTACCGATTCACGATTCATCAGGCGGTTGGTGTGGGCACCGTCGATGATGTTTCCGGCGCCACCCGCTGGCGGTTCGGCCAGTAACCGGGGCGTGCCTTCGACGTCAGGGCATGATGGGCTCGGTGGTCTGAAAAGGCTCACGTTCCCATGCGTAGACCAATGGGTGGAAACCCACCTGGATTCCACCCTGTTGGAACGGGGACCTTCCCTGCGGTCAGATATCGGATCAGGTGAAAGGACGATTCGATGGCCAAGCAACCTGTACCCGCTGCATCCATGTCCGCGCACGAGGGCGAATATGTGCCTACCTGGGCCGATGCCAAGCAGGTCCTGAAATCAGCCGAAATGTACTGGATCACCAGCTTGCACAACGGCGAACCGCATACGGTGCCAGTGATAGGCGTATGGTGGGAAGGAGCCTTGTATTCCTGCAATCCTCGCACCGAGAGGAAGTACAGGAACCTCAAGGCAAACCCTGTCTGCCAGGCAATAACCGGGTGCAGCATGTTGAACGAAGGGCTGGATGTCGTCGTACATGGTCGCGTTGAGGAGATGACTGAGCTTGACGATCGCATGCGATTTGGTCGTCAGATGGCCGAGAAGTACCCGGAACCCTGGCGATTTGAGGGCACCGAGGAACACATGTGGGTGTATCGCCTCGTCCCAACGCATATCCGGGCATTCCATCGCTTCAATCCCATCAGCTTTGCCCGTTGGGACTTTGACGGGGATTCCACACTGTGATTCCCGATCGCATCAGCATGGATCCGCGATATGGCGCTCCAACGCATGATCCGCTCGATCCCGTGGAAACCGTACGGTCGGCCCTCGCGGCGGCGGGCCGACCGTACGTGGTGACACAAGCAACCCGAGAATCGCTCTAGTCCGACAGCGATGGTTTCGGCGCGGGCGCGTCGGACCGCTCCGCATCCCGCAGCCACCCGTGCCGCTGCAGGTCGCCGATCGCGATCACGCCGCCCAGCACGTTGGCGCCCACCGCGATCAGCAGCAGGGTCGCCGGCGAGGCGCCGCTGATGAGCCCCGCCAGCGCCGCGCCGACCGCGGCGGCCGTCGTCTTGATGCTCGTCGACAGCGTGAACACCTGCGTGCGGACGTTGCCGGGCGAGAACCGGTCGCGGACGGAGAACTGCGCCGTGCCCTGCGGGCCGCCGAGCGCGCCGGCCACGGCGAACAGGACCAGCGCCACGGGCGTGGACGACGTCGCCGCGAGGACCGCGATGGGCAGCGCGGTCGCGATGCTGATGAACGGCACGAGGCGATGCGGCTCGCGCGCGCCGAACGGGCGCACGGCATACGCCAGCGAGCCGACCAGGCTGCCGACCGCCATCGTCGACAGCATCACGCCGGCGTTGACCGACAGCGTATCGATCGCCAGCATGGTGGCGGCGAGCGGCACGATGCCGACGCCGACGCTGGACAGGCTGGTGGCGACCACCGTGGAGCGTAGCGGGACGATGCCGGCGATCGCCTTCAGCCCGGCCGCCGGCGACGGCGCCGCGATCAGGGCGCGGTCCTCGCTGTGCCGGATCCGCAGGCGCAGGACATTCGCGGCCGCGCCGAGCATCAGCGCCGAAAGCAGCAGCAACGAGACGAGGGGCGAGGCGAACCCCGCGACCGCCGCCACGATGGCCGGAGCCAGGATCGCGGACACGTTGTACGACACCACATCGAGGGAATAGCCCTGGTGGATCAGCGGCTTCGGCACGATCGCCCCGACGAGCGACGAGAGGCCGCCCTGCAGGAGCGGGCCGACCGAGCCGCCGACGGCGGCGAGGAGCAGGATGATCGCCGGGTGCACGCTGTTCAGCAGCAGCCCGCACAGCGCGATGACGATGCCGTTGAACGCGAACGCCAGCGCGTAGAGCCGGTTGGGATTGGTGCTCATGTCGGCGAGGCGGCCGACGAACGGCGCCGCGACGACGGACGGGATCAGGAACGCGGCGACCAGCAAGCCACCGAGGGTGAGGCCCGCCGGGGTGTCGGCGGCGGCGAGGATCAGGGCGAGGCGGAGCCCCTCGTTCGCCAGGCGCGCCATCACGGCGGTCGTGAAGTAGGTCGAGAAATCGGGGGCCTGGCGACGAAGGTCACGAATCGGGGACGACATGAAGAGCCGGGGTCCTGGCGCAAGAAGGGACGAACGGTTGCGGAATGCTCCGGTGACGGACCATTCCCAAAGACTGTCGTCGACCCGCCGCCTCAGGTCAAGGCGCCCGCCAGGATCGCCCTACGGTTCAATCCGCTCGACGCCGGGGAACCGGTCCATCTTCTTGTCGAAGGTGTAGATCCGACTCATGGCGAGCTCTCGGGTGAGCGCCAGATGGTAACAGTCGGCGTCGTCCAGGGGAGACTGCTGCGTGCAGAATTCGAGAGCCGCGATGACCACCGGTTCATCGGTCATGACGAAGTTCGGCAACTCGATCAGGTTTGTCAGCGCCATGGCCACAGCGGGATGTGGGATGTTGGCCCGCCTGTGCAACGCGTGAATGGCTTCAAAGATGACCGTCGATGGGCAGAAGATCCGCTTCGTACCCTTCCGGACATCGAGCAACAGTGCGGACGCGCGAGGGGAGTGCTCGTCGTGATCCTGCAGGAGATGGCGAAGGAGAATGGTGGTATCGATCGAGGCGATCTCCGGTTGACTCATTCGTCAATGTTGTCCGCAGTTTCGGCAATGCTGTTCGCAATCCACGCCTTTTCCTCCTCGACGTCAGGATTGCGAGCATAGGCATAATCCTTGAGGATTCCTGCGGTCGGGTCCACAACATCGTCCGGCCGGATCAGGACCCACTCGCTTCCCCGGCGTTCCAGAACGAGATCGCCGCCCTCCTTCACGCCGAGATCCTCGCGAACATCAGCGGGAAGTGTCATCTGTCCCTTGTGACGTACGTTGATGGTGCGGATGACCATGTGCGACCTCCTCGGCTGGTGTACGACTTCAGCACAGCAGGTACAACCATATCCGGTTCTGTGCGACGCCTGGATAGTAAACCTCGGGCTTACGGGAGGCATGTGCCGCGCTCCGGACGCCTCTGGGATACGATGGGAAGGGGTAACTATTCCGAAAGCTCTCGCCCAAGGCGGAGATCTGTCCATGGCTCACCGGGAGTTCGGTCTCATCGTGCCAGATGACATGCTGGACACCGCGCATCGACACGGCTACATGCGGCGGGTCAACGATCTCCTTGCGCTCGTGACCGGCCACGTCGCCTCCGCCTGGTGCATCGACCACCTCGAGGGCGAGATGCTGGAGGGGTGGACGTCGCTCGCGTACCTCTCGGCGCTGCACCCCAACCTGCTATGGGGCCACTCGGTGCTCTGCAACGGCTTCCGGAACCCGGCGCTCGTCGCCAAGATGAGCGCGACGCTCGCGTTCATGTCCGGCGGCCGGTACGTCCTTGGCATCGGCGCGGGATGGCAGGAGAGGGAGCACCTGGCCTACGGCTACGAATTCCCGCGCGGCGCCGACAGGGTTGCGGCGCTCGACGAGGCGCTGGCCATTATCCGCGCGATGTGGACGCAGGAATGCGTGACGTTCGAGGGAGAACATTACCGGGTGACGGACGCCCGCTGCGAGCCGAAGCCGCTTCAGTCACCGCTGATCATGGTCGGAGCGTTCGGCCCCAGGATGCTGCGGCTGACGGCCCGGCACGCCGACTGGTGGAACGTCTCTTCGACCGGGATCGAGGCCTACCGCCGATACGTCGAGGAATTCGAGCGGGCGTGCGACGAGGTCGGGCGCGATCCCGCGACGGTCCGCCGGGTGTGGGCGGGCGGGTGCGCCTGTGCGCCCAACGAGGCGGACGTCGCCGTGCTGGCAGGAGGACGTCGTGTGGCGGGAGAAGACTTCGTCGGCACGCCAGCGCAAATCATCGAGCAGATGCAGCCGTTCATCGAACTCGGCGTCGACTGCTTCCTGCTCGATTGCGGTGGATTTCCGCGATTGACGACAGCGGAGGTGCTGATCGACGAGGTGCTGCCCGCGCTCAATCGTTGACGGTCGCCGCCTGGCCCGCCATCCCCTACCTGGCCAACGCCCCCTCATATCCATTACGTGGCCACCTGGCAGCGTTCCATAACGTCGCGAAGGCTGCCACGTTTCAGAACCACCTTGGCAGCCTTGAAATCCGCCCCACATCAACGAAATCGGGGAAGGCTGCCACCGGCCAGGTTGTTTATGTTGGCAGTCTTCCATAACAACGCGAAAGCGGGAGGGCATTGCGCCCTCCCGCTTTCATCAGGTCGTGCTCAACCACGTCCTGTTCAGCTCGCGACCGCCGCCTCTGGGACCGCGGCGGCGGGGTCGCCGCCGGTGCGCAGGAGCGCGAAGTACTTGGCGTCCGGGTGGTGGACGACGATCGCGGCGGTCGTCTGCTCCGGGTTGAACTGGTAGCCCTCGGTCACCTCGACGCCGATCGACGCCATGTCCAGCAGCCGGTTGACGATCGCGTGGTGCTCGAGGTCCGGGCAGGAGGGGTAGCCCCACGAGTAGCGCTTGCCGCCGTCCTCGCCGATGCCGAGCATCCCGCGCACGCGCTGGTGGACCAGCTCCGCCAGGCCCTCGGCCGCCGACACGCTCAGGCCGTGCGTGAAGTAGCTCTCGCTGTAGTCGCCCGCGGCCTGCAGCCGGTCCGTCTGCTCGGTCGCGACCTTGCCCATCGTCACGATCTGGAACTCGACGACGTCCTTCTTGCCGGACCCGACCGGCAGGAAGTAGTCCGCCAGGCAGAGGCGCTCGCGCGCGGGCTGGCGCGGGAAGGTGAACCGCTCGATCTCGCGGTCCTGCTCCTCCGGGTCGTAGATGATCAGATCGTTGTTCTCGCTGTTGCAGGGGAAGAACCCGAAGCGCACGCGCGGCTGCAGCCAGCCGTGCTCCTTCGCGCTTTCCTCCATCCGGGCCAGGCGCGGCAGGAACTCCTCGTTCAGCAGTTTCTCCCACGCCTCGCCCTGCACGCCCTTGCCACCCCAGTGCAGGCGGAACAGCGTCTTCATGTCCATGTGCGGCCAGACATCGTCCAGCGAGAAGTCCGTCATCTCCCGCACGCCCCAGAACGGCGGGGTCGGCACGTCCTCCAGGATGCGCGTCTCGGACCGCTTCGTGTCGTTCGGGTCGGCGGAGTTCAGGAACGACTCGCGGGTCGGCTTGTTGAGCGTCTTCAGCGCCCGCTCGAGCGTGGTCTCCTTGAGCTCCGCCCGCTTCTCGGGGACGACGATCTGGTCCATCAGCGAGAGGCCCTCGAACGCGTCCTTGGCGTAGAAGACGCCCGGCTCGTAGGGGGTGTCCTCCTCGACGAAGAGGGAGCGGTGCGCGTAGGCCGGGTTGATCGCCGCGCCGCCGATCATCACCGGGAAGCTGTGCCCCTGGTGGTGCAGCTCCTTGACGCAGAGCGGCATCTGCTTGCTCGTGGAGACGAGCAGCGCCGAGAGACCGATCGCGGTCGCCTTGTGCTCGACCGCCGCGTCGATGATGCGGCTGATCGGCACCTGCTTGCCGAGGTCGTGCACGGTGTAGCCGTTGTTGGTGAGGATCGTGTTGACGAGGTTCTTGCCGATGTCGTGAACGTCGCCGTAGACGGTCGCCAGCACGACGGTGCCCTTGGTCGTGCCTTCCTGCTTCTCGAGGTAGTTCTCGAGCTGGGCGACGGCCTTCTTCATCGCCTCGGCCGACTGGAGCACGAAGGGCAGGATCAGCTCGCCGGCGCCGAACTTGTCGCCGACCTCCTTCATCGCCGGCAGCAGCGCGTTGTTGAGCACGTCGACGGCATCGCCGCTCTCGGCGACCGCCTGGTCGATGTCGGCCTCGATGCCTTCCTTCTTGCGGTGCACGATGCGGTAGTGCAGCCGCTCGCGGACACCCATCTCCAGCATCGGGTCCGGTCCGGTGGCGGCTTCCTCGGTGCGTCCCTCGTAGAACGAGATGATGCGGCCGAGCGCGTCCTCCCGGCGGTTGAGGACCAGGTCCCGCGCGAGCTCGACCTCTTCCTCCGGGATCTCCGAGAGCGGGAGGACGTGGGACGGATGGATGATCGCCATCGTCAGCCCGGCCTTGATGCACTCGTCGAGGAAGACGGCGTTGACGACCTTGCGCGCCGCCGGGTTGATCCCGAACGAGACGTTCGAGATGCCGAGCGTGAAGTTGACCTCCGGGAGCGCCTCGTGGATCAGGCGGATGCCCTCGATGGTCTCGACCGCCGAGGGCCGGAACTCATCATCGCCCGTGGTGAGCGGGAAGGTGAGGGCATCGAAGATCAGGTCGCTTGGCGCAAGCCCATATTCCTCCGTGACGATCGTGTAGATCTTCCGCGCGACTTCGAGCTTCTTCTCGCGCGTCTTCGCCATGCCGTCCTCATCGATGGTGAGCGCGACCACCGCGGCGCCGTGGGCCATCGCCAGCGGCATCACGTTCTCGATGCGCGTGCGGCCGTTCTCCATGTTGATGGAGTTGATGATCGCGCGGCCCGGGTACTGCTCCAGCGCGTCCTGGACGACGTTGGCCTCCGTGGTGTCGATGACCAGGGGACCTTCCACCGACAGCGCGAGCTTCTTGACGAGACGGCGCATGAGATCGGCCTCATCGGCCTCGCGCTCGGTCGTCGCCACGGAGACGTCGAGCAGGTGCGCGCCCTCCTCGATCTGGCCGACGGCGACGTTGACCACGCTATCCAGATCGTCGGCCAGCACGAGGCGCTTGACCTTGCGCGAGCCGAGCGTGTTCACCCGCTCGCCGATGATCGTCGGGGCGGGGTCCTGGGCGAGGTCGATCGCCTTGATCATGCTCGCGACCTTGGTGCGCGGCTTGAGCGGGCGGGCCGTCACCGGCAGCCCCGTGACCTCCTTGACGATGAGGCCGATGTGCTCTGGCGTGGTGCCGCAGCAGCCGCCGACGATGCCGACGCCGGAGCGCTCGACCATGTCGCGCAGGTCGCGCGCGAAGGGCTCCGGCTCCATCGGGAAGACGGCGATGCCGTTGACGTTCTGGGGGAGGCCGGCGTTCGGGATAATCGAGACGGGCTTCGTGCTGTGCTCGCCGAGGTAGCGGGCCGGCTCGCGCATGTAGTCGGGGCCGGTCGAGCAGTTGAGGCCGATGATGTCGACGTTGAGGTGCTCGAGGATATTCAGCGCGGCGCCGATGTCGGTGCCGAGCAGCATCCGCTCCGACGGCATGAGCGTGATGGACGCCTGGATCGGCACCTTCTTGCCCGCCTCCTTGAAGACGCGGCGGGCGGCGAAGATCGTCGCCTTGAGCTCGAGGATGTCCTGCACCGTCTCGATGATCAGCGCGTCGACGCCCCCGTCGAGCAGGCCGCGCACCTGCGGCACGAAGAGATCGACGACCTCCTGGAAGCGATGGTTGCCGAGCATCGGGTCTTCCGACGCAGGTAGCAGGCCGGAGGGGCCGATCGAGCCCACGACGAAGCGCTGGCGGCTGGCGGTGCTGTACTCGTCGGCGACGCGGCGGGCGAGCGCGGCGGCGGTGCGGTTGATGTCGTAGGCCTGCGCGCCGAGGCCGTACTCCTCGGCCTTGATGACGCTGCTGCCAAAGGTGTTGGTCTCGATGACGTCGGCGCCGGCCTCGAGGAAGGAGGCGTGGATCGTCTCGATCACGTCCGGCTTCACGACGGAGAGGTAGTCGTTGTATCCCTCGGTGGCCTGCCCGCCGTAATCCTCCGGGGTCAGGCCCAGGTTGAGGATCGTGGCGCCCATCGAGCCGTCGTAGAACACGGGCCGGCTCTTGATCAGGTCGAGAAATGCGCTCATGAAGGTCTCCCTCCGTGGGGTTTCCAACGGGGATGATGGACTGATCGCGGCGCACCGGGCGTGCGCGTGGTTGCCGGCGGGACGCGCCGGCACTGTCTATTACACACGATCTTGCCCGATCGTGACACGATAGAAGAAGCGACGCCGGCATGAGGGGAGGGATGTGAGCCTGTGAACGACACGCAATCACGGCGGGATCCGGCGGGGACGCCGCTGCCGAAGATCGGGGCGCCGGCGACGCGCGCGCTGGCGGCGATCGGGGTGACGACGGTCGAGCAGCTCTCCGCCTACACCGAGCAGGAGCTCCTCGCGCTGCACGGGGTCGGCCCGAGGGCGATCCGTATCCTGGCGCCGGTGATGGCGGAGCTGGGCGTGCGCTTCCGGGCGGAGCCATCATCGTAGGGACGACATCTCGACCTACAGGGCGACCTCGCCCGAGACGCCGATCACGGAGTCGCCGCCGATCCAGATCTCGCCGTCCCGCTGCACGTGGATGCGGCCGCGGCGGTCGAGCCGCGTCCCCTGCCGGACGAGATAGCGGTCCGGCGCGAGGCCATCGCCGATCAGCCACGTGGCAAACCCGGCCGCGAGGCTGCCGGTGACGGGGTCCTCCGGCACGCTGAGACCGGGCACGAAGGCCCGCGTCTCGTAGGTTGGCAGGCCCCCTTCATCTGTGTCATAGGGGCCCATGACGCCGACGGCGAGGGTGCCCAGGAGCTCGAAGTCGGGCGTCAGCTCCAGCACATCCTCCGCGCCCAGGAGCAGCAGCCCGATCCAGCCGGGGCCGTTGTCCACCCAGTTCGCCGCCTCGATCAGGTCCGGATCGATCCCGAGCGCCCGCGTGATCTGCGCCATCACGGCGATGTCCACCGGGCCCTCGCGCACCAGCGGCGGCGCGGCGAAGGCGAGCCGGTCGCCGTCCTGCCGGATCCTCACCAGCCCGGCGCCGCACTCCTGCACGAGCATCCCGGACGCCTGCGGCGCGTTACCGGCCGCCAGCCAGGCGCGGGCCGAGCCCAGCGTCGGATGGCCGGCGAAGGGCAGTTCGCCGCCGGGGGTGAAGATGCGCAGCCGGTAGTCGGCCCGTTCGTCCGTCGGCGAGAGGAGGAACGTCGTCTCGGAGAGATTGGTCCATCGCGCGAACGCCGCCATATCGTCGTCCGTGATGCTGTCCGCGTCATGGACAACCGCGACGGGATTGCCAAACATCAATGTGTCCGTAAAGACGTCGACCTGGGTGAATCGCCTCAAGGATTGCGCCTTTCTTGCACGCGAACAGCCAATTGGGATGGATTGTAGACCGCTCTTCGGCGCGACGACGTCGCCGCGTACCCTGAAAGGCGAGCCCCCGCACATCGCCCGGAGGAGCGGTCCGGCCGGGGCTGAGGGTGGCTTCGGCGTATAATCCGCCCATCACGGCCTCCCGCCGTGGGGTGGAGGAATCAACGCTCGGTGACGTCAGGGAGGGCAACGTGGCGGACGAAGTGCGACGCCTGCTCGACACGATCATGAAGCGCTGGGTGCTCAGGACCGAGATGCGCGCCGTCGAGCTCGACGCCTCGGCGTCGGAGTCCGGGCGCGAGATCGTGTCGGACCAGATGGAAACCATGCGCCGCGAGGAGAACCGCGCCGACGAGCTGGCGCCCGCCTTCGCGCAGGGGCTGGCCCGGGCCTGGCGGCGGGCGAAGCTGGGCGAAGACGAGCTCCTGCTCGACGATCGGGATCCGGAGCAGAACCGGATCGCCGACGCCCTGATCGGCTTCCTCGTCAGTTACGATCTGGCCGCATCGCGCTCGATCGAGACCGACGAGAACCACTACATCTACGCCATCACGATCGACTGGTCCCACCTCGGCGACATCGCGCAGGTTGCCGGTATCGATCTCTTCCCGGCGCTGGACCGGTTAATGGAGCACACGACCCGGTGACTGAGAAGCAACCACGAGCCCAAGCCACGGCGCCGACGCCGTTCCGGCTGCCGGACCCGGCCGCCGAGCGGGCGCTGGCCGACCACATCGGCATCGCCTTTACCAACCCGCGCCTCTTCCGGCTGGCGCTGACGCATCGCTCAGTGCTGCATGACTGGCTGATGCTGCCGGAGGTCGACGCCATCCTGCAGAGCAACGAGCGGCTCGAGTTCCTGGGCGACGCGCTGCTCGGCGCGATCGTCGCCGAGCACCTCTACAACGTCGATCCCGTCGCCGACGAGGGCTCGCTGACCCGGCATCGTGTCGCGCTCGTGCGCGCCGAGACGCTGGTGCGCTGGGCGCGCGAGCTGCGGCTTGACGAGGGGCTCTACCTCGGTACTGGCGAGAGCGTTACGCACAGCGCGCGCGACCGCATGCTCGCCGGGGCGTTCGAGGCGCTGGTCGGCGCGATCCACCTCGACCAGGGGCGGGACGCCGCCGCGCGGTTCGTGCACGGCTTCCTCGATCGTGACATGAGCGAGATTCTCGCCGACGAGGGCAGCGCCAATCCCAAGGGACGCTTGCAGGAGGTCCTGCAGGAGCGGGCCCAGGACGCGCCGGCCTACGAGACCGTCGCCGCCGAGGGGCCGGACCATGCCCGCCAGTTCACCGTCGCGGTGACCGTCCAGGGCGAGCAGCTCGGCGTCGGCCGCGGGCGCAGCAAGCGCGAGGCGCAGCAGGCGGCGGCGCGCGAGGCGCTCGTCCGGCTCACCGCGCTCGACGAGGCGGCGGATCCGGTTCCCTGAGGCCGCGCGGGCGGCTCAGGCATGACACGCGCCGCAAGGCGGGAAGGACGTGACGACCGTGGCGGGCTCCTACGACCAGATCTCCATTTTCAGTGGCAACTCGAATCCGGCGCTGGTGAACGAGATCTGCGAGTACCTCAGCATCCCGCGGGGCCGCGCCGAGGTCTTCAAGTTCAGCAACGACAACACCTTCGTCCGCATCGGCTCCAGCGTGCGCCAGGACGATGTCTTCGTGGTCCAGTCGTTCACGACGCCGGTGAACGACGCGATCATGGAGATGCTGATCATGATCGATACGCTGAAGCGGGCCTCGGCGGGCCGGATCACGGCCGTCATCCCCTACTACGGCTATGGCCGCACGGACAAGAAGGACCAGCCGCGGGTGCCGATCACGGCGCGCCTGGTGGCGAAGCTGATCGTCCAGGCCGGCGCCGACCGCGTACTGACGGTCGATCTCCACGCCGGCCAGATCCAGGGCTTCTTCGACATCCCGGTCGACGAGATGAGCGCGATGTACCTGACCGCGCAGTACTTCGTCGAGCGGCGGCTGCGCAACCCGGTCGTCGTCTCGCCCGATCTCGGCAACACCAAGCGGGCGCGCAACTTCGCCGACATCCTCGAATGTCCGCTGGCGATCATCGAGAAGCGCCGCATCGGCAACCAGGACCAGTCGGAGGCGCTCAACCTGATCGGCTCGGTGGAGGGCAAGCAGGTCGTCATCGTCGACGACGAGATCGACACCGCTGGCTCGATCACGCAGGCGGCCGACGTCTGCCTGATGAACGGCGCGACGGAGGTCTACGCGACCTGCATTCACCCCGTCTTCTCCGGGCCCGCGGTCGCGCGTCTGACGGCGAGCCCGATCAAGGAGGTGGTGGTCACCAACACGATCGCGCTGCCCACGGAGAAGGTCTTCGACAAGCTGGTCATTCTCTCCGTCGCGGAGCTGCTGGGCGAGGCGATCCAGCGCATCCACGCCGGGGCCAGCGTCTCCACCGCCTACCGCTCCGCCGACGCCTTCCAGGCGCGGCTGTCCTTCGTCACCCCCGAAGGATGATGGCCGAGGCCGCGCACCGGTGATGGCTCCGCGACGCCGGATCTCCCCCGCCGGAATCGTTGTCGTCATCGCCGTGGTCGCCGCCGTGGCGGTGGTCGCGTGGATGCTGGTCCTCGTCCGCAACGAGGACTCCCCGATCCTGCCGACCGAGACGCCGATCGGCGTGGCGACCCCGGCGGCCTCGCCGGCGCCAACCCTGGCGGCGACGCCACTGCCGACGACGCCGGTCGTGCCCACGGTGCCCGCCGGGAGCCTGCCGGATCTGCTCACTTATGCCCCCGACCGCCTCGCGGACGGCAGCCTGCCGCTCAGCGACGTCGCCCGCTACGCCGATATCAAGACGTGGATGGCGGCCCGCGGCATTCCCCGGCCGGCCGGGCCGGAGGACCCGGGCTACGCGGCCTGGCAGGCGGAGCTCGACACTCTGGCGCTGCCCTCGATCCTCGCCACCCGCGGCGACGACCCGATCTGGGAGCAGACCTACGGCTTCGCGCTGAAGGACGTCGACCAGGTGCTCGCCGTTGGGCAGGCGCCGGACTTCGTGCTCATCCTGAAGGGCGACTTCGACCGCGACGCCCTGCAGGCGGCCTGGGTCCGCTCCGGCTACCAGGCCGTTGCCAGCCAGAGCGTGACGCTCTGGTCATTGTTCCCTGGCGACACGATCGACCTCTCCGCGCCCGCCAGCCGCCCGGCGCTCGGCAGCTTCAATAACGTCGTGCTGCTCGATGACGGCACGCTCATCGCCGCCTCGCGCATCTCCCGACTGGAGACGGTGCTCGGCGTCGTCCGGGGCGACAAGCCCTCGCTGGCCGAGAATCCGCAGATGGCCGCGCTGCTCGCCCCCGGCACCGGCACGCGGGACCTAGCCTCCGCCGTCATCGCCAAGGGCTCGGCGCTGGAGTCGTCTGCCCCCGCCGCGTCGGCGACGCCTGAAAGCTCGCCGGCGGCCACCCCGCCGATCGCCGGCACGCCCGCGGCCGTGCCCGCCATGCCGCCGCCCGACCTGGTCCTGGTCGGCGTCGGCGTACCGGAGGCGCCCGCCGCCACGCCGCCGATGACGCTCGTCCTCAGCTTCGAGAACGCGGACGAGGCGACCCGGGCGATGGTCCAGGCGGAACACGCACTGCGCGAGGAGCGTTCTCCCACTACCGGGCAGCCGTACACGGCTCGCATGAAACCGATCGGGATCCAGATCGTTGGTACGGGGGATGGCCCGGCGCTGCTGACGCTGCGCGCGCGGCCACTGCACGGCGCGGCCGACTGGCTGGCGATCGTGCGGGAGCGCGATCTCGGCTTCGTGATGTGGAGCCCGCCCGTCGATCCCGAAACCGGCGACGATTAGCGCTCGTTCATCGTTCTGACGCACATTTCCGTTATCGTGGAGCGTGCACAATCGCGAACGAGCCATCTCCCGGCGCGTCTGGCGCCCGGAACGACGACATGACCGACGACCGTCCTCGCATGAAAGGACCAGCGATGGCAGGAATCATTCATCTCCACCAGCCGGCGCGACGCTTCCCCGGGCTCTCCCGGCGCGCGTTGATGCTTGGCGCCGCCGGGCTCATGGCGGCACCGGGCGTCGAGCGCGTCATGGCCTTCCAGGGCACGCCTGCCGACTCCGGCGCGGCTCCGGGCACCGCTCAGGGGCGGCTGAACGCGCTGCTGCGGCTGGTCCCGGTGGCCGCGATGGGCGGCCCCGATCCCGACCAGCTGCTTTTCTCCTGGGTCGACCTGGAGACGCACTTCGCGTCGCTGGGCGTCAATGACTGGCGCGATCCCGACGTGAGCATCGTCGAGGTCACCAACGCGCTGGCGGTCTTGGACAATCTCACCCGATATGCGCTGTCCCCGGAGGCGGAGGAGACGTTCGGCTTCTCGGCCCTGGACGCCAGCCAGATCCTCGTCGCCGGCAACCCGCCCGACCAGATCGCCTACTACGCCGGCCTACCGGTCGATCGCCTGCCCGCCGTGTGGGAAAAGGCCGGTTACGAGCGCATGGACGGCGAGTTCGGCCCCTATTGGACGGCGGGGCAGGAGGGCGAGCACGACATGACTTCGCCGATCACGACGATCGGCGTCGGCGCGCTCAACAACGCGGCGATCATCGACGACGTCGTCGTCTTCGCGCGGACGGCGCGGCTGCTGCAGCAGGTGCAGGGGCTGGCCGTCGACGGCGGCGATTCGGCGGCGAATGACGCCGAGCTGGCCGAGGTGATCGAGACGCTGCCGGACGACACGGTGAACGTGATCGCCCTGCCGGGCCAGGCGCTCTCTGTCTCCAGCATCACGCCCGAAGGCGGGCAGGTGACCGGCGCGGACATCCTCGCCGAGTCGGACGACGCCGTGGGCGCGATGCCGCCGCTGGCGCTGGCCCTCTTCGGCATCACCGCCGGGGCCAGGACTCCGGCCGGTCAGGGCACGCCGGTGCCGGTCGACGGCCCCGAGACGCGCTTCCTGGCGCGGCTGCTGACCGATTCGCCCGAGGACGCCGCGCTCGCCGCCGAGGTCGTCGCCTGGCGGGTGGAGAACATGGCATCGGCGGTCAGCCCGCAGCCCTACAGCGACCTGATGACGCTGGAGTCGCCGGCGGACGAGCAGGTTGCGGGGAACGTCGCCACGCTGAATTTCAGCGCGGTGGAGAACATCGCCTTCTGGCAACGGATGATCTTCGCGCTCGACCTCTGGCCCTTTGCCTGGGCCGAGGGATAGCGACGGCGGACACGGGACACGGAACCCCCGGGCAATTCCGCCCGGGGGTTCTCCTTCATCCGAACGTCGCCGCGCACCCCGAAGGGTATGCGCCCTCGCTGATTCAGAGGCGAACCGGTGCCAGCCGGCGCGATCCGGAACGAACCCCGGGCACCGGGGCGACAGGTTCATCTGGATCGTTATGAGCTCCGTAGCTGGCTGATCGCGTCGTCAACCGACTGGCGGAGCGCCTCGTGGCTGTCCAGCAGCGCCAGCAGGCGGTCGGCGCGGTTGACGAGGTCCAGCATCGTGTCGACATCGCGCGGATAGTCGCGGGCGGACTCCAGCGTGCGCCGCAGGCCGGAGAAGTCGCCGGCCTCGTCGCGCACGCGCGCAAGCTCGTCGGCGACGCCGCTGCCCGCCGCGATCGTCGTCTCGCTCGCGGCCACGGCGACGGTGGCGCTGGCGCCAATCTGCGGGAGCAACGCGCGGAGCTCGTCGAGCAGCGTGGCGGCCCGCTGGCGGGCGCTGTCCTCGTCCATCTCCCCAGCCTCGCCGGCGGTGGCGACAGCGGCCGCGACGGCGATGGGCTCATCCCAGGTCGCGACATCCGGCGCCGTGGCGGCATCCTCCTCGGTGATGGACGCGGCTGGGACGATCGTCTCCGACTCGGTGACAGTCTCCGGCTCCTCGGCGACCGGTTGCCCCCACGTCCATGAGGTCGAGGGCGACGTTTCGGCCGGAACGTTCTCTGTCGTGCTCGCCGCCGTTTCCTCGAGCTCGGTCGCGTCAGTCTCCTCGATCTCCGTCGTCGCCGCTTCTTCCGGCTCGGCCTCTGTCTCCGGGACGGTAGGCTCGGCCTCCAGGCCCTCGGCGAAGCGGTCGGCCGGCGACTCCTCCCCGGTGGCGTCGGTTGCCCCGGTCGCGGTCTCCTCCGCGCCGCCCATGGTTGGCCAGCGTGATGTCCAGGTGGTCTCCTTCGGCGCCGTGGCCGCGACGTCGGAGGCCTCAGCCTCGGCGTCCGCGGTGGCTTCGGGCTCGGGCGTCGAGGGGCTGCGCTGCGCCCAGGTCCAGGACGTGGGAGAGGTCGTCGATTCTGCCGTGGACGCCGCCTCCGTCGTCTCGGCGTCCCGCGCCTCGCTCTCGGTCACGGCGTCGGTGGTCGGGGCGCGCCACGGCGAGCCGGTCACGGCATCGGCACCCTGGGCCGCGCTGGAACCGGTGTCGACACCCGCCTCCGGGTCGTTGACGATGCTGCCGGCCGCGTCGGTGTCGGTCGCCGCCGTGGTGTCCGTCGTCTCCGGGCTCGTTTCGGGCGTCACGGCCGGGGTGGCGACGAGGGTTTCATCGGTCGTCGCGGACGCGCCCCAGGTGGATTCGGCCGCGGGCGCGGACGCCTGGTCGAGATTGAGGCGGGTGCCGCAGGATGTACAGAACTTCGCGCCGGGGCGGACGGCCGCGCCGCAGTTGGGACACCGTTGCATAGTGAAGCCTCCTGCTCCAGTTGCTGAGATCGCCGATCGTGTCGTTCTGGTCCGTACAATCGCATGCCGCCTGCCGCAATGTCGACCCGGCGGCCCGGAACGTCGGGCTGGAGGATGGCCCTACAGCGCGTACTGCCAGGCGAGGCTGATCAGCCCGCCGCCGGCAACCAGCACCGCCGAGTTGACCCGGAACCTCACTAGCAGCACGAACGCGGCCGCCGCTAGCAGCGCGGTCAGCACGTCGACGACCGCGTCCCGCGCGAGGATCACGGCGACGGCCGCCATCAGCCCGATCGCGGCGACGTTGACGCCGTCCAGCAGCGGCCGCACCCAGGTCAGCGTCATCAGCCGTGCGATCAGCGCGTGCGCGAACGCGACGAAGACGAACGCCGGCAGGAAGATGCCGATCGTGGCGAGGACCGCGCCCGGGAAGCCGCCGACGACGTAGCCGACGAACGTCGCGGTCGTGAAGACCGGCCCTGGGGTGAACTGGCCGACCGCGACGGCGTCGAGGAGCTGCTGCTCCGTCAGCCAGCCGAGGCGCTCGATGAGGTCGTTGCGGAGGAAGGCGACCAGTACGTAGCCGGAGCCGTAGAGGACGCTGCCGATCTTCAGGAACGTCAGGAAGAGACGCAGCGGGCTGTAGGGCACCGTCGCCGTGGCGGCGACGGCGAGCGAGAGGCCGCCCGGCGCCAGCAGCGGGGCGACGAACGACGAGGCGGACGGTCGCTGGCCGGAGGTCATGACGCGCTGGAGCAGGAAGGCGACGAGCGCGCCGCCGAAGAGGAGCAGGATCTCGTTCACGCCGAGCAGGTAGAGGCCGAAGACGGCCGTGCCGACCGCGGCGAGGAGCGTGCTCTTGAAGGCGGTCTTGCCGAGATTCCAGATCGCCTGCACGACGACCGCAAGCACGACCGGCTTGATGCCGCGCAGGAGCCACTCGCCCTCGGGTGTCGTGCCGTACCGCACGTAGAGCCAGGCGAATACGAGCGTGATCGAGGCGGCGGGGAGGATGAACGCCGCGCCGGCGCCGACGAGCCCCTTCCGGCCGGCGCGCTCCTGCCCGATGTGCATCACCATCTCGGTCGAGTTCGGCCCGGGGATCAGGTTGGTGATGCCGATGAGGTCGAGGAACCGCTGCTCGGTGGTCCATGCGCGGCGGCCGACCACCTCGTCGCGGAGCATCGCGATGTGCGCCGCCGGGCCGCCGAAGGCGGTGAAGCCCAGCCGCAGGGCGAGGAGGACGACCGATCGCAGGGGGGTCTCGGGCATGAAGGACGCTGTCTCCGGGTAACCGTCACATGTGCGCTCACGGTGCCACACACTCCGCACAGGATACGCATCCTGGGGTCCGCCAAACGTGAACGCGCGATGAAAGGATGCCGTGTTGGACCATCCCGCCGGAAGCCTGCGACAATACGCGACAACACGACGACGGGCGGCGCGTTGATGGACGACGCGCGTGCAGCGGATCCAGGCAGAAAGAGCAGAGCATCGATGGCGAATGTACTCGTGGGGCATCGGGCGGTCATGGCGCGCCAGATCGGGGTTGGCGCGGCCGCGGCACTCGAGGTCCGGGCCAATGAGCTGATCCAGATCATCGACCTCAACGGCCAGCAGGTGGCCAGCTTCGTCGCCTTCGGCGGTGAGGATCGCCGCGAGCGCCTCTCGACCGCGACGACCGTCACCGCCAACGCGTCGATCGTGCTCAAGACGGGCGACACGCTCTACGGCGGCAACCGCACGCCGCTCTTCGAGGTGGTGGACGACTCCGTCGGCCGCCACGACCTCCTGACCGGCCCGCTGCCGCCCCAGGAGCCGACCTCCAGCGCCTCCACGCCGCAGCCGACGACGCTGGAGGGCCTGCGCGCCGCCGCCGCCGACGCCGGGATGCCCGACGCCGACGTGAGCGACCCGATCAACTGGTTCAAGCACGTGATCATCAAGCAGCGCGGCGAGCTCGAGGTGAAGGATTCCTTCTCCGAGCGCAACGACACCGTCGTCCTGCGGGCGCTGACGGATGCCGTGGTGCTGGTCGCCAACGCCTACGCGGAGCGCCGTCCCGGCGTCACCGCCGTCAAGACGGTCACCAACCAGGCCGGCCAGCTGCTGGTGCGGGTGTACAGCTAGGCGATTCTCAGATTGCTTGTAGAGAACTCGTACGGGGATCTTACAAGGTCGCCCATCGCCGGGATGTGGCCCTGCGGATCGTGTGGCGCACACCCTTCCGGGTGCGCGGCTACGACGATGGAACGCCCCGCCAATCGTCGTATGGGCGGATGGACGGGGGCGAGGTCGGCCACCGCCCCCGGCTGCGGCCTGCAGGGGCGCCCGCAGGGGCAGGGCAGGCCGTACGGGCCGACTCCCTGTCGACCCCGGCACGAACCGGTCAGAACAAGATGATCAGCAACAGCGCCGAGATCGCGACGACGAGGGCGACCACGACGATCAGCGTGATCAGGTCGGCCCTGCCGAGCGTGTGCTCGTCCGTGCTGTTCTCTGGCTCCCTCATCGCCTCGCTGTCCGATTCCCCGAATTCCGTGCCGCGGCGGCTCATTTCGTTGGTATCCTACCGTACGGTGCCGCGCGGCGAGCGCCGCGTCGTCACGTGACCACTTGGGGGGTTCTCCCGACACCCCTCGGGGGTCATTTGTGCTACCAATGACCAAGCGAACGGGCGCATTGCGCGCCAGGGCCGCGGACGCTGCTCCCCCGCTGATGACCCAGGACGCTCATTCATCCCTGCGCTCCAGCCACCAGGTCCGCGGCCGCGTGACATGGACCACGGCACCTTCGTGCCAGACAAGGTGAGTACCTTTATGACCAACGACACCGCGACCCATCATCTGCTCATCATGGCCTACGGCGGCCCGGATACGATGGCGGATGTGCGCCCCTACCTGATGGATGTCCGCAACTACCGCGAGACCTCCGAGGAGATCTTCCGGGAGGTCGAGGATCGCTACGAGCAGATCGGCGGCCGCTCGCCGATTCTCGAGCTGACACGGGCCCAGGGCGCCGGCATCGAGCGCGAGCTCAACGCGCGGGCGCAGCCGGGCGAGCGCTGGAAGGTGTGGGACGGGATGCGCCACTGGCACCCGTTCATCAAGGACACCCTCGCGGACATGGCGCAGTCCGGCGTCACGCGGGCCGTCACCCTCGCCATGGCGCCGCACTACTCGAAGATGAGCATCGGCGCCTACATGGCGAAGGTCGACGAGTTCGCCGGCGGTATCGAGACGGCGCCGATCGAGAGCTGGAACCTGCTGCCGGGCTACCTCGACGCGCTGGAGGACCGCATCACCGCCGCGCTGGAGGCATTCCCCGAGGACGTCCGCGCGTCGGTGCCGATCATCTACACCGCGCACAGCCTGCCGGAGCGGATCAAGCAGTGGGGCGATCCCTACGAGGCGCAACTGCAGGCGACCAAGGACGCGATGGCCGCGCGGTTCCCCGGGCACCCCGCCGAGTGGGCCTACCAGAGCGCCGCGATGACGCCCGATCCGTGGCTCGGCCCGGACGGCAGCGAGGTCATCGACCGCCTTCACCGGGAGGGGGCACGGCATGTGCTGATCTGCCCGGTCGGGTTCGTGTGCGAGCACGTGGAGATTCTCTTCGACATCGACGTCGAGTTCGCGGAGCAGGCGAAGGAGCTGGGGATGCAGCTGGAGCGCATCGAGATGGTCAACGACCATCCGGCGCTCATGGCGGGGTTGGCATCGCTGGTCCGGGAGCGCGCGGCCGAGGCGGGCTGGCTGCCGGCGAGTGATGCCGTTGGAGTACGTGGGTGAGCTTTACGGTTGCGATCGTCGGCGGTGGCATCAGCGGCCTTGCCGCCGCGCACCGTCTGCTGCAGCGTCGGCCGGAGCTGCGGGTCACCGTCTATGAGGCCAGCGCGCGCGTCGGCGGCATCATCCGCACCGAGCGGGTGGACGGCTACACCATCGAGGCGGGGCCGGACTCCTTCATCTCGGCGAAGCCGCGCGGCGTCGGGCTGAGCACCGAGCTTGGCCTCGACAGCCGGTTCCAGGGCACCAACGATGAGAACCGGGGCTCGTTCCTGCTCCGGGGCGGCAAGCTGCACCCGATGCCGGAGGGTCTCACCGGGCTGATCCCGACCAGGCTCGGCCCGATGGTGAAGACGGGCCTGATCTCGCCGTGGGGCAAGCTGCGCATGGCGCTCGACTTCGTCAAGCCGCCCGTCCCGGGCGACGAGGACGAGACGCTCGAACACTTCATCGAGCGGCGCCTTGGCGGCGAGGCCTACCGCAACCTGATCGAGCCGCTGATGGCGGGCATCTACTCCGGCAACGGCGCCGAGCTCAGCCTGGCGGCGACCTTTCCCCAGCTGCGGACGGCCGAACGGCTGCGCGGCGGGTTGATCAAGGGTGTGCTGGCGGCCCGGCGCGAGGCGCAGATGCGGCCGATCGGCCAGCAGCAGCGGCAGGGCTTCCTCAGCTTCCAGACGGGGCTGCACGAGCTGCCGGACGCGCTGCACGAGCGGATCGTCGCGATGGGCGGCGAGGTGCTGCTCGAGCGCGCCGTGGAACGCGTCGAGCGGCGGGGGGACGGCACGTATCTTCTGACCGTCGACGGGTCGAGCGAGCGGGTGCCGGCGGACGCCGTGATCCTCGCCACGCCGGCGACGGTCTCGGCGGGGCTGCTCCAGGGCATCGATGCCGACGCCGCATCGGCGATGGCGGCGATCCCGCAGGTGTCGACGGCGCTGATCGCTCTCGGCCTCCGCGTCGGCCCGGACGCGCAGCCACCCAAGGGCTTCGGCTACCTCGTGCCGCGGGCCGAGCGGCGGCCGGTGAAGGCAATGACGTGGCTGTCGTCCAAGTGGGCGAACCGCGCGCCGGCGGGGCACCTGCTGATCCGCGCCTTCGTCGGGCGGTCGGGCGAGCAGGAGATTCTGCAACGCTCCGACGCGGAGCTGGTGCGGATCGTCCAGGACGAGTTGCGCGAGGTGGTCGACATCATCGCCGAGCCGGAGGTCAGCCGGGTCTACCGGTGGCCGCTGGCGATGCCCCAGTACACGCTCGGGCACCTGGACCGCGTCGAGCGGATCGAGACGGCGGCGGCGCGCATCCCGGGGCTGGCGATCGCGGGGAACATGTTCCGCGGTGTTGGCATCCCGGACTGCATCGAGTCGGGCGAGAGCGCGTCTGGTAGAATTCTCGAGTATTACAGCACCGTGCGAGCGGTTGACCACAAGGCATCCGGCCGGGCCGGGTGATGGGGGAACGGCGGGGCTGTCCGTACCAATGGCATTCGCAAGGGCGAATGTGACCGTTGGGCCGGACGACCGCGGCTCGCCGGAAACATCTGACGGAGACGTCAGGGGCACGCGGAAGCATCGTCCGCGTGCCCCTTTTCCGTGTCTGGAGGATGCTGTCATGAACTGGGTGATTTTGATCGGCGCGGGTCTCGTGGAGGTCGCGATGGCGCTCTCGCTGAAGGAGAGCCATGGCTTCTCGCGGCCCGTGCCGAGCGTGCTCTTCGCCGTCTTCGCGGTGGTGAGCTTCGGGATGCTCTCGTACGCGCTGCGGTCGCTGCCGGTCGGGACGGCCTACGCGGTCTGGACGGGCATTGGCGCGGCGGGGACGGCGATCCTCGGCATCGTGTTCCTCGGCGAGCCACGGGACGCGATGCGGCTGGTGTCGATCGCGCTGATCATCGCCGGGGTCGTCGGCCTGCGCCTGGCGGGCGGCGGGCACTAAGGCTGTCGACGCGATCGTTATGCAAGGCTGCCAACGCGAACAACGTGGCCGGTGGCAGCCTTGGTCGTTTTCCTTGATGCGACGCGGGTTTCAAGGCTGCCAAGGGGAGTGGAAACCTGGCAGCCTTCTCGACGTTATGGAAGATTGCCAGGTGGCCACGTAATGGGTGTAGAGGGGGATGGTGGCCGCCTTCGCGCCCAGGTCAGCCACAAGGGCCGCCCGTACGGCGCACACCCTGCGGGGTGCGGAGCTACGACATCAGCCACGTCCCCAACAACCACATCATCATGAGCTGGTCGAAGGATCTCCCGGCGCCGTAGCGCCGGCCTCGCCTGACGCGGCCGGGAACGGCTCTTTCAACGGGTGACGACTCGGGCCGGCCGCACCATATCGATGCTGCGCATCGATGGGGATCCCTCGACGTCGCTCGGGTTGACAGGAAGCGAGGGTGCCGGTGGGGACGTCCAGTCATCGTAGCCGCGCAGCCCGTAGGGCTCCGTTCGTGCGCGCCGGATGGCCCGGAGGGTCATATCCGGCGTGGGGTCGGCCATCCCGTTTGCTATCCTGAGGCCCGGCATTGGCGTGGACGCGATTGGGGATGACAGGCGATGGGCGAGACGACACGGCGATCAACGGAGCGGGCGGCGCTCCGGTTCAGCCGGCGGGCGGGGCTGCGCGCGGCGGGCGCCGGGCTGCTGACCCTCGCCGGCGCGCGGGTGCTCCCGGCCCGCGCCCAGCAGCCGCGTTCGAACGGCATCGCCGTTTACCCCGCGCACAACACGCGGACCGCGTCGCCCGGCACGGAGATCAGCTTCCGCGGCGTGTCCGCCTCACAGCTGGGGCCGCTGTCCGTGGTCGGGTCGCGCAGCGGCGGGCACTCGGGCATCGTCGTGCCGCACGCGGACGGCAACGGCGCCAGCTTCCTGCCCGACGCGCGGTTCGAGCCGGGCGAGGCGGTCACGGTGTCGGCCGCGCTCCCGCTGCGACGGAGCACCGGCGGCGCGATCCGCTTCTCCGTCGCCACGCCGGCCCCGCTCGTCTCCGCGCCGCCGCACCGCGAGACGGAGGCGCCCGAGCGCGAGCCGCAGGCATTCCGGTCGCGGCCGGACCTGCGGCCACCGGTGATCGACGTCACGACCCCGCCCGAGGAGACCGCGCCGGGGCAGGTCTTCCTCGCGCCGAAGATCGAGGGCGGGCAGAGTGGGGCGATGATCCTCGACGAGCGCGGCGAGCTCGTCTGGTTCGCGGCGCCGGCCGCCGACGTCAACCAGTGCAACGATTTCCGGGTGCAGACGTATCTGGGGCAGCCGGTGCTCACCTGGTGGGAGGGCGCCTCGCCGGTCGGGCACGGCTACGGGCATTTCGTGATCGCCAACAGCGCCTACGAGCGGATCGCGGAGCTGCGGGCGGGGAACGGTTTTCCCGGCGGGGATCTCCATGAGTTCCTGATCACGCCGCAGGGCACGGCGCTGATCCTCATCTACCACCCCGTGCGGTGGAACCTGACGCCCTTCGGCGGCCCCATCGACGGCGCGGTGATGGACGGCATCGTCCAGGAGATCGACATCGCCACCGGCCGCGTGCTCTTCGAGTGGCACAGCCTGGATCACATCGACCTCGATGAGGCCGGCGGCAAGCGCCCCGACGACCCGGACAGGCCGTGGGACTACGTGCACCTGAACGCGATCGAGCTCGACGGCGACCACCTCGTCGTCAGCGCCCGGAACAGCCACGCCATCTACCGGATCGACCGGGTCTCGGGCCGCGTCGTGTGGCGCCTGGGCGGAAAGCGGAACGATTTCGCGATGGCCGAGGGGGCCAGCTTCGCCTACCAGCACGACGCACGCGTGCACCCGAACGGCGAGCTGACGTTGTTTGACAACGCGGAGACCGACCTGAAGGCCGGCGGGCACTCGCGTGGCCTGGTGCTGCGGCTGGACGAGGAGCGGATGACGGCGGCGCTCGTCCGCGAGTACGTCCACCCGACGAAGGTGCTCTCGATCAGCCAGGGCAACGTGCAGGTGCTGCCGAACGGCAACGTGTTCGTCGGCTGGGGGAGCTCGCCGGTCTTCTCCGAGTTCGGGCCGGACGGCGAGCTGCGCTTCAACGGTCGCCTGCCGGCGGGCGCGATGTCGTACCGGGCCTACCGGGCGCCGTGGGTGGGGCGGCCGAGCGCGCCGCCGGACATCGCGGCCGAGGCCGGCGCCGGGGGCTCGGTGACGATCTACGCGAGCTGGAACGGGGCGACCGAGGTGGCGCACTGGCGGGTGCTGGCGGGTCCGGAGCCCGCCGGGCTGGGGTTCGTGCGTTCCGCCCCGCCGCGTCCAGCGCTTCGACGGCGACGTACCCCGCCCCGGACTCCAGCGCGATCGCCGTCTCGAACCCCGCGCGCCGGGCTGGGGTTCGTGCGTTCCGCCCGGCGGGCTCCGGACCCGCCAGCACCCGCCAGTGCGCCACCTCGGTCGCCCCGTTC
>DATLHE010000046.1:0-6189 GCA_035540335.1 Thermomicrobiales bacterium | reverse complement strand
TCGTTAGCCATATCAGGATGCCTCCTTGGGTTGCAATCGATGTCTCGTGGCCGGATTCTGGCTTCTCCAGCCTCTGGTTCGCATCTGGGATGCCAGCCTGCGCGCCCGCCTGCTGACGCGGCCCTTGCCGTGTCGTTTGCTGCGCGGGTCGTGGGGAACCGGGAGAACGCCGGCACTTCCACCTGAAATGAACGGGATGAAGCGGTCAATCCATGATCCACACTCCTGTTGTCGGGCGGTCATGCCCATTAACATACACTCAAGGTTGAGGTTCGCGAGCCGACGGTGTGCCGTTGATGGCGCTGCCGACATCGCATGCGTCGGCTCTCGTCGACGCGTCGGGCGAACTGTGGTGAGATAACGCACATCCTGGGCCGTTGAATCTATGGAACGTCGCGACAAGGAGCGAGCACAGAGAATGGCGCATTCCGAGAGTGTGGAAATGTTCGCGATTGGTGACGCCGTGCGGTCGCTTCAATCCGTGTACCCCGACGTCTCCCACTCCTCGCTGCGCTTTCTGGAGCGAGAGGGTCTTCTCCAGCCGGTGCGGACCGCCGGCGGTCACCGGCTCTATCGCGAACGAGACCTCGACAGGGTGCGGGCGATCAAGGCATGGCAGAGTGAGCACCGCTCGCTGAGCGAGATCCGGGAACGGCTTGCCCGCCTGGACGCGTTGCCGGCGTCGGGAGAGTTGGCCCGGCGCTTCCGGGAACTGGCGCTCGCCGGGGAAGGGCTGGGGGCGGCGCAGGAAGTGCTCATAGCCGATGATCTGGGAGTGCCATTGACCTCCCTCTTCGACGAGGTCCTGAAGCCCGCCCTGTACGAGGTTGGCGATGGGTGGGAACACGGCTCCCTGAGTGTGGGCCAGGAACACGAGACGACGGAACTGGCCCGCGATGTCGTGTCCCAACTCGCGCTCCGGCACGCGCGTCCCCGGCAGGGCATGCCGGCGCTCGTTGCGGGCTGCGTGGCGGGGGAGCTGCACGATGTTGGTCTCCGGATGGTGAGCGGGGTGCTGCAGGAGCGGGGAGCCAGCGTGCACTACCTCGGCGCGAACGTCGATGCCGTCTTCCTCATTGAAACAGTTCTTCGGCGCCAGCCAGACGTCGTGTTGCTCTCGGTCACGTCGCGCGAGCACATTCCTGCGTTGCGGGTTACGATCAACGCTCTTCGCCATGCGAGCCTGCCCTTCGCCCTCCCCCGTATCGTAATCGGTGGCCAAGCGGCCGCCCACGGGCAGGAGCTGGCCGGCCTCGGCGCGGTGATCATGATCGACGAGCCACTCGGCCGTATCGCAGATCGGATCCTTGAGGACGCGCAGCCTTCGGCCTGAACGGCGAATGGCACGTCGATTGCATCCCCTCCGCATGTCCCTGACGCTGGCTCAGGCAGAGAGGAGCACGACATGAACACATGGCAGGCCACCGAGGGTGCACGGGTCGTGGATGAGCACGGGCAGGAGCTGGGCGTCGTCGAGCGCGTCGATGCCACCGCGCCCACCTTCATCCTCGTGCGGACGCACCGGGAGCAACGCGCCGTCCGGATCCCGATCACGATCGTTGACCGCGCCGCATCGACGGCCGATCGCATCGTGGTCCCCGGCATGGGGGGGCAACTGGCCACGGCGGCCGATGCGGCGGCGGCCGAGGGCCCGCTGACCATCCCGGTCGTCGCGGAGCAGGCCTTCGCGACGGTGCGCGAGGTTGAGCAGGGCCGCGCCGTCATCGAGAAGCGGGTCGAAGTTGTTCCCCATGTGGCGAAGATCGACGTCGGGACCGACGAGGTGGAGGTCGAGCGGGTACGCCTGGACCAGGAGGTCGACACGGCCCCGACGGTGCGACAGGAGGGCGATACGCTGATCGTCCCGGTCATAGAAGAGGTGCTGGTGGTCACCAAGCGCTACATCGTGCGTGAGGAGGTGCGGGTGACGAAGCGTCGCGTCGTGCGCGAGGAGACGCTGCACGAGGATCTCCAGCGGGAGGTCGTCGATGTCCGCGAGGAGCAGTACGGGCCGTCTGAGGAGCGCTGATCGGCACGCGACAACGGGAAACGCGGCGGGAATTACTCCCGCCGCGTTTTCGTGTGCTCGGGTGGCGGGTCGCGGGCGAATCGGGTTGCCGTCGACGTCGGTGTCCGGGTCGCGGGCGACATTGGCCCGCGCGACACGCAGCTGGAAGTATCCGTCTGCTAGACTGGAAGAGTTAGCAATTTGCGATTTCCGCATATAGGCCTATTGGCAGGATGGTGCTGATATGGCGAAGACCTCCCTCGCGTCGAGCGACCACATTCCTTGGTGCGTCAGCCTTGGGGCCGGTCGGCTGCTGGTCTGCCTGGCCATGCTGTGTGCGGCCGTGGGCCCAGCCCCGTGGCCCCGCGACGGTGGTGGTCTCGCGCCGCCGGTGGCGGCCCAAGACGCCGCCTGTAGGGCGAGCGGACCGGATGCATACACGGTGCGCCTCTGTCTCACCACACCCGGCGACGATGACCCCCTCACGGGCGCCGTGGCCGTCACAGGAACGGTCGAGGACGCCGCCGGAGCCCCACCCGCGGTGAAATACGTCCAGTTCTACTTCACCGCGAGCGATCGGGACGAGAGCGCGGCGGTGCTGCGCGACTACGCTGCGCCCTTCACCTTCACGCTGCCCACCGATCGGTGGGCCGATGGCGACTATCGGCTCGAGATGGAGGTCATGCTGGCCGATCGCTTCACCAGCGATCGGGCGGGCATCACGGTGACGACCGCCAACGACGTCGGGCGCGTGCCCGTCAGCACCGGTCGCTGGGCACCCCACAGTGTCGAGAGCGAGCAGCCGGTGGTGATCGCCGCGGTGGGCGACGGCGCCGGGGGGCTGCCGGCGGCGTCGGACGTCGCAGATCTCGTTGCGGGGTGGGATCCGCAACTGTTCCTCTATCTGGGCGACGTCTACAACGTCGGCTCGTATACCGAGTTTCTCAACTACTACGAGCCCACGTTCGGCCGCCTGAAGGCCATCACCGACCCCGTGCCCGGCGACCACGAGGGCGGCCGCCAGTTCCAGGGCTACCTCGACTACTGGGACTCGAGCGAGCAGTACTACACGGCCACCGCCGGCAGCTGGCGGCTGTTCGCCCTCAACGACACCGCGCGCTTCGACCAGACCGCGCCCGGCACGGGCCAGTTCGAGTGGCTCCACCGCCAGATCGAGGCGAACGAGAACGCCGCGTGCACGATCGTGTACATGCACGAGCCCCGGTGGGGGCAGTCGCCCGACGGCGACAAGGACGACCTCGACGCCCTGTGGCGCCTGCTCGTCGCGGAAGGGGTCGACATCCTGATCACCGGCCACGAGCACAACTACCAGCGCTGGGAACCCCTGGACGCGGACGGTCATCCGAGCCCAACCGGCATGACGGAGTTCGTGGTGGGCACCGGGGGGCACGAGCTGATCACCTACACGCGGACCGATTCCCGGCTCGTGGCCAACCAGCAGGACGTCTATGGCGCCCTGCGGCTGGAGCTGGGGACCGGCGAGGCCCACTATGCGTACGTCGATACCAACGGCGACGTGCTCGATGACGGCACCATCACCTGCAGCGGACGGCACAACGAGGCGACGGAGGGCGAGGCGCCGTTGCCGGCGTCGATGGGCGCGATCGTCAACACCAACGGCCTCGGGGCCCTCTGCCTGGTCGGCGCCGACTACGGCGCCGCGGCGATCACGGTGCTGCCGGACGGGACGCGGGTCGAGCTGCGCGGGGCGCCGGTCGGCGACTGGCAGCCGGTGCGGTGCGCGGGCCAGGACGGCTTCGTCGTGGTGACCTATATCGACCCGGACGACTGACGCGACCGTCCCTGACCACGATCCGGGATCGTGGCTGGTCCAGGGCGAGGTGCTCATCGAAAGCCCTCCTCCGTCAGGCGGGCAACGCCGCTGTCCTGATGGGCCGACGCCCCACCTCAAACGACGCTGGATCGCCCAGATCTGTGCGAGAGAGTAGGACGATTCACTAGGTCACATTCCTAAGAGGCAAATGACGGCGAAAATTTGTGAATACTCATCTCATAATCCGCTGGTCCGTCTCTCGATCATTCACGATTTCACCAATCAGGTCGTGCTCATCGTCCAGGTTTGTTGTCGGGTGGCACGCCGCGTGCATACTCCCTCACTGGGACCGCCGAGGATCGTCGGTCTGACCAGAGCTCGCGCCCGCACAGGAATTACCTGGTACCGGGTACGAGCGCAAGGAGTAGGGTTCCATGAGTGGTAGCAAGAGCAACGCTTTCGACGGGCTGAGCCGGTCGTTGGCACACGTCTCATCCCGCCGGCAGGCCCTCAAGTTGATTGGTGGTGGTCTCGCTGGTGGTTTCGTCGCAGCGAAGAGCTTAAGTAGCGCGACGGCGCAGACCGGTGGCGGCCTCGTCTTCCCAGTCGACTTCACCAGCGCGCTCGGCTCCTTCACCGGCTCGTTTGACGTCACGCGGTTCGCGGTGCAGCAGGGCCAGGTCGTTGCCATCGGCACGTTGACGGGCACAGTCTCCGACGCCCTTGGCAATGTGCTGGGCACCGTGAGCCAGGCACTGACGCTGCCGCTGGATCGTGTCACCAGCTTCGGCACCTGCGAGGTGCTCCACCTGGAGCTGGGGCCGCTCGATCTCAACCTGCTAGGGCTGGTGGTCCATCTCGATCGGATCGTCCTCGACATCACGGCGGAGCAGGGCGCGCTGCTGGGCGACCTCCTGTGTGCCGTCGCCAATCTGCTCAACGGCGGCAACGCCAATGCGCTGAGCCGGCTGCTGAACCAGGTCCTCCGCCTGCTCGGCTAGCGCGGCAAGCGCAATCGTTCGCACCGCTCCTCCCGTCGCACGGCGGCGTGACAGACGAATAACTGAATCGAGACCATGAGGAGAGGGAGCGCCGATCGGCGCTCCCTCTCTGTGCGAGCGGGGTGAGTGCGCCATGTCGCCGTCCGCTATGGCAACTCAATCACGTTCCCACCGCTCGCACCTGGCACCAGCGGCGGCAGCGCCTGGCGCTCTTGCACATCGGCAAGCTCTTGGATGACTACCTCGGGGCATCAGCATGCCGCCGGCGGGTGTAGACTCGGCCCATCAGGTTCAATCGATCGCCTATCCCGCTCCGGTGACCATGCCCCCGGAGCCTTGGCTGGGATTCCTTCTGTGGCCGCCTCTGAGGGAGCGTCTTTACCTCAGTGGATCGTCTTGATCCGTGCGCAGCATCAGAACATCCCGAGAGAACATGCCATGGGCCACCATGATCAGCGACCCCACATCCTGAGCGTCGATCCATCACCTGGGACCCTCTGCTTGATGCGAAATCTGCTCGAGAACGAGGGCTTCCCGGCCTCCACTCTGACCAGCATTGGGTGCGATCTGGACGCGATCGTTGCATTCTCGCCGAAAGGGGACATTCCCAACGACGAGTCGAATGGTTTGACGACGCGAGTTTGTGGGTATTGGTGGAGGGGCCAGCGAAACGGATGTAGGCAGGGGGAACGTCATGACGCAGAACGACGGCGAGTCAACGCGGCCAATGGCCCCACGACGTATGCCCACCGGAGTCCCCGGACTCGACCAGGTCCTCCAGGGCGGCTTGCTTGAAGGGGCCTCCTGCTTGGTTCTCGGGCGTCCCGGTACGGGCAAGACCACGCTGGGCAACCAGATGGCCTTTCACTACGCCAGGGAGGGCAATGCCCTCTTCGTGACGGTCCTTGCCGAAGCGCATGACCGCATGCTCATGCACTTGGCAAACTTCGACTTTTTCCGCCCGGAGCTTGTGGGAGAGCAGGTCCATTACTTCAGCATCGTTCACCCACTGGCCGAGGAAGGACTGGATGCGGCGCTCACCGAGCTCCGGCGCCTCGTGCAGACCTATCGGGCGCGTCTCGTAGTGATCGACGGTACTGCCCGCTTCGAGGATTTCGCGACCTCACGGGCGGCGTACCGCCGCTTCGTGTACACCATGGTGGCGCAACTGGCCGAGTTCGGCTGCACGACGCTGCTGCTGGCCCAGCCGAACGGGGACAGCGACACGGTGGAGGGCATCGGGACACTCGTCGATGGCATCCTCCAACTCGATGACCAGAGCGTCGGGAGGCACGACGTGCGGCTGTTGCGCGTCCAGAAGCTGCGCGGGTCGGCCCCCGTGCGTGGTCAGCATGAGTTCGCCATCACCGATGCGGGCATCGAAC
>DATLHE010000045.1:0-5939 GCA_035540335.1 Thermomicrobiales bacterium | reverse complement strand
GCGTGGATACTGGCGTATGCCAGGCGGCTAGAACGGCGTGCGCGGATCCTGGTCGTTGGGGACCGGCGGCAGGCTCGTATCCGGCGCTTCCTGGGCGCCGAGGACCGGCAGCATGCCGCTGCGCGCGTTCTCCATGTCGGTGTAGTTCGCCGCCTCGACCTGCTGCGACAGCGCCATGCGGTCGTAGGAGATCAGGCCCGCGACGATCCTGCCGTCGTTGAAGTGGAGCGCCGAGATGCCCTCGAGGATGATCGGCGCGCCGGCCGTGGCCGAGACGCTGCCGATGAGGGTCCAGCGGGCCATCACCGTGTCGCCGTTGACCGCCATGTCGTTGACCACGAAGGTGGCGTCGATGAACGGTGCCCGCATGCGGTTGACGAAGATGTTGAGGCCCGCGGCGCCCGCGACGTTGCCTTCCGGCGTCCGGATCAGGGCACTGTCGGCAACGAGCGCCGCGGTCGCGTCGGCGTCGCCGCCGAAGACGGTCCGGAACAGGCGGTAGGTGGCGCCCTGGTTGCCCGACGCGCCGCCGGAGCCGCCGGTATCCAGCACCGGCAGCGGCACCGGCACCGAGGCGGTGGCCGTGTGCAGCCCCACCGAACCGAGCACGCTGGCGAACATCAGGGTGGCGACCAGGAGCACCTTCAATGGAAGACCGGGACGGAACGTGCGATGAGCGATCATGTCGCCCTCCATTCGTGTGTGCATGGTGTGGAGTCGAGTCGCGCCGGCCAGACGTGGATGCGTTGACGGCATCGTCGCTGTGGTCCCCGCATGGTGTACCCCTCCTTTCCGCGACCGCATTGTCGGGTCACGACCGCAGCGCCATCATGCGCCTTGGAGGCCGGGGAAGGCATCGGGAAAGCTACGGGTTTCTACCCAGGTCCGCACGGCCAGGGTTGCGCAGATTACCTATACCGGTCGCGCCCCGCCCGGCGCGGGTGGCGCCGGGCGGGGGCCTTGGTGCTGTGTTGTGTCTTCGCTAGTACGGAAGCCGGCATTCGAAGCAGAGATTGACCGGCGCGTCTTCGGGAGCCTGTCGCGCCCCGGCGACGGGTGCTTCATCGCCCCGGTACCCGGCGCGGGAGCTCGGCGCGACGTTGGCGATCTCCTCGCCACTCTTCGCCGCAACGACGACCGCATCGGAGCCGCGGTACTCGGCGCGAGAGCTCGGCGCGACGTTGGCGGTCTCTTCCGAGCTCTTCGCGGCCACGACGGCGACGGCGGAACCTCGGTAGTCGGAACGGGAGCTTGCGGCGACGTTGGCGGTCACTTCCGGGCTCTTCACTGCGAAGACGGCTTCATCGGAGCCCCGGTACACGGCGCGGGAGCTCGGCGCGACGCCGAGATCCGCCTCGCGATCGCTGGTCGGGGCTTGCTGGACGCCAGCGGTGGTCTCACGGTGCGCACGGGCGATCTCCTCGGGCACCGCGGCGAGCTCGTCGCCAGACGTTGACGCCTGGGCGGCGAGGCCGGGGTCGAAGGCGGCCTGGGCCTGCATCGACGCGCGGGCGTACTGGATCTGCTGCACGATCGCCGTGCTGTTGTACTGCAGCCACGCCTCGACGATCAGGTGGTTGGCGAACCGGGCGATCAGCGTGCCGTCGGTGCCCATGGCGACGCCGGTCGCGGCGAAGCCCTTGAAGGTGCCGGCATGCGTGCCGCTCATCGTCCAGTCGATGCTGACCAGATCGTCATTCTGGATCAGGCTCTTGACCGCGAACGTAGCGCCGGGGAAGGCGTCGGTGAGGTCGATCAGCGCGAGCTCGAAGCCCTTGGCCCCCAGCAGCGTCGCGTTCGGATCCTCGGTATGGATGAAGGCGTGCTCGGAGAAGATGCCGCTGGCGAGATCCACCTGGCCGCCGGCGAGGACGACGGTGATCAGGCTGGCGGCGAGACCGCGATCGCCCAGAACCTCCAGCTCCGGTCCGCCGGGGATGTCCTGATTCCTGGCGGTGGCGAGCGGGATCGCGGCCAGGTTGAGCAGGCTGAGCAGCATCAGGATGCTGGCCAGCAAGGTAACGCGTCGACCGGACAATCGGGACCCATCGTTGCGTGCGTTGGTATTCACGTGTGACCTCCGCGTCGTGATCGGCTCCTTGCCTGGCGCCGTGAGCCGCGTCACCCTGGCGCGGCCGGTGATGAGATGGGGTTCCTGCATGGTGCGCCTCCTCTCCGTCTGGGCTCGATCGGGAGTCCCCAAGGCGCTGGAGCGACACGCACCACAGCACTCCAGCGCCTCTCTGTGGGAGGACGAGCGGTGTCGCGGGCGGCACGCGCTCTTGCTCCGTGCGCGTCGTCTTCGAACGAGCGCACGGCGATGATGCGCCGTGGTGGGTCGGGGAACATCGGGGAAAGTACGGTATTCGTGGACGCGCGCCGCGCGACGCACCTTGCGCAAAGTACGTAGGCATCGCAACGGGGGATAGGTAAACAACGAAGGCGCCACGAGCCACCCATGGGGAAGATGGAACGGATCCGGCGCGCGATGGAGGGACTGCGGGCCGGAACCGCCGCAACCCGCTCCTTCGGGCGGGTATGCTTCCCATCGGAAAGTTGCTACCGTGGATTCCGTGTGACGACCGGGGGCGGGTGCCGCCGTCCCGACCCGCATGGAGGATCGTTGTGAGAATTGCCGTCGAGTTTCCGCTTGCGCCTCATCGCTGGGGGCACGCCGCCGTGCTGGACCTGGCGCGGGCGATCGAGGCGATCGGCTACGACGAGATCGATCTGATGGAGCATGTCACCGTCGCGCTCCCGACGCCGGAGCGCCCGGTGACGAGCCAGGCCGCGCCGGAGCTGCTGGAGCCGCTGGTGACCCTGGGGGCGATCGGCGCGGTCACCCGGCGCATCGGGCTCGGCACGGAGATCCTCATTCTCCCCCAGCGGCAGCCGGCGCTGGTCGCCAAGCAGGTGGCGACGCTGGATGTGCTGTCCGGTGGCCGCGTCCGGCTCGGGGTCGGGGCCGGGTGGCAGGAGGCGGAGTTCGATTCGCTCGGCGTGCCCTTCGCGGAGCGGGGCCGCCGGCTGGAGGAGGGCATCCGGCTGGTGCGGGCGTACTGGACGGAGGAGTCCGTCACGTTCCGGGGCGATTTCCATGAGGCCGAGGCGATGGCGATGGACCCGAAGCCGGTCCAGCCGGGCGGGCCGCCGATCTGGCTTGGTGGCGACTCGGACGTCGCCCTGCGCCGGACCGGGCGCCTCGGCGACGGCTGGCTGGCGATGGCGGATTCGGACGAGGCGCTGGCGGACGCGCCGCGCAAGCTCGCGATCATCCGCGAGACGGCCGAGGGCGCGGGGCGGGACCCGGACGCGATCGGCTTCCAGATGCGCCTCGGCCATCCCGAGGATCTCGACGACCTGGCCCGGCGGGTGGCCCATCTGCGGGAGCTCGGCTTCACGTGGACGACGGTGAGCCTGCCCGCGCTCGAGGCATCCGGCGTGCGCGGGGTCGACGCGCAGGCGGAGGCGCTGGCGCGGATCATGGATCGCATTCGCAGCGAGGTCGGCGCCGTCGCGGCGTCGTGAGCGGGCCGGGGCGGTATCATCTCCGTGCACCGCGCCTGGCTGTCCGAACGATCAGAAAAGGGACCTGGAATGACCGATCAGCTGCCCGAGCACCCCGTCGAAGCGACCCTGCACGCGGACAACACGCGCTGGACGCTGCACATGACCCGCGAGCTGGACCAGGCGCCCGAGGTCGTGTGGGCGGCGATCACGCACGCCGACCAGGTCCCGCGCTGGGGCCCGTTCGCGCCGGAGCACGATCTGGACATCCCCGGCGAGCTCGGCCTGCCGGTCATCGGCGACCCGGAGTCGACCAGTGAGACCTCGCGCGGCATCGTGACGGAGGTCACGCCACCCACGGCCCTGGGCGTCCTGTGGGGCACCGACCCGCTGCGCGTCGAGCTGTGGCCAGCGGACACCGGCACGACGCTCCACCTGACGCACACGTTCGACGGCCGCGAGGCGGCGTCGAGCTACGCCGCCGGCTGGCACCTCTGTCTCGCCGCGCTGGACGGCGTCCTCGATGGGCTGGACTTGCCGTCGGTCGTCGGCCCGGCGGCAATGGAGCATGGCTGGCCCGAGCTGAACCAGCAGTACGCGGCCCTGTTCGCGGCACGCGACGGATCACCGGAGCGGATGGCCTCCCTGTAGGATGGGACCAGCAGGTTCGTCGCGTGTTCAGGAGCCGAGGACGATGCATCCGCTGATCGCAGACCATCTCGACGCCATCCGGGACCTCTGCCGGGAGTTCGGCGTGGCCCGGCTGGAGGTCTTCGGGTCGGTGATGACAGACCGGTTCAATGACGAGTCGGATGTCGACTTCATCGTCCACTATCCGGAGGGGTACGAGTTCGGTCCGTGGCTTGGGCGCCATTTTGAGCTTCAGGAGCGTCTCGCGATGCTCCTGCCGCGGAAGGTGGACCTCGTCATGCCCTCCGTGCTTCGGAATAAATGGTTCAGGCGTGAGGCAGAGAAGACGAGGACGGTGCTCTACGATGCATCCCATGTCCCCGAAGTGGCTCGATGACGTCCGGCGGTCCTGCGTGTTCATCGAGGAAGACACCGCCGGGCTCACGCTGGAGGACTATCTCGGTGACCGGCGCACACGCCAGGTCGTGGAACGAAATCTCAGCATCATCGGCGAGGCATTGATACGGTTGCGCCGTGACGATCCCACGACAGCCACATCGATCTCGGATATCCACCGCATCATCGCCCTGCGTCACCGGTTGTCCCACGGTTACGATGACGAGATTGACGATGTGCAGGTCTGGGAGATCGTCCAAGGCTCGATCCCGATACTACACGCGGACGTCTCAAAGCTCCTTCCCGAATTCGAACCCTGAACGCCGCCCGCTACCCGATCCCCAGCAGCGCCCGCAGATCGGGGACGAAGTGGTCGTGGTCGGCGATGAGCGGCGGCAGGTCGGCGGTGAGGTCGGCCCAGAAGAAGTCGAAGGGGATGAACTCGTCCGGCCCCTCGGAGGGGGTTGACTCCCCATGCCGCCACGTCGCCGGCGGCGGGCCATCGCAGATGAGATGGAAGAACCAGCGGTCGTGAACCTCGTCGCGGCCGTCCGGGCGGCGGTCGAGCAGATGCCGGCCGAGCCAGCGATCGACGCGCAGCGTGGTGAGGCCGGTTTCCTCACGAGCCTCTCGCAGCACCGCATCCACCGGAATCTCTCCGGGCTCCATGGACCCGGCGGGGACCTGGATGCCGGCCTCGGGATGCAGCGGATGCGTGAACAGGAGCAGGCGCGTGCGGGAGGTGATGTAGGCGAATGCCTTGCGGCGGACGATGATCGTGGTCACGGAGAACAGGATATCAGCCGGCTGAGGACGCGGTGCGCTCGGGCGCGTGGATAACCCTGACGCTCGCGGTCGCACGGTCCGCCGTGGGTACCACCGGCTCCACCAATACGCTTCCATCGTCCTGGATGGTCAGTGTCACCGTGTCGCCTGGCTTCAGCCTCAGCCGGCGACGAATCTCGGCCGGAATGGTGAGCCGACCGTCCTTCGACATCGGTGGACGAATGAGTAATACGGAATCCGGATGATCAGTGTGCCAACCGTCGTACGGGCGGATGGCCGCAGGCTCCCGGACGAGCGAAGCGAGGTGCGAAGGGGCCGCATCCGCTCGATTGCTGCGCAATCGCCCATGAGCGAGCCCTTCGCCCTGCACCTGCGGCAATGGCCAGCAGGGCCAGCGACGTGCTACCGGAAACGCCTGGTGTGCTTCCGAATTCCGTACAAGACGGTGACGGACTGAAGCGGTCCTTATCGCCGGCTCTCTTCTGGGGGCGGAGCGAACCCCAGCCGGTCCGCTCCCGTGTCCCAAGGGACGTCCCGTGGCCACGCCACGCGCCATCCCGTTGCGCAACCCCTTCCCGCGGGTTACCTGGAGATCCTCATGATCGGGTCACGCGTGTCCA
>DATLHE010000044.1:0-2719 GCA_035540335.1 Thermomicrobiales bacterium | reverse complement strand
GGGAAGACCCCGCCCGTTTGTTAGGGCGGGGGCTCCCCCGAAGATGCGCCATCAGGCCTGGGGGAAACCGGCCTCCCGCAGGCGGGTGCCCCAGATCCCCGACTTGCCCGGGGCGATGATCCCGTTCGGGTCAAGGGTGTCCTTGATCGTCTCGTTGAAACGCCGCAGCGCGTGGTCGTTGAAACCGAACTGGTCGGCCGCGAGATCCATAAAGGACAGGTGCGCCCGGTATTCGCCGTAGCCGCGCTTGCCGGCCTCGGCGACCATCCGCTTGGCCAGGGCATACGCCTTGGCGACCTGCTCAGGGTTCTTCGTGTCGAAGGGGATCACGTTGATGAACGTGGTCGACCTGGCGTTGATCGGGAGCATGCCACCGAGGAAATCGAGGCCCACCTCGGCGCACATCTCGGCCATCAGCTTCTGCGCGGCGATCGCGTGCTGGGCCGTGAGCGGGATGACCGGCGAGAAGTCGACGTGGCCGCCCTCCTCGCCGCCTGACCATCCGGCCATTTTGTAGAGATCCTGACTCGGCACCCCAATCTGCACCCGCTCGTGCGGGTTGGGCAGCGTCTCCCAGGCGTCTGCCCCGTGCTTCTGGCCCATGATATCTACGCTCGGAATCTGCAGGAAGCGCGCCTTGAGCTTCTCGAAGTTGTGGTCGACCACCGGTTCGTCGCCGTAGAGGGCGAAGCGCATCATCCAGCGGCCCAGTCCCATCTCCTTGGCGATCTTGTCGATGATCTCCTCCGGCATCGGGCCCTCACCGGTGTACCACTCGGCGCGTGTGGTGAGCATCGAGGCCATGCACAGGGTGTTCGACAGCTGCGGGCGCATGTCGATGGTGCCGGCCAGCATGAGCTCGCGCAGTGCATCGACAACGGCAGGCATCTGCGCCTCATCCCAGACGCGCAGCCACAGCGGCATGTATACCTCTGGCTTCGGCATCAGCCAGTAGCCCATCTTCGTGACAATGCCGTAGTTCGACTGCATGAACATCTCGGTCGACGTCGGACCGAGGCCGCGCTTGTACAGCGGCCAGGTCGGGTTGTTATCCATTGCACCCGAGCCGGTGCGCATGAGGTCGCCGTTCGGGAGCACCACCTCGAAGCCGCAGTGTGAGGCTTGGTCGATCGAGTACGGCATGTAGGTGAGCCCGTGCTCGAGCGTGTTCGAGACGACGCCTCCCCAGCCGATGTCCACGATGGAGGCGACGAGGTTGTGTCCGCCGGCCTTGATCGCTTCGTGCAGGTCGTACCAGCTCACGCCAGGCTCCACTATCGCGTAGCCGAGCTCCTCGTTGATCTCCAGGACGCGGTTCATGTTCCGGAACGAGAGCATCACCGTGCCGCGCACCTGGGGCGCGGCTCCCCCGTAGCCGTTGTTCTTGCCGCGGCTGATGGGCCACAAAGGGATGCGATACTCGTTGGCGATCCGAACGACTGCCTGGACGTCCTCGGTACTCATTGGACTGACGACTGCGGACGGGAGATTCGTGGCGGAGCCGGGAACCTGGAAGGGATCCTGGAAATCTTCCAGCCACTCGGCGTCGCTTGCGACCTTGTCTTCGCCAATCGCGGCGGCGAACGCCGCGAGTGCCTTTTCGAGGTCGAACTCGGTGACGCCGGGTGGAAGCGGGCGCGTCGACGTATCGGGGGTGATACTCATCATTCATCATCTCCTTTGATGCGGTGTGTCGTGCGTAACACGTGCTGCTCATCCTGCGCCACCTGATGCCGGGGTGGGGAGATTGCGGACCCATGGTGCAGTCCGTGCACAGAAGTGTGCACGAACTGCACCATCACACCGCTCCGGCCTCCGGTCCCCTGCGCGCTGTGGTTGCATGGGCTCACTACATCGGACGAGATGAATGGAGAAGGAACCATGGCTGGTGGTCGTCTGGAAGGAAAAGTCGTTCTGCTGACAGGCATCGGGGGCGGAATGGGCCGGGTTACCGCCCGGCTATTCGCCCGCGAGGGCGCCACTGTTGTCGGCTGTGACCTCGATGCCGACGGAGCAGCGGAGACGGTCCGCCTGGTGGAGGCCGACGGGGGCGCCATCGAATCAAGCGCCCCGTTGGACCTGGGCACCCGGGAAAACATCGATCGCTGGGTCGGCGGCGCGATCGAACGCCACGGCCGCATCGACGTGCTCTACAACAACGCCAGCATGCCGAAATTCGCGCCGTTCGCCCAGATGAGCGGCGAGGATTACCGGTCGACCATCCAGAACGAGCTGGACCTGGTGTGGCATGCCTGCCAAAGCGCCTGGCTGCACCTGGCCGCCGTCGGCGGTGCGATCGTGAACATCGGTTCGGGCGCCGGGATCCAGGGTGCCCGGGCCCTGCCGCAGGCCGCCCATGCTGCTGCGAAAGGGGCCGTCATCGCTCTGACTCGGCAGCTCGCCGCCGAGGGTGTCGCCGTCGGCGTTCGCGTCAATTGCGTGAGTCCTGGTGTCATGGCGACTCCGCCGGTACTCGCGATGTTCGAGGAATTTGGCGAGGACGCACCGGTCGCCCCGATCGTCGAGCGCACGATTGACGGCAAACCTGGGGAACCACTCGCCGTCGCGTATGCAGGCCTCTACCTCGCCTCCGAGGAGGCGAAATGGGTCACGGGATCCCACCTGGTCGTAGACGGCGGAGCCAGCGCGATGATGTAGGTCCGAGCGAGACCGGGCGCACAAGAAGGCCCCCGATCCCGCGCACGGCCGTACTCTGGAC
>DATLHE010000043.1:0-8824 GCA_035540335.1 Thermomicrobiales bacterium | reverse complement strand
CGATGCCAACCACATCGAAAGCGCATCATGCATACTTCCCGGCAGAAGCGCCGTTACGGCCCGATGCCGTCTGTCATGACCGGGAAAGCACGCATTTATGGCCCATATTGTTATCGTCGAGGACGAGCAGGAGCTCGGCCGCCTCATCGCCCACGCCCTCCGCGATGACGGCCACACCACCGAAGTGATCCGCGACGGGCAGATCGCCCTCGAGCGCCTCACCGGCCCCAACGCGGCCACGCCCGACCTCATCATCCTCGACCTCATGCTGCCGCGCGTCGATGGCCTCACCATCTGCCGCCGTGTCCGCCAGACCCGCATCGTCCCGATCGTGATGCTCACCGCGAAATCGACCGAGTTGGACAAGGTGCTCGGTCTCGAGCTCGGCGCCGACGACTATCTCACCAAGCCGGTCTCCTTCCGCGAGCTCCAGGCCCGCGTCTCCGCCATCCTCCGCCGCGTCGAGATGATGCGCGACGAGTCGCAGACGAACGACGAGAGCCTGCAGCCGATCAGCCATGACATCCTGGAGATCGACCCCCTCGGGCGCGAGGTGCTCGTCTCCGGCGAGGACGTGCCGCTGACCGCCAAGGAGTTCGACCTCCTCTACCTGCTGGCCTCGCACCCCGGGCGGGTCTTCAGCCGCAACTACCTGCTCGACCGCCTCTGGGGCGACAACTACTCCGGCTTCGAGCGCACCGTCGACACCCATATCCAGCGCCTGCGGCGCAAGCTCGGCGGCACCGGCAGCGTCGCCGAGCGGATCGTGACCCTCTGGGGCGTCGGCTACAAGTACGACCGCTCCCAGGCCGGGCCGGACACCGCCGACACCCAATGAAGGAGCACGCCGCGACCGCGCCGTCGTCCCCCTCGCCGCTGTCGCGCCTCGGCCGCTGGCTGCGCCTCCCCTGGCGGCTCTTCCAGGAGCGCACCAGCGTCCAGCTGATCACGAGCTACGTCGCGGTGGTGCTGGTCGTGATCCTCCTCTTCGAGATCACGATCATCGTCTCGCTGCTGTGGTCGCCCGCCGGCCAGCTGATCGGCACCGAGCAGGCCGCGGTCGACCCCTATCTCGGCGAGCGCGCAAGCGCCTACGTGCAGTGGGTCGAGCCGGACCGGATCGAGAACGTCGTCCAGAACGACGGGCGCGGCAACGACGATCTCGACCGGCGGCTGCGCCAGATCGTGACGGGCAATGTGCCCGGCATCGAGGGCATCTCGCCCCTTCCACGGTCCAACGGCGAGGCGAACGCGGCCGTCGCCGACACCAGCGGCACGATCATCGGCACCTCCGGCGACTGGATCGCCCGCGGGCAGACGATCGCCGACCTCCCGACCGCCAGCAGCCGGGTCGCCGCGGCGCGCAACCTGGCGCTCGGCGGCGCCGTCGACCCCCGCTGGAACGCGCTCTACTCGATGGAGATCAGCGACGGCGTGACGACCGCCACCCACCCGATCATCACCTCCGACGGCACGTGGGCGGGCGTCTTCATCCTCCAGGGCGGCTCCATCTCCGACGCCTTCGGCCGCTCCCGCGGCGACATGCTGCGCGAGCTCTCGCTCGCCTTCCTGCAATCGCTATGGATCTTCTCCATCCCCGCCCTCATCGTCGCCATCCCCTTTGGCATCTGGCGCGCCCGCTCGATGTCGCGCCGGCTCCAGCGTCTCGCCGGGGCGGCCGAGTCGATGGCCGCCGGCAACCTCCGCACCCGCGTCCGCGTGACGCGCATGGACGAGATCGGGCGCCTCGCCGAGGGGTTCAACCACATGGCGGCGCGGATCGACCAGAACGACCGGGCACGCCGCGCCTTCATCTCGAACGTCTCCCACGAGCTGCGGACGCCGGTGTCGATCATCCAGGGCACGACCGAGCGGATGATGATCCACCCCGAGGCGCCGATCTCCTCCATCGAGGAGTCGCTCCACGTCATCCAGCACGAGGGCAACATGCTGGTGCGGCTGATCGACGACCTCTTCACCATGGCGCGCATCGAGGAGCACACCCTGCGGCTCGTGCGCGAGCCGATCCAGATCGCCGACGTCATCGGCGAGGCCGTCAGCGGCATGCGCGATCTGGCATGGAGTCAGCAGAAGGTGAGCGTCGAGTCGCTCGTCGCGCCGGAGCTGCCCCTGGTCTCCGCCGACCGCCAGCGCGTCCGGCAGATCATCAACAACCTGCTCTACAACGCGCTGCGCCACACGCCGGAGGGCGGGCTCGTCATCATCCAGGCGCAGGCGCAGGCGGCGGCGGTCGAGGTCTCGATCACGGACACCGGCATCGGCATTCCCGCCGAGGAGCTGGACAGCGTCTTCCGGCGCTACTACCAGGCCGAGCAGAGCCAGCGCGCCACCGAGGGCAGCGGGCTCGGCCTCTCGATCGTGCAGCAGCTGGTCGAGGCCCACGGCGGCGAGATCTCGGTCGACAGCGAGGTCGGCCAGGGCACGACGTTCCGCTTCACCCTCCCCCGCGCCACGCAATAGGCCACATCGGCGCACCGGGAGGGCGTTGACCGCGCTCGCGCCCAATCACCCCCCTTCCGAACGCAGCAAAGGGTCGCCCGGCCGAGGCGTGGCCGAGAAGCGGAGCGGGGCTTTCGCTTTTCGCCCCTGCGGATTCGGCCACGCGGGCCCTTGGACCGGCATTGCTTCGCAAGTACGGCCCCTACGACCTCGGAACGAGCGTCAGCAAGCGTCGTACGGTCGGCCACAAGGGCCGACCTCAGCGGGCCACCACGGACCGACGACAGAGAGACGGCGCCTCGCCACCGGCAGCCTCGATGGCAATCCAACTTCTCGTTTCGGACGATATTCCCCCGCCTGCCAGCATGGAAACGTCTGGGACATCGCGAGCAGCGCTTGGCACCGTTTCTGCTTTTGGAGCAGGGGCATACCAGCGCGACGGTCAGCGTGCGCCCCGGTGGGGAGGTTGACCGCGCTCGCTTCTACCGTTTTGCAACATCTGCACAACGATCGCGCATGAGGAGGAGTAGGTAGATGAACCGGTTTTCAGGACTGTCCCGATCGGTTACGCGGCGTCGACTCTTGCAGGGCTCCGGGCTCGCCGCGGGCGCGCTCGCGGCGTCGTCGACCTTCGCCGCCCCGGCCATCCTGCGCGCCGCCGCGCAGGAAGCGACCAACCCGGACGTCTCCGGCAAAATGACCGAATGGGGCTTCGGCATCCAGGAGACCAACCCGCTCGCCCGCGCGCGGGTGCTCGCCTTCCAGGAAGCCTTCCCGAATGTCGAGCTCGAGATCGTCGAGTCGTTCGACGAGCAGAAGCTCCTGACCGCGGCCGCATCGGACACGCTCCCCGATGTCCTCTGGCTCGGCCGGTTCGAAACCGCCACCTGGGCGGCGCGCGGCGTCCTCCAGCCGCTCACCGACTTCATCGCCCGCGACAGCTACGACACCTCCGTCTTCTATCCCTTCGCCATCGAGGAGGCGACCTGGCAAGACGAGATCTACGGCATCCCGGGCGGCGCCGACGTCCGCGCCCTCTATGTCAACGTCGACCACCTCACCGAGGCCGGCGGCGACGTCGAGTCGCTCGACACCTCCGACTGGGACGCGCTCAGCGAGCTGGGCGCCAAGATGGTCAAGAAGAACGGCGACCAGGTGCAGCGCTGGGGCTTCGACCATCGCGTCCAGGCGAACAACTTCTGGCTATGGGGCCGCGGCAACGGCGGCCACTTCACCAACGACGACGCCTCCGAGGCCACCTTCAATGACGGCAAGAACGTCGAGGCCATGCAGTGGGCATTCGATGCCTACGAGGCGCAGGGTGGCTCCAAGCTCTACGATGCGTTGGCCACCACCTTCCAGGGCGACCAGCAGTTCGCCCAGGGCACCGTCTCCATGTCCCTCTACGAGCAATGGATGCTGAGCGCCGCGATCGCCACGGTCGCGCCGGACCTCAACTTCCGCCTGCTCCCGGTGCGCGAGCGCGGCAGCGGCCCGGAGGGCAAGATTTCCACCTACTCCGGCGGCAACGCCTGGTACATCCCCAAGGGGGCGAAGAACCCGGACGCCGCCTGGGAGTTCATCAAGTTCCTGCACACCGACGACACCTGGCGGATCGGCGCCGAGGCCGTCAAGAAGCTGCGCCAGGAGAACAACAACCCCTACTTCCCGTCGCTGACGGGCAAGCCGGCCGTCGACAAGATGCAGATCGACGAGCTCTACGAGCCGGTCGGGCCCGCCTTCGACGACGCCGTCAAGCTGCTGCCGCAGCTGCTGGAGGCCAGCCAGTCGCTGGAGATCGGCAAGTCGCCGGTGGCCGGCCAGCTCAGCGACATCATGCTTGCCGACGGCGTCAAGCCGTCGCTGAGCGGCAGCGCCTCGCCGCAGGACGCCCTCGACAGCGCGAACCAGAACGCGCAGGACGCGATCGACTCGTTCTAACTCGTCGCCCGAGATCGGGCGCGGGCCGCTCCGGCAACCGCGCCCGATCGTCCCACGGCATCGCATCTCCCCACACTCACCGCCATCCCCGCCGGGAAGGGGACGGCCACGCCGGGCGGGATCGCGTACGTGAAAGGATGGGGTCCCCATGGCCGATGTCACGCTCGCCAAGTCCACGCCGGCGCCCCGCACCCGCCGCTTCTCCGAGGAAACCGTCGCCGGCTGGCTAACCATCAGCCCCTGGTTCATTGGCTTCATCATCTTCACGGCGGGCCCGTTCCTGGCATCGCTCTACTTCAGCTTCACCAAGTACGACGTGATCAACCCGCCCGAGTGGGTCGGCCTCGACAACTACAACCGGCTGCTCACCCGCGACCGGCTCTTTCCGCTGTCGCTGCGGAATACGTTCATCTACGCCCTCATGTACGTGCCGCTGCACGTCATCACCGCGCTCGGCGTGGCGATCCTGCTCGAGAAGGCCCGCACGCTCAAGGGCTTCTTCCGCACGGCGTTCTACCTGCCGGCGATCACGCCGGCGGTCGCTACCGCCTACCTATGGGTCTGGATCCTGAACCCCAACGACGGCGTCGTGAACCAGGCGCTTCGCGCGCTGCACCTGCCGGCGCCGGCGTGGACGGTCGACCCCTTCTGGACGAAGCCGACCATCGTGATCTCCCAGATCTGGATGATGGGCGCCGCCATGATCATGTTCCTGGCCGCGCTGCAGGGCGTCCCGCGCGACCTCTATGAGGCGGCGACGCTCGACGGCGCCGGCCCGTGGGAGCGCTTCCGCTCCGTGACGCTGCCGCTGATCTCGGGCGTGACGTTCTTCGTCACCACCATCAGCATCATCAGCAGCCTCAACGTGTTCACCCAGGGCTACGTCATGTTCGACAAGGACGGCGGCCCGGAGAACTCCGCGCTCTTCGTCGTCATGTACCTCTTCAAACGCGCGTTCGGCAGCGGCTACTTCCAGATGGGCTACGCCTCGGCGATCGCCTGGATCCTCTTCCTCATCATCCTCGTGGTGACCTTCGTCCAGTTCAAGTTCGCGGACCGCTGGGTCTACTACGAGCACCAGGCGAAGTAACGGGCCGGTCCACGAGGAGAATCGTCAATGAGCACCATCGTTCAATCCCCCTACGACCAGCCCCGGCTGCGCACCGCCGCGCAGAGCGAGCAGGGCCCGAAGTGGATCCGCCGGCTGGGCGACTTCCCCCTCTACCTGGCCCTCTTCGGCCTCTCGGCGCTCTTCTGCCTGCCGTTCGTCTGGCTCGTGCTGACCTCGCTCAAGCCGCCGGCGGAGGTCTTTTCCAACAACCTGTTCCCCTCCACCTGGACGTGGTCGAACTACAGCGACGTCGTCGACCAGGCGCCGATCGGGCGGTGGATGCTCAACACCTTCATCGTCGCCATCCTGGGCGTGACGGCGGTCGTCTTCTCCAGCTCGCTCGTCGCCTACGGCTTCGCCCGGCTGCGCTTCCCCGGCCGCAAGCAGCTGTTCGCGCTCGTGATCGCGACCTACCTGCTGCCGGGCTCCGTCACGCTGATCCCGACCTTCCTGATCTGGAACAAGCTCGGCGCGGTGAACACGCTCTGGCCGCTGTGGGCCGGCAACCTCTTCGGCTCGGCGTTCTACATCTTCATGCTGCGCCAGTTCCTGCTCACGATCCCGCAGGATCTCGTCGACTCGGCGCGGCTGGACGGCGCCAGCTTCTTCCGCATCTACTGGAACATCATGCTGCCGCTGATCCGGCCGGCGCTCGTCGCGGTCGCCATCTTCGAGTTCAACGCGAAGTGGAACGACTTCATGACGCCGCTGATCTACCTGAACAACCCCGACCGCTACACGCTGGCGCTCGGTCTCGCCAACTTCAAGAGCGACTTCCAGGAGCTCGGCACGCAGTGGTCGCTCCTGCTCGCGGCGTCGGTCATCTTCACGATCCCGATGGTGATCGTCTTCTTCGTCTTCCAGCGCTACTTCATGGAGGGTGTGGCGCACACCGGCATCAAGGGCTGATGATGGGCGCGGCGGGGATCGCCGGATCCCCGCCCGATCCGTTCACGCCCCCGAGGTCGATGCCAGCATGTCCTGGGTGATGCTCGCGCTCGCGATTGCCACGGAGGTCGTCGCGACCACGTCGCTGAAATACTCGGAGGGGTTCACCCGGCTCGGGCCCTCGCTCCTCACGACCGTGGGGTACATCGCGGCGTTCGTGCTGCTGAGCCAGGCGCTGAAGGAGGTGCCGGTCAGCACCGCGTACGCCATCTGGTCCGGCGTCGGCACGGCCACGGTCGCCATCATCGGCATCATGTTCCTGGGCGAGCCGGGCGGCACGCTGAAGACCATCGGCATCGTCGTGATCATCGCCGGCGTCGTCCTGCTCAACCTCGGCGGCAACGGTCACTAGCCCGAACGGGCCCCGCCCCGCCCGGGAGCCCCGGCGGAATACGGCGGATTTTCGGCCCGATCGCGCCCGCCCGGCCGCGGCGCGCGGGCAACCGGCAGCTTTGATTGTGAACACCGTGTTATTTCGCCGAACGTCATGCTATGGTTGCCATACGTGGACCAGCGTAACAAGTGATGGCGGAGAGCACCCTATCACGTGAAATCAAGTGTCCGGGTCACGCGCCCTCTGGATTCCGATGCTGTCGACGCCATCCGGCGCGCCAGCATTTCGCGTATGAACGATACCTGGGTCACTGCATTTCGATGACGAATGGCCCGAGGCAACACGCGTGCCGGGCACCACGACGCTCCGGACGCTGGTTGCCGTACCGCACCCACGGGTCGCCGCAGACTCCGCGGGTGGCCGCGTACCGTCGTAGAAGGACATGCTCGTGACAGATCTCACCGCCGACTATCGGCAGGACCATCTGGCGAACTACATGGTGCCAGTGGGACCGCCGCTAATCTTCGTCGTCACGACATTCTTTGTGATCGCCCAGGTCGTCGACGTGCTGACGACCCCAAGCACTTTCCTCTCCACCCGGATCCTGACCGTGCTGGCCAGCGTGGCGCTCTTCGGGTTCGCCCCGGTGCTCTCGCACTTCGCCCGCGCCGGCCGCACCAACGCGGCCGCGCTGAGCGCGATCACCTTCCTCACCCTGATGTCGATCGGCATCACCCACGCCCGCTACGCCGATGGCATGCACTGGATGATGATGCTGCCCTACGCCGGCATCTACACGATGATCTCGACGCTGCTCTGGAGCCGCAAGACCCACCTCGGGCTCGGCCTGCTGGGAAGCATGGGCATCCCCAGCGTGGCGACGCTGGTGACGGCGACCACGGCGAGCGAGTTCTTCAACCGGCTCGTCTTCGTCAGCGCGATGTACGTCTTCTCCATCGCGCTCTACTTCCTGCTGCACCGCATCCACACGCTCAACTACCGCATCGCCCTCGACGCCAGGTACCGCGCCCACCACGACTGGCTCACCGGGCTCATCAATCGGCAGCGCTGGATGGAGCTGGCCCGCGGCCAGTTCGACCACGCGACCGGCCTCGCCGCTCCCATGTCGCTGCTCTACATCGACATCGATCACTTCAAGCAGACGAACGACCAGTTCGGCCACGAGGCGGGCGACCGGCAGCTGCAGATGGTCGCGCAGACCCTCCGCAGCGAGATGCCGAACGACGCGATCATCGGCCGGTTCGGCGGCGAGGAGTTCGTCGTCCTCCTGCCGCGCACGATGCTCGCCGGCGCCGTCGCGTTCTCCGAGCAGTTCAACCACGGCCTCGCGCACAATCCGACCTCGCTCGCCCCGCTGACCGCCAGCATCGGCATCGCGGAGTGGGTCAACGGCGAGACGATCGAGACGCTCATCATGCGTGCCGACCGCGCGATGCTGCAGGCCAAGGCGCTCGGCCGCTCGCAGACGGTCGTCGCCGGGCCGATCATCCTCCGGCCGCAGCCGCAGCCGCGCTCCATGCCGACCCCGACCTATCCCGAGCCCCTCTGGATCCCCGTCGGCGAGACGGCCGACCACGCCTCCTCCATCTAGCGCCACATACGCCAACGGCCGCCGGCGATGCCGGCGGCCGTTTCCTGTGCGCGTTGCCTCGCGAGGGTGTCAGTCGTGGGCGCCGACCGGCTCCTCGGCGAACGCCGGGATGATCTCCTCCGCGTAGCGCTGCATCGGCTCGTGGTCGTAGGCCAGGCCGGGCAGGTACGAGATGATGTAGTCGGCGCCGGCGTCCCGGAGCGCCCGTACCTTCTCGCCGATCTCATCGACCGGCACCGCCGGCGCGAACTTGGACGCGAAGTCGTCGTACGAGAGGTCGCCGTACTTGGAGCGGACCGCCGCCGTCGCCTCCGCCGGGTCGGCGCCGTTCGCGATCGGGAAGACGTTGAGGCTGGTCGACTTCGTGATCTCCCCGAAGTCGCGCCCCACGCGCTCGCAATGCCCCTGGAGGATCTGC
>DATLHE010000042.1:0-10796 GCA_035540335.1 Thermomicrobiales bacterium | reverse complement strand
CCCCACTTGTGGGCACCGATCTCCCGCCGGGGGCGAGCCTTGCGCGCGAAGGCCTCATCGGCCCACGAGGCGCCCGCTTCGAGCGCGGGCTTGGCGGAAGTCGAGGTCATGGTCATCGGTTTCTCCTGATTGTGCTCATGAGCGGACGCCCACTACTGGGGTCCGCCCCTACGCCATTGGGGGGCCGGTGCCGGGCTACCCACGGTCGCTCAGCCCGTCGGCGAGCAGCTCGTCGGTCGTCTTGCGGGTGCCGCCGTCGCCGGTGGCGACGACGAAGGCCATCGCGTCGGTACGGGAATGCGTCAGCGAGATGCTGAAGCTGGTCAGCCCGAGCTGCCGGGCCCGCTCGGCGGCGCGGCCGTGGAGAATGAGCACCGGCTTGCCGCGGCGGTTGGGCAGCACCTCCATCTCGCGCCAGCGGATGCCGATGATGCCGGTTCCGAGTGCCTTGGAGGTCGCCTCCTTGGCCGCGAACCGGGCGGCGAGCTCGTTGACGCGGCCGCGATACCAGCTCCGCTCCCGCTCGGTGTAGACACGATTGAGGAAGCGTTCGCCGAAGTCGTCGAGCGAACGCTGGATGCGGCCAATCTCGATGATGTCGATGCCGACGGCGACCTCGCCCTCCCGCTCCGGATCGAACTCGGGGCGATACCACCCCTCCCCTTCCCGCTCTTCGAGCTCGGGGGTGCGGTACTCCTGCCAACGCTTGCGCGAGCTCATTGACGCTGCTCCTTCTTCGGCCGAGGGCCGACCGGCGTCGGGTTGGCGACCGGCCGGTAGCGCTCCTCGAACGCCCGGTGGGCCACGGCAAAGGTTCCGGTGTCGAGGGCGCACCGGATCGTCTCCATCTGGCGGGCCAGGAAGCGGATGTTGTGGACGCTGGCGAGTCGCAGGCCGAGCACCTCGTCGGCGCGAAAGAGATGGTGGATGTAGGCGGCGGTGAACTCCGTGCAGGCGGCGCAGTCGCAAGTCTCGTCGACCGGGGCGTGATGGTGCTTCCAGCGGGCGTTGCGGATGGAGATGCGGCCGTCCGGCGTGTAGAGGGCGCCGTTGCGGGCGGCGCGGGTCGGCAGCACGCAGTCGAACATGTCGACGCCACGGGCGACGCCGTTCCAGAGATCTTCCGGCGAGCCGACGCCCATCAGGTAGCGGGGCTTGTCGCGTGGGAGGAGCGGCGTGCTGACCTCGAGCATCTCGGCCATGACCGGCTTCGGCTCGCCGACGCTGAGGCCGCCGATGGCGCAGCCGGCGACGTCCGCCTCGGCCAGGCGGCGGGCGCTCGCGGCGCGGAGGTCTGGCTCCATGCCTCCCTGCTGGATGCCGAAGAGGACGGAGCGCGAACCGGCGCCGTCGCGGGCGTCGTAGGCGGCAATGGCGCGGTCCAGCCAGCGCGCGGAGCGCTCGGTGGAGGCGGCGATGGCCGCCCGCTCGGCCGGCAGACCGACGAGATGGTCGAGCTGCATCATGATGTCGGAGCCGTAGCCCATCTGCAGGTCGATCACGCGCTCGGGGGTCATTTCCCAGCGCGAGCCGTCGATGTGCGAGGCAAAGCGCACGCCCTCCTCGGTGACCTTGGCGTGCGTGGCGAGGCTGAAGATCTGGAAGCCGCCGCTGTCGGTGAGGATCGGGCCGTCCCAGCGCATGAACGTGTGGAGGCCGCCCGCCTCGCGGATGAGGTCGACCCCGGGCCGCAACATCAGGTGGTACGTGTTGGCGAGGATGATTTGGGCGCCGGTGGCGCGCACCTCGGCCGGGTGGAGCGTCTTGACGGTCGCCTGGGTGCCGACCGGCATGAACACCGGCGTTTCGATCTCGCCGCGGGTGGTGGTGATGCGGCCGCGACGGGCCAGGGTCTGCGGATTCTCGGCGAGGAGCGCGAAACGGAAGCGGCCTCTGAGCGCGGAACTCTGCGCCAGAGGCTCGCGGGTATCTCGTTCGTTGGACAGGTCGATCATGGAGTCAGTCTAGGCGCTCCGCTGCGCGTAGCCGGCGTTCTTCCGGCGCTGCCGCGCCCGGGCCAGCGGATCGTCGGCGATCACGGCCTGAATCGCGGCGTCGGCCTCGTCATCGGTCATGGCGGTGAGCGTCGTGCGCGGTGTGGGATCGGTGATCACGGACGGCGTCGCCTTGCGCGCCCGGCGCGGGCGCTCCGGGGCGGCGAGCTCGAAGACCGAGACATCGGCGACGGGGTCTTCCTTTGAGGCCACGATCGGGGCCGGCTTCGCGGTAGATGTCGACGTGGACGTCGTCTTCGACGCGGTCGAAGAGGTGCGCGAGCTCGACGTGGACGAGGAGGTCGTGGAGCGCGACGACGTCGTGCTCGACTTGCTGCTGCTCGTCGTGGTCGTCTTCTTCGCGCTCGAGCTGGAGGCGCTGGCGCCCTTGAGCTTCGAGGTATTGGTCGTCTTCGATCCGGTGCCGAGGTCGCGCTGCACGCTGGCGGTGACGGAATTGACCTGCTTCTGCATGTCGCCGGTCAACTCCGTCACCGCACCCTTCGCCTCGGCGACGGTCTTCTCGAACTCGCCGGTCAGCTCGGAGGTCATGTTGCGGAAGTCGCGGTAGAGCTTCCCAGCCTGGCCCATGACCTCGGGCAGCTTGCCCGGTCCAAAGATGAGCAGGGCGGCGATGCCGATGATCAGCATCTCCTGCATTCCAATGCCAAGCATGGCGATCACTCCTGACGACGGCTTCACCGGCCGCGCTTCCGTTCGGAACTCGCCCAACACCGGTGAGGGATGCGTGCCCGGCAACCGTGGCACAATTACTGACCAGAGTATCTTGCAGACCGCGCCCTGTCTGCAACACGGCGCGTTGCGCTCACCCACCCGGAGCAGGCATGTCGCTCCTGCGCTCGCTGCGGACGCTCCTGACGGGCGCCGCCACCGATGAGCCCCCATTAGAGGATGAAGCACCCATGATCGATCGCGGCCGCACGAAAGTGGTCGTCGGCCTTGGAAATCCCGGCCGTCAGTACGCCGATACCCGGCACAACTTCGGCTTCTTCGTCGTCGACGAGCTTGCCAGGCGGACAAACGCGCCGACGTCGCGCAAGCGGATGAAGGCGGAGATCAGCGAATCGCGCCTGGGCAACGACCGGCTCGTGCTGGTCATGCCCCAGACCTACATGAACGACAGCGGCCTGGCCGTGCGCGAGATCGCCCGCTGGTACAAGGTGCGAAACGAGGACCTGCTGATCATCGTCGACGACCTCGATCTGCCGTTCGGGCAGATCCGCATCCGCTCCAGGGGCAGCGCGGGCGGCCACAACGGACTGAAGTCGATCTTCGCCGAGCTGGGCACGCAGGAGATCCCGCGGCTGCGGATCGGCATCGGCCGTGGCGGCCGCCACGCCATCGCCCACGTCCTCTCCCGCTTCTCGGCGGAGGAGAAGGCGGAGTTGCCGGACGTCATCGACCGGGCGGCGGACACCGTCGAGCTGTGGGCCACGAAGGGCATCATCGAGGCCATGAACGTGACGAACGGTACGGGGGCGCCCGTATAATCCCCACGACAACGGGACCATGCTCGCCAACGGAGGGAACCGGGCCATGACAACGGAGCAGGAAGAAGCGCACGCGACGATCGGCGTCGTGGGCGCCGGCACGATGGGCGGCGGCATCGCCCAGATTGCCGCGCAGTCGGGCTACGACGTGGTGCTCGTCGACGCCACGGACGAGCTGCTCGACCGCGGGCTGGCGCGGATCACGAAGGATCTCGACCAGCTGGTCGCGAAGGAGCGCCTCACCGCGGCCAACCGCGATGAGATCCTCTCCCGGATCGAAGGATCGACCGACATTCACCACGTCGCCAAATGCGACATGGTGATCGAGGCGGTGACCGAGGACCGGGACACCAAGGTCGAGGTCTTCAAGAAGATCGCCGACGTCGTCGAGCCGGACACGATCATCGCCAGCAACACATCGTCGATCTCGATCACGAACCTCGGGCACTGCATCGAGCACCCGGAGCGGGTGGTTGGGATGCACTTCTTCAACCCTGCCACGCGAATGAAGCTGGTCGAGGTCGCGGCCGGCCGGCAGACGTCCGAGGACACGGTCGGCTTCGCGATCGCGACGGCGATGCAGATGGGCAAGACGCCGATCGCGGTGGCCGACGCGCCGGGGTTCGTCGTCAACCGTCTGCTGATCCCGATGATCAACGAGGCCGTTTTCGCCGTGGCGGAGGGTGTCGCGCCGCCCGAGGACATCGACGCCGCGATGCAGCTCGGGGCGGCGCACCCGATGGGTCCGCTGGCGCTGGCGGACATGATCGGGCTCGACGTCGTGCTCGGCATCATGGAGGTGCTGCACCACGAGTTCGGCGACGACAAGTACCGCCCGGCGCCGCTGCTGCGGCAGATGATCGCGGGCGGGCAGCTCGGCCGGAAGTCGGGCAGCGGCTTCTACACCTACCACCCGGAGTAACGACCGCATGACCCCCGGACAGGACGTCCTCAGCCCCGATACCGGCCGCCAGCGGCCGATCCGCATCCTCGTCGCCAAGCCGGGTCTCGACGGGCACGACCGCGGCGCGAAGGTGATGGCGCGGGCATTCCGCGACGCCGGGTTCGAGGTGATCTATACCGGCCTCTTCCAGACGCCGGAGATGATCGCCAGCGCGGCGCTGCAGGAGGATGTCGACGTCGTGGGACTGAGCATCCTCTCCGGGGCGCACATGTCGCTCTTCCCGCCGATCATGGACGCGCTGCGCGCGGCCGGGCGGGACGACGCCCTGGTGGTCGCCGGCGGCACGATCCCGGAAGAGGACGTCCCCGCGCTCGAGGCGCTCGGCGTCGCCCGCATCTTCGGACCCGGCACGCCGCTGCAGGACGCGGTCGCCTATGTCCGCGACCACGCGCCGGCGCGCGAGGACCTTCCCTGAGCGATGGGCACGTCTCCCACGAAACAAGGTCTCGCGGACCGGGTGCTGGACGGCGACCGGCGCGCGCTGGCGCGGCTGCTCACCTACATCGAGAACGATGAGCCGCTCGGGCAGCAATCGCTCGACCGGCTCTTTCCGCACACCGGCAAGGCGCACCTGATCGGCATCACCGGCCCGCCGGGCGGCGGGAAGTCGACGCTGGTCAACGAGCTGATCCGCGCCTACCGTCAGGGAGGCGCGAAGGTCGCCGTGATCGCGATCGACCCGAGCAGCCCGCTCACCGGCGGCGCGACGCTCGGCGACCGGATCCGGATGCTGGAGTGGCACGACGACCCGGACGTCTTCATCCGGAGCATGGCCTCGCGCCGGTTCGGCGGCGGGCTGGCGCAGAACACGCTGGCCGTCTCGCACGCGTTCGACGCGGCCGGGTTCGACCCGATCATCATCGAGACCGTCGGCACCGGGCAGGACGAGGTCGCCATCGCCAGTCTCGCGATGACGACGCTGTTGGTGCAGGTGCCGGGGATGGGCGACGGCGTGCAGACGCTGAAGGCGGGTTCGCTGGAGATCGGCGACGTGCTGGTCGTCACCAAGGGGGACCGGCCGGAGGCGAACGAGCTCGCGCGCGACCTGCGGCGACTCCGGCAGCTCGGAGTGGCGGCGGGAAGCGCGGTGTCCGAGTGGGACGCGCCGGTCGTCAAGACGAGCGCCGTGCGGCAAGAAGGGATCGAGGAGCTGATCGCGGCGATCGCGAAGCACCGGGCTTGGCTGGAGGAGTCCGGCGAGATGGCGGCGCGGACGCGGGTGATCCTCTCGACAGAGATCACGGAGCGCGTGCAGGCGACGCTGCTGCGACAGATCCAGCGTCCGGGCGGCGATGGCGGGCTGGGCGACCTCATCGAACGCGTCGTCGCGCGGGAGATCGCTCCGCACCGGGCGGCGGAAGAGCTGTTCGGGCGCCTCCGCGACCGGTAACGCAACGTCGTACGGGCCGACTCCATGTCGGCCCTCTCCGCGCAAAGGGGCGGACATTGAGTCCGTCCGTACGACCGTGCATTTGGCCAGTGCTATACTTTACGGTCGAGTCACCTTCGTATTCCCATCCAGTTCTGGAGTTACAACCGCATGTCCGGACATTCCAAATGGTCCACCATCAAGCGTCAGAAGGGCGCCGCCGACGCCAAGCGCGGCCAGCTCTTCACCAAGCTTGCCCGCGAGATCACTGTCGCCGCCCGCACCGGACTTCCTGACCCCGAATCCAACGCTCGTCTGCGCCTGGCCATCCAGAAGGCCCGCGGCGAGAACATGCCCAAGGACAATATCGACCGCGCGATCCAGCGCGCGAGCGGCGGCGCGGACGGCGCGAACTACGACGAGATCTACTACGAGGGGTACGGGCCCGGCGGCACCGCGCTGATGATCCTGGCGATGACCGACAACCGGAACCGGACCGTGGGCGAGATCCGCGCCGCGCTGACCCGCGCCGGCGGCTCCCTCGGCGAGAGCGGCAGCGTGAGCTGGATGTTCGACCAGGCTGGGATCATCACCATCCCGGCCGACGGCACGGATCCGGACGAGATCGCGCTGGTCGCGATCGACGCGGGGGCGACGGACGTGCAGACGGACGACACCATGGTCGAGGTCTACACGGAGCCCACGGATCTCCACAAGGTCGCTGAGCAGTTCACGTCGGCCGGGTACGAGCCGCAGACGGTCGAGCTGATCATGAAGCCGAAGACGATGCTGCAGCCGGACGCCGACGCGGCGGTGAAGGCCGTGCGGCTGCTGGAGAAGCTGGAAGACCTGGACGATGTCCAGACCGTCTACTCCAACCTCGACATCTCCGATGAGGTCTTGGCGCAGGTGAGCTAGGAACGCGCCCCCTTCGGTAGGGGCGACCCTTGTCGTCGCCCGCTGTGACCCATGGGCGCGATGGCCGCCGCACGACTGCCCTCTGGGCCATCGGGAGGGCACAAGGCCCTCCCCTACGACGTAACCATGTGCCGGTTCGATGCGAATGGCGGACGCACGTGCCCGAAAGGCCGGTGAGCGATGACCACCCTATCCGACCGGCGTTCCGGGCCGGTCACGCTCGGCATCGACCCCGGGACCGCCCGTCTCGGCTACGGCCTGATCTATGGTGACCAGAACCCGACGCTGATCGACGCCGGCGTCATCGAGACATGGCCGGACCAGCCGATGCCGGACCGGCTGGTGACGCTCCACCAGAGCGTCGCCGACCTCATCGAGGAGTTCCAGCCGGATGTCCTCGCGATCGAGCAGCTCTTTTTCGCCCGCAACGTGACGACGGCGATCGCCGTCGGCCAGGCCCGTGGCGTCGTCCTTTTGGCGGCGGCGCAGGCCGGCATCTCGGTCGCGGAATACAGCCCGTCCGAGATCAAGCACGCGATCGCCGGTTACGGCAAGGCAGACAAGAACCAGATGCAGGAGATGGTCCGTCTCATTCTCGGCCTCGACCGTGTGCCGCAACCCGACGACGCCGCCGATGCCCTCGCGATCGCGCTCTGCCACGCGCAGACGGCGCCGTTCGAGGAGCGTGCGGCGCGCAACCGGGGGCGGGGCTAACCATGGCGAAAGCGCAGCGGTTGGATATCGCCGTCGTCGAACGCGGGCTCGCGGATACCCGCTCCCGAGCCAAGGCCCTGATCATGGCGGGCGATGTGCTCGTCAACGGCCAGCGGGAGACGCGCGCCGGGCATAACGTCAATCCGGCGGATGACCTCGCGTTGCGGGAGAAGCCACGCTTCGTCAGCCGTGGCGGCGAGAAGCTCGACCACGCGCTGACGAGCTTCGAGATCGACGTCGCCGGACACATCGCGGCCGATCTGGGGGCCAGCACGGGGGGCTTCACCGACTGTCTGCTCCAGCGGGGCGTCGCGCGGGTGTACGCCGTGGACGTCGGTTATGGCCAGCTCGACGAGCGGGTGCGGACCGATCGTCGCGTCGTCTCGATGGAACGCACCAACGCCCGCTACCTCGAAGATCTGCCGGAGCCGGTCGACCTGGTCGTGATCGACGTCTCCTTCATCTCGCTGGCGCTCATCTTCCCGGTCGTCGACCGCATCCTGAAGCCCGGAGGGAGGTGTGTGCCGCTGATCAAGCCGCAGTTCGAGGCGGGGCGTGACGACGTCGGCAAGGGCGGCGTCGTGCGTGATCCCGCGGTCCACGAGAAGGTGCTCCGCGCCGCCATCGACGCCGCGTCCGAGAGCCATCTGGCAACGCTCGGGCTCGTCGCCTCGCCGCTGCGGGGGCCGGCCGGGAACGTCGAGTTCCTGGCCCATCTTGTGCAGGGCGAGGTCGAGACGCGCCCAGACGAGGACGCGCTGGTCGGCGCGGCGATGGCCGAGGTGGCCGCGGTGGCGGAGGGCGCGGCATGAGGGATCCATTCGCTGACCTGGTCGCCGCGCTCAACACGCCGGACCGCGCGGGCGACGGCGTGCCGCACGTCCGCGTCGACCCCAACCGTCAGACGCGCACTGGCGTGCCGGAGATCGTGCTCGCCGAGCGCAAGGAGACGGACGACGTCCTGTCCGCGCTGCGCGCGCTGGCGACCGCCAACGGCCGCGCGATGGCCAGCCGGCTCCAGGACCGCCATTTCGTCGACTTGGCGAACTTCCACGACGAGGCGTTCACGCTGGAGATCGACCGCGAGGCGCGGATCGCTATCCTCGCCTGCGAGAATGCGCCGGCACCGCGGCACGGCGGGGCGGTCGCCGTCATCGCGGCGGGGACATCCGACCGGCCCGTGGCGCGGGAGGCGGTGATCGTCGCGCGGGAGATGGGCTGCGACGTCGTCGAGATCCATGACGTCGGCGCGGCCGGCATCCACCGCCTCGTCGCCCCGCTGCGGCACGCGATGCGGTCCGGCGTCGACGCGATCGTGGTTGCCGCCGGGATGGACGGCGTGCTGCCGACCGTCGTGGCCGGGCTGGTCGATGTGCCGGTGATCGGGCTGCCGGTGAGCGTCGGGTACGGCGTTGGCGGCGACGGCGACGCGGCGCTGCACACGATGCTGCAGTCGTGCGCGCCGGGCATCGCGGTGGTCAACATCGACAACGGGATTGGGGCCGGCGCGATGGCGGCGCTGATCGCCAAACGGTGCGCCGCGCGCCGGGACTGAGCATCACGCTATGCCAATGGGGGTATTTTGTATGCAGGATACTTGAAATGCATCACGCGATGGCGATAAGCTATGTGCAATGCGAAACCCGACGATGTGCGAGCCGAGGAGGATCATGAGCTGTCGCCGCCCCGCACAGTTGAAGACGTAGACGACCATCCCGGCGCATTCTGCGTGGGGTTTTTGTTTGCGTTTTCGATCTGTTCGCTTGGCGAATTAATTGGGGAGCGGCGCCTGGCGCCTGATTCCTCAAAAACGGACCGGGACCCAACCGACACGATCGCGCAACGCCCTGCACGTCAACGCTGACTCCGACAGCGCTGCGCTCGCCCGAGAGGTGGAAACGCTTCAATGGTTACGAGCCTCATTGCCAAGGGAAGAGATCAGGGATATCTGCTGTCCGACGATATCATGGCAGCCTTCCCGAACCCGGAAGAACAGCTCGACACGCTCGACGACTTCTACTCGGCGCTGGTCGCCGAGGGCATCGACGTTCTCGACCAGCAGCCGGAACCAGTCAAGACGGTGCGCACGGCCCGCGATCGCATGCGGGAGCGAGCCGAGAGCCGGGCCGCGGAGGACGCGCTGGCCGGCGGTGTCGGAGATTCCGTCCGTCTCTATCTGCAGGAGATTGGTGAGACCGACCTGCTGACGATGGAGGAGGAAGTCTGGCTCGCGACGCGCATGGAGCGCGGCAAGGCCGCCGAGACGCGTCTCACGGCGGACACGTTGACCGATGCGGAGCGGTTCGACCTCGAGGCCGACCAGCAGGACGGCGACGCCGCCCGCGCCCATCTCATCCAGGCGAACCTGCGTCTGGTGGTTTCCGTCGCCAAGAAATACGTGGGCCGCGGCCTGTCATTCCTGGACCTGATCCAGGAGGGCAACATCGGCCTGATGAAGGCGACCGACAAGTTCGACTACCACCGCGGCTACAAGTTCAGCACCTACGCGACGTGGTGGATCCGCCAGGCGATCACCCGAGCCATCTCCGATCAGAGCCGGACGATCCGCCTGCCCGTGCACGTCGGCGAGACGATCAACCGCGTCAAGAAGACCTCCCACCGCCTGCAGCAGATCTTCGAGCGCGAGCCGACGCAGGAGGAGATCGCCCGCGCAATGGACATCTCGGACGACAAGGTCCGCCAGGTGCTCGACGTCTCCCGCCACCCGGTGTCGCTGGAGGCACCTGTGGGGACCGATGGTGACGCTTTCCTCGGCGACTTCATCGAGGACGAGACGATGCCGGCGCCGCTGGAGCTGGCGTCCCAGCAGCTGCTGAAGGTGCAGATCGGCGACGCGCTGGATCGCCTGACCGAGCGCGAGCGCAAGATCGTGGTGCTGCGCTATGGGCTGGAGGACGGCCGCTTCCGGACGCTGGAGGAGGTCGGGCGCGACTTCGGGATCACCCGCGAGCGGATTCGCCAGATCGAGGCAAAGGCGCTGCGCAAGCTGCGGCATCCGTCATCGAGCCATCAGCTGCGCGGATACCTGGACTAGATCTTCGGGCAACGTCAATGAATCGTACGGGCCGCCCTTGTGGCGGCCCTTTTGCGTTCCCTGAGCCGTATCGAGCCGGCGGCGATTGGCGCACCTTCTTCGAGCTGCGCGGCTACGACTGTGTGCGGTGTGAACGCTTATCTCTGTAGCGCCGGCTCTTGTGGCCGGCTTTCGCGACAAGACTCCGCGCGCCCATTGACGTCCCAGGTAGCCCCGGCCCTGCGTGCCCGGGGATCCTACCCGGGCACGCAGGGCCGGGGCTACCCGTGGG
>DATLHE010000041.1:0-4382 GCA_035540335.1 Thermomicrobiales bacterium | reverse complement strand
TCAGCGGGCGCTGTGGGACGCGCTGCACGGGGTGACGATCGTGCCGTCGACGCTGGGGGACAGCGCGGGAACGATCGGCGGGGCGGCGTTGTTCCTGGATTCGCTGGATGTGGGGACGGTGTTGGGGTAGGAGACGGGAGGGCGGCCACCGCCCGCAGGGACCGACCGTGCGACAGCTCTTGTGGGCGGTCCAGCGCACACCCTGCGGGGTGCGCGGCTACGACAATGGCGCGCATACCCTTCGGGGTGCGCCAACAGGGTCGGCAACGAGGGCGGCCCGTGCCGCTGGCGTGCGGGCTGATGGCGAGAGGAGGTCGGCCACAAGGGCCGACCGTACGGGCCGGCCTCGCAGCTGCGGGCGGTGCCGGTCCTGTAGCGACGGGTACAAGACCCGGCGCTACAGGGATGGGGCGCCATCTCTTGAAACGCCCTGATGGGCGACCTCTCCGGGCATTTCAGCCGGAGTTGGGGCGCGAACGGGACGGCATTGGATGCGCGGGCCGTGGTTGGAAACGGGGCATCCCCCACGCATCCAATCCGTCCCCTACGCAAGATGTGCATGCCCGAACGTCCGTGGCACATGAGGGGATTCTTGCGTTCGGGCGTGCCCCCATCGTGACGCGTCCTGGAAGCGCAACAGGGGTGCCCGGAAGGCTCCGGGCACCCCTGTGTGGCGTTGTGGCGCGGCGGCTAGGAGGCCGCGGCGGCGACGCCGTCGATGCGGATGATCTGGCCGGCGGGCGCGTCGGGGCCGGACATCAGCGAGTTGATCGCGATGTAGAGGTTGCCCTCGGCGTCGAACGCGAGGCCGTGCGGCATCATGACGCCCTGGACGACCGGCTCGATCACGCCATCGGCGATGCTGATGCGATAGACGTTGCCCGGGCCTGGAGGCGCATCCGGCGAGGTGAAGCTAAACAGCTCGCTGGAGTAGATGTTGCCGTCCGGGCCGACGGTGATGCCGACGTTGAAGGACAGCGGGCCGGCGACGCCGACGAACGTGCCGTCCGCCTGCAGCGCGAGGATCGAGGGCGCGCCCTCCGGCCACATCTCGCTGAGGAGGCCGACATACGGCGTGCCGTCGCCGCCGACCGCGATGCCGGTCGGGACTGGCTGGCGCGGGCCCATCTGCGGGTCCGGCGCGGCGCCGGTGAGATCCTCGGGGGTCGGCACGACAGCGGTGAGCGCGAACTCGCCGGTCTCCGGGTTGACGGTGTAGATGGTGTTGCCGCCGGCATCGGCGACGAGCACCTGGCCGTCGGCCGAGGTGGCGATCATGTAGAGGTTCGGGTTGACGTCGGTGCCGTCCGGGTTGTTGGCCTCCTCATAGGGGCCAAGCTCGGCGACCAGCTCGACCTCGCCGGTCTCGGCGTTGATGCGGTTGATCGTGTTCTCCTCCGGCAGCGGCGGGAAGCCGGCGCCGACCGCGGCCCCACCGATGGAGAAGAAGATCTGGCCGTTGACCAGCGTGATGCCGACCGGGCCGACGCCATCGCTGTAGGAGGCGAGACCGGAGGCGAGCACGGTGGCCGTGCCGTCCGGCGCGATCGCGGACACCTGGCCGGTGTAGCCGCGAGTGGACGGCGGCTGCTGGGCCTCCTCGGCAGGGGCCTCGGGGGTGGCGCCGGCCTCGGCGATCGGGGTGGCGCCCTCGGCCTCGGGGGACGGCGGGGTCAGGACCTCGTCGCCGCCGACGCCGTTCTCGGTGACGTAGAGCGTGCCATCGTCACCGATGGCGATGAAGCGCGGGTTCCAGAGGCCCTCGGCCACGACCGTGGCGCCCTCGGGCAGCGGCGGCAGGCCCGGGCCGCCCTCGGCCGGGGAGCCGACCGGCGTCGCATCCTGCGCGAGCGCGGCCTTGGCGGCCGGCACGCCCAGCGCCGCACCGGCGGTCACGGCAACCGTTGTCTTGGCGAAATCACGTCGGGACAAAGCTTCGTCGAAAACCGACATCTGTCTCTCCTGTCATGGATCGCGTCGATCCCATGGCATATAGCGACCAGAGATAGGCCGTGCGACAACGAACGCCGCGACGGGAGCCTCGCAAGTAGGCCGCCACGATCACTTCACCGCGCGCACGAACAGTGACCCATCGGCAAGAACGTCGTCGATGACTCACTGGTTCCGCACCTGGTCGCATGAATTTTGGAAAAGAGTCCCATGAGGACCCGGGGAGCGCGGCGCCCGCCCCTGTGCGGGGCGAGAGGCCGCGCCCTCCTCGTCCTTGTCTCCAGTGTAGGGAAGGCACGGATAAAGGGAATACGCTGAATTACGTATTTCGCCGTCTACGTGAACCGCATGATTGCCTGACGAGGTATTTACCCGTTTACGCAACGACGGCATCGAGCCACCTTCGTGCACCGTGATACCGTGGGACGGGGCCTCCACGAACCGTCGCCCGACCTACAGGGGCACGCGATGCACACGAACGCGCGCCGGGGCATCATCGTCTACCTCGTCATCGCGTTCGGGCTTGCCTGGCTCCCGTTCGCGCCGGCGCTCGCCGGGCACAACCCGGTTGCGATCTTCCTCATGCCCATCGCGCCCGCGATCGCGGCGGTCGTCGTTCGCCGCTGGGTGACGCGCGAGGGATTCGGGGATTCCGGGCTGCGTCCCAGGTTGCGCCAGCGCTGGCCGTTCTACCTGCTCGCCGCCCTCTGGCCCATCGCCGCGACGCTGCTCAGCGTGCCGCTGGCGCTCCTGCTCGGGGCCGCGCCGGAGGGCTTCGACATCCCATGGGGCATCGAGGCGCCGGGATGGACGACGCTGCTGACCTGGGTGTTGGGCTCCATCGCCATCGCACCGATCATCATGGGCGAAGAGATCGGCTGGCGGGGATACCTGCAGGTGCGCCTGCTTGCCGACCGGCCGTGGCGGGCGGCGATCGCGACCGGCGTCATCTGGGGCGTCTGGCACTACCCGCTGATCCTGACCGGCGGCGAGAACACCGAGGACCGTGCGCTGACGCTTCTTCTCTTCCCGATCGCCACCACCAGCCTGTCGGTCTTCCTCGGCTGGCTGCGGATGTGCACCGGCGACATCTGGGCCGGCAGCGTCGCGCACGCGGCGAACAACGTGACCGAGGACTCATGGCACCGGCTGGTATTCACCGGCCAGGCGAGCGGCGTCCCCGCGATGCCTGCCAACGTGGTGGTGGTGATCGCCGAGGCGATCGTGCTGGTCGGGATCGTCGCCGTCAGCGGTTTGCGGCGGGCGCAGCGGGCGCGAGCGGTCGCGACCATGTCTCGTACCTGAACGCGACGTCGAACCCGGACGCGGCGTAGAGGCGTCGCGACGGGGCGAAGTTCTCGCTCGTGGAGGAGATGACGACCGCGTGGTCCGCGCCGAGCGCCCGCAGGCGCCGCAGCCCGTCGCGCATCAGCGCCGCGCCGTAGCCGCGCCCGCGGAAGCGCTCGGCGGTGCCGACCGGCTCGAATTCACCGATGCGGCTGGCCGGATCCCACCAGACGATGCAGTAGGAGGCCAACTCGCCCGCCGGGGTGACGACGACGAGGTCGAGATCCGGCCGGTAGACCGGCTTTGTCCGCAGGCGGTCGTAGCCGTCGCCGGTGAAGCGGGAGGGAGTCCAGACCTCGAGGTGGAGGCCGACTCTCGCGGCAACCTCGGCGGGGTCGTCCAGCCGCACCGGGCGGACGATGGCGCCATCCGCAAGGGAGATGTCCGGCAGCGAGCCCGCCCGCAGGTCGCGGTGGTTGAGCTGGTAATCGGCGTGCCCGGTGTCGCGGTAACCGAGCGCGGCGAGCGCGGCCTTCTGCGTCTCGTCGGCCGCCGGGACGTCGATCGAGAGCGTCTCGGGCGGAGTGTCCGCGGTCGCGCGGAGGTGGTGCTCGGCCCAGCGGACCATCGGCGCGACGAGATCCGTACCGGGGCGCATCTGGAGCGCGAAGGCGTTGGGCGGATAGATCCAGACGAACCCGGCGAGGTCGCCGGAGGCATCGTCGAAGAGGCGGACGCGCGTCGTGGGGTCGATGGTGAGATTCTGGAAGAGGCCCCAGACGATGTCGCCGGAGTAGAGGAACCCGGCGAACGGGCCGTCGTGGCGGTAGGCGGCGGAGGTCAGGGCGAGCATGCGCGCGAGGTCGCAATCGTCGCGGTACCAATAGCTGTGCATCACCTAGCGAATCCTCCGATAGGGGTATTGATCCTTGATGAAGGCGTTGAAGTAGCGGCCCTTGGAGTCGGCGGCCAGGAGCTCGCGCAGGGTTTCCTCCGCGACCTCGTAGAACTGATAGATGCGTCCCCGGCGCAGCTCGAGCTCGAGGGTGGCGGTCGCGGGGTCGTAGCCGACCGACCGCAGGAGGGTGGATTCGACGGGGACGCGTTCCATGTCCCGGGTCCTTTCTGGCGGCGTGGGTGGTTCT
>DATLHE010000040.1:0-7473 GCA_035540335.1 Thermomicrobiales bacterium | reverse complement strand
TTCACCAAGCGAAAGGGGATCCCGGCGGCGCAGATGGACGCGATGTTCGACCGGGTGACGAAGGTCGGGGCGCAGGCGGGGATCACGTTCGACTTCGGCAAGGTGACGGTCGCGGTGGACACCGTGCCGGCGCACGAGCTGATGGAGCTGGCGCCGGTGGAGAAGCGCGAGGACCTGATGGACGCGCTGATGACGGCGTACTTCGAGGAAGGGAAGGACGTCGGCGAGGTCGACGTGCTGCTCGAGATCGCGCGCGGGGCCGGGTGGACGGACGCGGAGATCGCGGCGGTCGAGCCGGACCTGCGGAGCCGGAAGCTGGAGGCGCAGGTGCGGGGGATGATCGCGCAGGCGCAGCAGGCGGGGGTGAGCGGGGTGCCGTTCTTCATCATCGACGACCGGCTGGCCGTCTCCGGCGCGCAGCCGGTGGAGACGTTCCTGAGCGCGTTCCAGCAGGCGAAGGACCTGGAGTCCGCGCCGGTCGGGTAGCGCGGGACGGGAGGGCAATGGACGCGCGTTCGGTGCGTGACCCTTTGGGTGGGTGAGCGCGTTCAATCCCTCGGCCAAGGGCCCGCTCCGCTTCTCGCGCTCCGCGCTCGGCCGGGAAGCGGAGCGGGCCTTTCCCTACGCGGCGGTCATCCGCTGTTACGGCGATAGGCACTGAACCGCCAGCATCGCATCACGTGTGACCATGGCTGATGAGCCCCGGGCGCTACCGCCCGGGGCTCGTTGCGTTGCGCGGTGGGACAGACGTGCAACGAATGACGCAACACATATTGCATTATGGGATGGCAACTGATAGGATCGTTGCAATCACACAAGCCGAGGAACACAGATGATCGATTCGACCACGCCGCTGCCGCTGCCACCCGGCGTCTCGCAGCGGCAGATCGCCGCCCATATCGGGGTCTCCGTCTCCACCGTCTCGCGCGCGTTGAGCGGGCACCCGGCGGTGAGCGAGCGCACGCGCGCGGACGTGCTGCGGGCGATCGAGGAGCTGCGCGTCGACGCCGCGCCGGGGAGACGGGCGACGGCGGTCGCGGGGAACGTGATCGGGCTGACGAACAGCCACCTCGCGGGCGGGCGGTTCCCGGCGGCGGGCGAGACGATGCTGCACGAGATCCTGGGCGGGGCGGAGACGGCCGCGCAGAAACGGGGGTATCGCGTCTACACGTGGCACAACTCGGGGCTGCTGCTCGATGCCGAGGGAGAGACGTTCTTTTCGACGGTGCGCGGGGTGGTGATGACCGGGGGCGTGGTGGCGCCCGAGGTGGTCGAGGTGATCCACCGGCACGGGTTGCCGTGCGCGATCATCGGCGGGCATGTGCCGGCGTACGCCATCCCGAGCGTGAGCGGCGACGCGTTCCGGGGGACCTACCTGGCGGTTCAGCACCTGGTCGGGTTGGGGCACCGGCGGATCGCGCTCGTCAACGGGCCGGTGGAGACCTACACGACGCAGGAGCGGCGGGCGGGGTACCTGGAGGCGCTGTTCGACGCGGGACTGCCGATCGAGCGGGCACTGATCCGCTGGCGGGACGGCGTGAAGGGGTTCGGGCCGGAGGCGGGGCAGGAGGCGACGCGGGAGCTGCTCGATCTGGAGGCACCGCCGACGGCGATCGTGTTCGCCAGCGACAACCTGGCGGTCGGCGGGCAGGGGGTGTGCCAGCAGCGGGGGCTGCGGGTGCCGGAGGACATCTCGATCGTGGGGTTCGACGACCACGCGGTGGCGCAGGCGACGACGCCGCAGCTGACGACGATCCGGGTCGACCGCGTGTCGTGGGGCGCGCGGGCGATCGAGCGGCTGATCGACTCGCTGGAGGGGAAGCCGTTGATGCCGGAGCGGTTGCTGATGCCGGTGGAGCTGGTGGTCCGGAGCTCGACCGGGCCGGTTCCGGCGGGGAGGGGAGCGGAATGACGCACGAGCAGACAGGAGAGCGGCCGACGACGACCGTCGTGGCGAACCGGCAGGAGCACGTGCCGCTCGTCGTGGTCGGCGGCGGGCTGGCGGGGACCTTCGCGGCGATCGCGGCGGCGCGCAACGGGACGCGGGTCGTGCTGCTGCAGGAGCGGCCGGTGCTCGGCGGCAACAGCAGCAGCGAGGTCCGCGTGCACCCGGTGGGGGCGTCGCAGCACGGGTATCACCGGGACGCGCGCGAGACTGGGCTGATGGAGGAGCTGTTCCTCGAGGTGCGCTCGCGGGCGTACGGGCTGCGGCAGATCAACGGCCGCCATTACCCCATGTGGGACGTGATCCTGGCCGAGACGGCCGAGGCGGAGCCGAACCTGACGCTGCACCTGAACACGCGGGTGATCGGGGTGGCGACGGCGGACGACGCGCGCGATGGGTACGCGACGCGGATCACCGGGCTGACGGCGGTGCAGCAGGGGAGCGAGGCGGTCTTCCACTTCACGGCGGACGCGGTGATCGACGCGACGGGCGACGGCTTCGTGGCGTTGCAGGCGGGCGCGCCGTTCCGGTACGGGCGGGAGGCGCAGGCCGAGTTCGGCGAGCGGTGGGCGCCGGAGGAAGCGGACGACGTCGTGCTGGGGTCGACGATCATGTTCGCCGCGCGGGATGTCGGGCGGCCGGTGCCGTACACGCCGCCGGCGTGGGCGCACGCGTTCCTGGACGAGGACTCGCTGCCGTTCCGCAACCACGACGAGTTCGAGAGCGGGTACTGGTGGCTGGAGTGGGGCGGGCGGCTGAACACGATCGCCGACAACGAGACGATCCGCCGGGAGCTGCACGCCGCCGTCTTCGGGGTATGGGACCACATCAAGAACCACTGCACCGTGCCGGGCGTGCGCGAGCGGGCGGCGTCGTGGACGCTGGACTGGATCGGGCACCTGCCGGGCAAGCGGGAGAGTCGCCGGTTCGAGGGCGATCACATCCTGACCGAGGGCGACATCGATCACGGCATCCTGGAGGTGCCGGCGGACGTCGTGGCGTTCGGCGGATGGGCGATCGACCTGCACGCGCCGGACGGGGTGTACTCGCCGGATGTGCCGTGCACGCAGCCGCCGTTGCCGGATGTGTATGGCATTCCGCTGCGGTCGTTGTACAGCCGGACGGTGAGCAACCTCTTCCTGGCGGGGCGGAACATCAGCCAGACGCACGTCGCGCACGGCTCGACGCGGGTGATGAAGACGACCGCGGTGATCGGCGAGGCGGCGGGGACGGCCGCGGCAGCGGCGCTGCGGGAGGGCGTGACGCCGCGGGGACTGGCCGGCGACGAGGCGCTGGTGACGGCGCTCCAGCAGCAGCTCCTGCGGCAGGGGGCGTACCTGCCGCGGGTGGGGAACGCCGATGGCGGCGATCTCGTGCGGATGCCGGGCGTGACGATCACGGCGACGAGCGAGGCGGCGCTGACGATCCAGACCGGCAGCGACCACATCGATCCGGTCTGGGAGTACGCGGGGATCAGCACCGCGGAGTCGGCGGGGCTGGCGCGCGAGGTCGAGCTGAACCCGGCTGGACGGGTAGCCGACCTGGCGGCGAGCCACGCGCAGGCGGTGATCGTCTCGGCCGGGCGGATCGAGGGCGTCACGCTGCCGCTGGTCAACGCCGGCTACGGCGACATCACGGCGCGGCTGCAGGTGCGGCAGGCGGTCCACCTGCGCGACTTCGGCGGGCTGGATGCGGACGACGGGGTGCTGGCGACGGTCGAGGCGACCGTGCCGCCGGGGGCGTCGGACGTCGCGTTCGTGCCCGATTCACCGATTGATTGTGAACCGAACTCGCCGGTGGTGCTCGTGCTGGAGGCGAACGCCGCGCTCAGGTGGGCGCTCTCGTGGCAGGAGCCGCCGGGGACGCAGGCCGCGCGCTGGGATGGGGAGCTGGGGTACTGGCGCTGGATTCACGGCACGCTCGGCTTCGCGCTGACGCCGGTGAGCGCGCCGTACGCGGCGGCGAACGTGGCGAGCGGCGTGACGCGGCCGGAAGTGGGGGCGAACGTCTGGATCAGCGATCCGCATCAGCCGCTGCCGCAGTCGCTGGAGGTGCACTGGCCGGAGCCGGTCGCGATCGGGCAGGTCGAGCTGACGTTCGACTCGCAGCTGAGCGGCTGGATCTGGGAAGGCGCCTTCCCGCTCATCCCGAAGAAGTACGAGATCGACGTGTGCGACCCCGCCACCGGCGCGTGGTCGACCGTCGCCAGTGTTGACGACAACGTGCAGCGCCGGTGTGTGCACCGGCTTGGGACCCAGCGAACCGACGCCCTGCGAATCACGATTCGCGCCACGCAAGGAGGCCGCACCGCCCGGATCGTCGAAGTCCGCGCCTATGGCGCGGAGACCTAGCCCTCGCGGAGCGAGGCGGCACTGCCCCACCGGGGCAGAGGGCGGCCACCCTTCGGGGATCCGCCCGTACGACGGCATCCGGCGCCAGGGTCGGCCACAAGGGCCGACCGTATGAGTGGGCGCCGGGCCAGTGGGAGGTTCATTCATGTCCGATCGCAGCAGCTTCCGCATGAATCGTCGCGCGCTCGTTGGCTCCGCGCTGGCGGGCACCGCCGCGCTGTCAGTGGTCGGGCGTCCCAGCCGGGCGTTCGCGGCGCCGGCGTACCTGCGGCAGGGTGGGGACGTGACGCTCGAGGTGTGGGGCGGCGTGCCGGCCGAGAACGGGCCGCAGGAGCTGGTCGACGCCTTCATGGCGGCGAACCCGTCGATCAAGGTGAACTACACGCGGTACGTGAACGACGACACGGGGAACACGCAGCTCGACACGGCGCTGCAGGGCGGGACGCCGATCGACGTCTTCTTTACCTATGCCGTGACGCGGCTCGGCCAGCGGATCAAGGCGGGGGCGGCGGTCGACCTGACCCCGTATGTCACTGCCGACAGCGACATCAACGCCTGGGTGACGGAGACGGACGGCATCTTCACGTCCGACGGCACGTATTTCAGCCTGCCGACGACGCAGGAGCCGAACTTCGTCTTCGTCAACAAGGACAAGCTGGAGGCGGCGGGGGCAACGCTGCCGGAGGCGGGGTGGACGATCGATGAGTTCCTCACGCTGTCGGAGACGCTGACCAAGGACGGCGCGTTCGGGGCGTACATTCCGCCGGACAGCGCGCGGATGCAGCTCGGTCCGGACTACTGGTACAAGGAAGGCGCCACAGAGTCGAACTTCGACGATCCCGCCTTCCGAGAGAACATCCAGCGCCACCGCGACATGATCGACAACGGGACGGCGTTCCCGTGGACCGACGTGCTCGCGCAGAACCTGCGGGCCTATGCGCAGACGCCGTTCCTGACCGAGCAGACGATGCTCTGGCTGAACTCGTCGTACTCGCTGCGCTTCATCAGTGACAAGGAGCAGTACCCGCATGAGTTCGTGACGACGTTCGCGCCGTCGCCGGTGCCGGCGGGGGTGGACAACCCGTGGAACGGCGGCGGGATCAACAACTGGCTGCAGATGAAGGAAGGGACGGCGAACCCGGACGCGGCCTGGACGCTCATCCGGTTCTGGCTGGTCGAGGGCGCGCAGTACATGCTCAAGGCCGGCAAGATCCCGGCGTTCCCCGGCACGGACGAGAACACGGTGGTGGAGGGCATCCTCGGTCCGGACCGCGAGGAGCTCTACGACGTCGAGGCGTACCGCACGGTGGTGTTCGATCCGGGCATCCGGCTGGTGACGGACACGATCACGACGGGGAGCGCGGAGATCGCGAAGATCGTCGAGGGGTTGAGCGACCGGTGCCTGATCGGGGAGATCGAGGTCGACGAGTGGGTGAGCGAGGCGAAGTCGCAGGCGGACGCGGCGATTGCCGGGGCGTCCTGAGGGCGGTTTGGCCCGGATGCGGGGGCGGCGAGCGGGGCAGGGATTGGACCGGGCCGACCCGTACGACGATGAGTGCCGTGCCGCCATCATAGGGGCCGATCTCCGAAGGGTGCCGGCTCGCTCGCCCGGAGGTTCAGATCGCCGTGGCCGGGAACGGCGCTTCGCGTAGGGTTCATCGCTTCGCTCTGAATGAGGGGGTGTTGTTTCGGGGCGGGGAGCCTTCGGCCATCCGCCCGTACGACGATGGGCGCCGTCGCTCGACTGGCGGGGGGCGCTTCGCGCCGGATTGGACGTGCTCTCGCTTCGCTGCGCACGGGGATTCTTCGCGACGCTCAGAATGACGATTGTTTGCTGCGGGGAGTGAGCCATGGTCGCCAACGGGAGAAGCGCGCTGGCGCAGGCCGATGTGTCGAAGGGCGGGAGCGTGGCGGGGAGCCGCGCGCGTGGCGGCCGGTCGTCGTGGCTGGGCTACGCGTTCATCGCGCCCAACCTGATCGGGTTTGCGGTCTTCACGCTGCTCCCGTTGGTCTTCGCGCTGGCGGTGTCGTTCGCGGAGTGGGATGTGATCTCGGGCCTGGGCGGGATCCGCTGGGTTGGGTTCGAGAACTTCGCGAACGTACTGACCGACGGGAACTTCTGGCACGCGGCGCGGGTGACGCTGATCTACGTGGGGGTGAGCGTGCCGCTGACGACGACGGCGGGGCTGCTGATCGCGCTGGCGCTGAACGGGCCGGTGCCGGGGCGGGCGCTGCTGCGGCTGATCTTCTTCATCCCGTTCATCGTGAACGCGGTGGCGATCTCCGCGATCTGGATCCTGCTCTACCACCCGCGCTACAGCCCGCTGAACTCCACGCTGCGGGCGCTCGGGGTGGAGGATCCGCCGCTGTGGCTGGCGTCGTCGCAGTGGGCGCTGCCGGCGCTGATCATCATGGCGGTGTGGGGCGGGTGCGGGTATGCGGCGGTGATCTACCTCGCCGCGCTGCAGAGCCTGCCGGAGGATCTGTACGAGGCGGCCGACCTGGACGGGGCGGGGGTGTTCCAGAAGTTCCGGGCGATCACGTTCCCGCTGCTGACGCCGACGACCTTCTTCCTGCTGGTGACGGGGTTCATCGGGGCGTCACAGTCGTTCGGGATGATCAACCTGATGACGCGGGGCGGGCCGGGGACGTCGACGACGGTGGCCTCGTACTACGTCTACCAGAACGGGTTCCAGTTCTACAAGTTCGGGTATGCGGCGGCGATCGCGTGGGTAATGTTCGCGTTCGTGCTGCTGCTGACGCTGGTGCTGTGGCTCGTGCAGCGGCGCAGCGTGTTTTACGAGTGATGTGGGGCGATGGTGACCGGCACGAATATGGCCCTACGGGCCATCGGGCGGACACAAGGTCCGCCCCTACCGAGATTGGTCATGTAGAGGGAGACGGTCGTCCGCGAATCAAGGTCGGCCACAAGGGCCGACCGTACGGTGGCGGGCGGGCCCCCGAGCGGGAGGACCCATTCGACTTCGCTCAGGGCAGGCTATTGAACGCGCATTTGGCGGTTGCCCTTTTGGTTGTCCGAGCGCGTTCAAGTCCTCCCCTACAGATTTGGCGGCTGAGTTGGGCGCGGGTGGGTCGGCGCGAAAGGTTCCTGATTGGGGGCGAGACCGATGAATCTGGCGAACACGATGCGGTTGCCGTTCGGGCGGCGGCGGGAGG
>DATLHE010000039.1:0-10275 GCA_035540335.1 Thermomicrobiales bacterium | reverse complement strand
GAGGAGGACATGCTGCACCATGTGGGCGGTGAAGAGGGTGGCGGTCGCCGTGTCGAGCGGCGAGGCGAGCGCGAGGAGGATGGTTGCGAGGCCGAGCCAGAAGGCGGCGCGGCGTCCGAGCGGGAGAGGGTGGGGTCGATTGGCGGCGTCAGCGACGCGGCCGAGGCGGCCCGCGCCGCGGGCGTAGAGCCACCCGGCGAGGAGGAGGCCGAAGACGACGAGCGGGTCGGGTTGCCAGTGGTGGAGGAGCTCGGCGGGCGCGACGGCGTCGGAGGTATGGGCCAGGGCAGGTGCGGGAGCGAGCGCAACGGTCACCGCGCCGAGCGTGGCCATGAGGTCGCGCCGGTGTGGACCCGAGCGGAGGATGTGTCGCATCGCAAGCTTCATGAGCGCCTCCGAGACGTGTTCGGCTGCTTGCTCGTCGATGTCGCACCATTCGAGCCTACCGCACAAGGGGCGATTTGTGGGGGATGAATGCTTGACCGATCGGTGCGCGTGAGGCATATGGGCGGGGTTGTGCGTGTCGCGTGACCGCTCGATGGGCCGCCCCTGGGTCATCGTGACGGAACGCGGTAGCCCCGGACCACGGTGTCCGGGGATTGAGGTCGGCCACCGCCCGCAGCTGCGGCCCGCAGGGGCAGGGCCGACCGTACGACGATGAACGCAGCGAAGAATCCCCCGGCGAAGCCGGTCATCCGGGAGAATTGGGCGTGTTTGCCAGAACGCTTCGCGTAGGGTTCTTCGCTTCGCTCAGAATGAGGGGGTATCCTGGCGACCGACAGCGGGGGACATCACATGACCGACCTGAAACCATGGGAGGCGCCGGGGGCGGGGATGCCGACCAAGGCGCAGCTGGAGTACCAGCAGCGGCGGCAGCTCGGCATCTTCTGCCACTTCGGCATCAACACGTTCTATGGCAAGGAGTGGAGCGACGGCACGCTCGACGCCGCCGGATTCGCCCCGACGGCGCGGGATTGCCGGCAGTGGGTCGCGGTGGCCATGGAGGCGGGCGCGGCCCACATCATCCTCATCGCCAAGCATCACGACGGCTTCTGCCTGTGGCCGACGGCGACGAAGGCGTATTCGGTCGCGTCGTCGCCGTGGAGGGGCGGCAAGGGCGACGTCGTCGGCGAGCTGGCGGAGGCGTGCCGGGCTGCCGGGCTCGGGCTGGGACTCTACCTCTCGCCGTGGGACCGCAACGACCCGGACTGGGAGCACGACCCTGCCACGTACGACGCGCGGTACATCGAGCAGCTGACGGAGCTGTGCACGAGCTATGGGCCGCTGGTCGAGCTCTGGTTCGACGGCGCGGGGTCGGAGAAGCACCCGTACGACTGGGACGCGATCATGCACGTCGCCGCCGAGCATCAGCCGCAGGCGATGATCTTCAACATGGGGCGGCCGACGGTCCGCTGGGTCGGCAACGAGGACGGGCTGGCCGACGATCCGTGCTGGTACACGGTGAACGCGGTCGGGAAGTCGATCTACGACGACAGCCACGAGCCGCTGCCGGGCGGGGATCGCTACTTGCCGCCGGAGTGCGACGTGGCGATCCGCCGCCACTGGTTCTGGCAGCCGGACGACCTGGGAACGCTGAAGAGCGTCAACCACCTGCTGGCGATCTGGTACCGCTCGGTCGGGCTGGGCGCGAACCTGCTGCTGAACGTGCCGCCGGACCGGCGCGGGCTAATCGACGACCACGACGCGGCGCGGCTGCGGGAGTGGGCGGCGGCGCTGCGCGAGCGGTTCGCGTCGCCGATGCCGGCGAGGGTGTCTCAAGAGGGGACGCGGATCGTCGCGGACTTCGGGGGCGAGCGGACGTTCGACCATCTTGTGCTGCGGGAGCATCTGGACGAAGGGCAGCGCATCTGGCGGCACCGGGTGCTCGACGGTCGGACCGGGGACGTCATCGTCGACGGTGTGCGGACGGTCGGCAGCCAGCGGGTGCACGCCTTCCCGGCGGTAACGACGGACCGGGTGGTGATCGAGATCGATGTTCCTGCCGGAGCGCTGGACGGGGTCGAGGCGTACGCGACAGGGGTGGAGGCGCCGCCGGGGCTGGAGACGCAGCCACGGTTCATGAGCGAGAAGATCGACCGGGCGCACGTGGGGTAGGTTGGGCTGCGTGGCGAGACGTTCGTGTCGTACGGGTCGACGACATACATGCCGCTGGGCGGCGTTGGGTAGACATAAGAGTCTGCCCCTACGATCCTTCGCCAGCCACGCGCCAACCACCAACCGTCATCCTGAGCGTAGCGAAGGATCTCCCGGCGAAGCCGGTCATCCATTCGCAGTGTGCGAGTTGGCTGAGGTGGCCGAAGGACCAACCGGCCATGGCGGGCCTTTGGCGTCGCCTGGGCGACGGTATGTGGAAAAGGCCGCGCATGCATTGGTGCGGCGTGATGTCGCACGGACCCCGGCCGCAGGTGCGGTACAAGACCCGGGGCTACCGGGGCGAGTCGCGCGGTCGATCGGTCAAGGGGGGCGACCACGCAGGGTCGTCCTTGCCGGAGACGCCGTTACGGGATCACGTCGGGGAGGCGGGTCTTCATGAGGAAGACCTGGTAGGGGCCGAAGAGGGACATGTTGAACCAGATGTCCGGGCCGTCGTTCCATTTCGGGTACATAAAGGGCGCGTAGAGCGCGGGGTACTCGGTGGCGCGGACGGCGATGGAGGGGTCGCTCCACGGGCCAGTGATGGACTCGGCGGTGCGGAGCTCGATGAGGCCGGCGGGGTCGTTGAGGTACATCATGATCCAGCGCTGGTAGTGGCTGTTCCAGCGCACGGAGAGCTCGCCGACGTTGGGCGGGATGATCGTGGCCGCCGAGGCGGGGTCATCGCTCCAGCCGGAGCCTGTCCAATACGCATACTGGTTGAGTTTGAGCAGCGCTTCGGGCGCGACGCGGGCGAGCTGGACGCCGCCGTAGCGGCCGCCGGGGATGCCGAAGACGTAGATGTGGCCGTCGTGCTCCTGCAGCGCGACCTGGCCGAAGTTGCTGTCGCCCGGCCACATCGCCTCCGGGTCCTTGGTCCACGTCTCGCCGGCATCGTCGGAATACGCGAAGCCGGAGGCGCCGAGGTCCCAGTGACCGGGCGCGCCCCAGTGCTCCACCGACATGTAATGAAGGAACATGCGGTCGCCGACGGCGATACCGTAGGTCGGGATGACGGTGATCTCGTCGAAGTCGAGCCTCTTCGCGGCGAGGAGCTCTTTGGCGTGCCCGTCGCGGTCGGTGATCATGCGGTCGAAGGTGATGCCGTCGGACGGATCGTCGTCGGTGCTGATGGCCATGACGTTGCTGCGCCAGTCGGTCTTGTTCGGGCCGAAGGTGTCGCCGAAGACGATGCGGAGCTCGTCGTGGAATAGGAAGCTGCTGCCGAGGTCGGTGCCGTCGACCGCCCAGTGCGTCGCCGTGTCGTTGATCGACGGGGGCAGGCCGGTGAGCTGGGCGACCTGCTCGATGGGCAGGTCGGGGGCGACAGGCGTCGCCCCGGGTGTGGCGAGCGGCGTGGCGGATTGGGCGGCGGCGTTGGAAGAGCCGAGCGTCATCAGCGCGGCGGTGGCTGCCAGGCGATAGCGCATCGAGAGGCGTCGGTGCATGAGGAGTCCCTCCGGGTGGTTGTATGGAGAATCGACGCAGTGGTGGTATGGGAGCACCTTGTGTGTTCCCGCCGTCGGGAGGAGACTAGCTCCTCCCCTACGATGGTGAGGCGGCATTCTGACGGCGCACACCCTTCGGGGTGCGCGGCTACGATGGCGAGCGGCGGGGCGGAGGGCGGCCACCGCCCGCAGCTGCGAGAGCCGACCGCATGACGAGAGCGGCGGGGCGGACACGGGGTCCGCCCGTACGGCGGAAACGTGCTCAGGTCAGCGTTACGGCGAGTTGCTGGCCGGCGGCGATGGTCAGTGGTTCGGCAAATGTGATTTCGGCGTGGGCGTCGCCGGTTGTGAGCGTCGCCGGGCGGGGTGCTCCGTCGAGGGAGACGCGGACCTCGCCTGGTGCTTCCGACGCGTGGAGCCGCAGGCGTTCCAGCGTCAGCGTGCCGTGGCGGGCGTCGAGCGTGACCGTCTGGGCGCCGTCGCGGATGGTCTGCGCGAGGGTGCCGTAGCCGTCGCGGGCGACGAACGGCGCGCGGTAGCGCTCAGGGTCGAAGACGGGCGCGATGCCGATCTCGGCGCGGGCCGCCTCGTAGGTGAACCCGGATGCGGCTTCGAGCAGCGCCCACGACGCCAACGCGCGGACGTAGTGGTCGCCGCATTCGATGTCGTTCCAAGGGTTGCCGCGGGTGCCGTCGTGGCGAGCGCGGACGGCGTCGATGAGTTGCATCGCGAGGTCGGTGTCGCCGTCGTAGAGCAGGAGGCCGGCCACCTCGTACTCGAGGCCGGTCCAGACCTCGTCGGAGTAGCGTGTCGGCACGTCCGGGCGGCCGCCATTGGGCCAGGTGCAGACGATGAGGCCGTGGTCGTCGTCGGAGACGAAGCGGCGCTCGCCCTCGGGCAGGTTGACGAAGCTTTCCCGGAAGTTGTTCTCGACGATCGACCGGGCGGCGGTACGCAGGTGTGCCGGGTCGAGCAGGTGGCCGAGGTCGAGCACGTGCGCCCACCACTGGCCGAGCAGGTGATCGGAGTGACAGCCGGTCGCCCAGTTCTGCTCGGGGTGCGTTGTGAGGTCGACCTCCTGGATGTAGTAGCTGCCGTTCCAGAGGCGGCGTTCCAGCGCGTCGCGGCCACGGGCGAAGGTCTCGCGGCACGCCGTGGCGCGTTCGGCATCGTCCTGGAGCGTCGCCATCTCCTCGACGGCGCGGAGGGCGGCGAGATAGAGGGTGCCGATGAAGGTGTTCGCGCCGAAGATCGAGATGTCGTAGGTGTTCGGCTGCTCGGCCTCGATGACGCCGGTGTGGTCGGGATCGAAGGTCGTCCAGACGTAGTCAAGCGCGGTGACCACAGAGGGCCAGACATGGGCCAGCCAGGCGGCGTCGCCGCTCGCGCGGTACTCGCGCCAGGTCTTGAGGATCGCGCCGAGCAGGCCGTCGAGGGCCGGCTTGTCCGGGCCGCCGAGGCGGCGGTCCCACGGGCGTGGGAGGTCGAGCGGCAGCAGGACGCGGTGCGGCAAGTAGCCGGTCGGGTGCTGCTGGACGTCCCACTCGACGTCCCGCATCGACCGTTCGAGGTCCGGGAAGAGGCGGGCCAGCGCCATCTCGTAGTTCCAGACGTGGGTGCAGTTGAGGGGGCAGCAGCCGCCGTAGGGGAGCGTATGGTGCGAGGTGGATGCGCCGTTGCAGCCTTCGAAGCCGTAGAAGCGGCCGTCCTCGGTCCAGAAGCAGGTGGGTGAGCGGACGATGCTCATCTGGCTGGTGACCGTCTCGATCAGCGCCGGTGGCAGGGTGGTGTCAAAGAACGTGTCGCGGGCCAGGCGCGTCTGCGCCGTCAGCTCGTCGAGATGATCGCCGACGTGGCGAGCGACATCGGAGGCGGAGGCGAAGCGCGTGGCGTAGCGGTTGCCGATGCGGTGCTGGCGGTTTTCGTCGCGCAGGCCGAGCAGGCCGAGCTGGGCGGTGTCGACGAGGCGGTTCGGAAAGTGCCACGCGATCGAGAACGGGATGGAGTGCGATTCGCCTGGTGGGAGCGTGAAGGGCACGGCCAGCGCGCCGTTCCACGTGCGGCCGGCGACGCTCGGGGTATCGCGGGATGTGGCGTCGAAGCGGCCGTCCCGCGCGAAATCCGCCCAAAAGGTGGATAGATCGGACCACTGTGGCTGCGCGGAGACGTCCCGCGCTTGAGCGGTGAGCGCCATCGTGCCGAAGCCGGGGTGGTCGCCCGGCAGGCGGTCGGAGGCCATCACGACAGTCGTGCCGTCCAGCGCGTTGACGTTGCCGCCGTAGAGCTCGCATCTGGTGTCGAAGATCGGTGCGACGCCGTCCCAGCCGACCGCGTTCTGCAGCGAGGCGAGCAAGGAGACGGCGACCGGCTCCGGTGACGGGTTCTCGACGGTGAGGTTGAAGATGACCACCGGGATGCCGGAGGCATCCGCGTCGAGCGGGACGAAGGGGTTGAACGCCTCCATCGAGACGCGCACGGGCAGCGCGGAGTCGTGGTAGCGCAGCGTCGCGATCGGGTACTCGCCGGTATATTCGATCTCCGCGACGCCGGGCAGGCGCTGCATGAGCCGCCGGTGACAGAGCGGGACGACGTGGTCGTTGGAGGTCGGCGGCGGAGGCGGGGTGGGGTCGGGCGTGTCGTAAAGCGCGGCGGATTGCAGGACGCGAGCGACCGGCTCGCCGGAGGCGGGGTGCGCCCAGACGGCGAAGAAGGAGTGCGGGACGCAGGCGAGATGGTTGATCTGATTATGGATCTGCCACTGGCGGAGGGAGCCGTCGCCGGCGAGGGCGATGGTGCCGGTGCCGAGGCCGCCGAGGGGCATGGCGACGGCGCGGAGCGCCTCGCCCGTGTAGGTTCGGGTGCCGAGCGTCGGTGGTGCCTGCATGGAACGGAAAATCCTTTCGATTGTGCGTCGAGCCGACCCCGAAGGGACCGGCCCCTACGACGGACGGAGGTCGGCCACAAGGGCCGACCGTACGGTTGACTGCGAGAGCGATGCTGCCATGCGCATTACCCCCGCAGGCCGGTCATGGCGACGCCTTCGGTGATGCGGCGCTGGGCGATCGAGAAGAGGATCAGCAGCGGGATGACGATCATCGAGAGCGCGGCGAGGATGACGACGGGCGACCCGCTGCCGAAGCGCCCGGAGATCATCACCAGCCCGACCGGCAGCGTCATCTTGTCGGGCGAGGTGAGGAAGACGTTGGCCCAGAAGAATTCGTTCCAGGCGGCAAGCGCGGTGAAGATCGCCAGCGCCGAGATCGCGGGCGCGGCGAGCGGGACGATCACGTTCGCCAGGATGCGCAGGTGGCCGGCGCCGTCCAGCTTGGCGGCGTCCTCCAGATCGCGGGGGATGGTGAGGAAGAACTGCCGGAGCAGGAAGGTGCCGAAGACGTTGATGAGGCCCGGCAGGTAGATCGACTCGTGGGTGTCGAGCAGGCCGAGGTTCTTGATGAGGATGAAGGTCGGGATGACGGTTACCTGCTGCGGGACCATCAGCGCCGAGAGCATGATGATGAAGAGGAGGTCGCGGCCGGGGAAGCTGAGCCGCGCGAAGGCGTAGGCGGCGAGCGTGCTGATCGTCACGGACCCGACGGTGATGATCGTCGTCAGCTTGAGGCTGTTGAAGATGAGCCGGCCGAACGGGATCAGGTTGAAGACCTCGCGGTAGTTGTTGAGCGTGATCTCGCGCGGGAACCACTCGGGCGGCAGCGCGAAGGCCTTCTCCCGGGGAAGCAGCGAGTTGACGATCATCCAGTAGAACGGGACGAACATCAGGAGCGCCAGGGCGATCAGCAGCAGGTTGAGCGCCCAGTTGCCGTCGCGCAGCCGGCGGAGTCGCGACGGGCGGTACGGGGGCGGTGTCTCGGCCATGGCGGTGTCGGGCGTGGTGCTATTCATGGAATACCCAGTAACGGCTGAGGCCGATCTGCAGCAGGGTCACGACCTTGATCACGACGAAGACGATGAGGGCGAGCGCGGAGGCGTAGCCCATGTCGAAGCGCCGGAAGCCGGTCTCGTAGACGTGCATGACGATGCTGCGGGTGGCGTTGCCGGGTCCGCCGCGGGTCATGATGAACATCGGCTCGAAGATCTGGAAGGCGCCGATGAAGGTGATGACGGAGGCGAAGAAGAGCGTCGGCGAGAGCATCGGGATGGTGATGTTCCAGCAGCGCCGCAGCGCGCCCGCGCCGTCGACCGACGCCGCCTCGTAGAGATGCTCGGGGATGCCCTGAAGGCCCGCGAGCAGGATGATGAAGGTGAAGCCGATGGTGCGCCAGAGGTCGACCGCGATGACGGCAGGCATCGCCCAGGCGGGGTCGATCAGGAACGCCGGGGCGTCGAGGCCCATCTTCGACAGGTAGTAGGTGATGAACCCGAAGTTCGGGTCGAGGATGTAGGCCCAGATCAGCGAGACGGCGGCCCAGGAGACGAGCAGGGGGAAGAAGTAGGCCGTGCGCAGGAAGTAGCGCAGCATGGCGGGCATCCCGCGCTGCACCGCCAGCGCGAGCATCAGTCCGAGCCCGATGTGGAGCACGACCGACCAGAACGTGAAGACGAAGGTGTTGGTGATCGCCGCGCGGGCCTTCGGGTCGTCCGGGATCTTCGAGAAGTTGTCGAGCCCGACGTACTTCGGGGTGCCGAAGAGGTCCCAGTCGTAGAGGCTCAGGACCAGCGCGCCGACGAGCGGCCCGGCGATGAAGACGAGGAAGAGCAGGATCGTCGGGCTCAGGAAGAGGTAGGCGGCGAGGGTGTCGCGCCGTCGCCGGGCGGCGGGGCCGGCGACGGCCCCGCGCTCTTCCCGGTGTGTGCGTTGCTCGGATCCGATCCCGGAGATCATGGGTGCCTCCCGGGTGCGCCCGTGCGGTTCGCTCCATCATTGGTAGGGGCGGACCTTGTGTCCGCCCGGCGGAGGGAGGAGACCGGCTCCTCCCCTACCAGCAGATGCGCCAACGTCGTTACAGCTCGGCGGAGATCTGCTGGTCCAGCGTCTTGAGCGCCTCCTCGGGGTCCTGGTTGCCGGCGAGGATCTGCGTGAAGGTGTCGATGATGTCCTGCTCGATGATGTTGCCGGCATCGGGCGAGGGGATCGGCGTCGCGTAGTCGAGCGCGTCGTAGAGCTTGTCCATGCCCTCGGGGGCGTCCTTGAGGAACGCCTCGCTCTTGGCCAGCGAGCGGCGCGGCGGCACCGTCGGGCCGCCCTGCCCGACCTCGATCGACTGGGCGTCGGCCGAGGCGAGGAACTTGACGAACTCCCACGCGGCGTCCTTGTTCTGGGACGCCTGCATGATCGGGTGGCCATCCCAGCCGACCGGCGAGCCCTGTTGCGTCTTGCGAGGCCAGGCGACGAGCTTGACCTTGTCGACGAGCTTGGCCTCGCGGATCGCGGCGGTTGGCCACCGCCCGCCGCCGAACATCGCCAGCTTGCCCTGGGCCATGGTGGCAAAAGCGTCAAACTCGCCGCCCGGCTTCGGGCTGATGCCGTCCGCGACCAGCGAGGCCATGAACTGGGCGGACTCGATCGCCGCCGGCTCGGCGACGGTGGATTCGGTCCAGTCGTCGCTGAGCGTGCTCGCGCCGTTGGTCAGCAGCCACGGCATGACGCCGGCGAAGTAGGCGGGCGGCATGTGGAAGCCGTAGACCCCCGGCTTGGTAAGCGCCTTGGCGGCCGCCTGGAAGTCGTCCCACGTCCACTCGTCGGTCGGCTCCTCGACGCCGGCCGCCGCGAACATCTCGGTGTGGTACCAGAGGCACATCGTGTTGAAGCCGTGCGGCACGTAGTAGGTCTTGCCGTCCGTCGAGCTGAGGGTCTTCGTCCACTCGACGAGGTTGGGGTGGACATCGTCGAAGAAGTCCTGCAGCTCCGCCTTGTCACGCTCAAGGTAGTCGTCGAGTGGCTCGACGAGGCCGCGGCTGGCGAAGAGACGCTGGCCCTCGGTGGCGACCCGCATCACGTCAGGGACGTCGCCACCGGCGATGCGGGTGGACACGGCGTCGAAGAAGCCCGCCCAGCTCTCGGCGGGGACGGCCTGGACCTCGACCTGGATGTCCGGCTGCGTCTCGTTGAACTTGGCGACGATCGGGTCCCACGAGGCCGTCTCGACGGCGTCGGCCCAGATGACGAAGACGATCTTGCCGGAGACCTGGGCGCGGGATGCGCGGACAACCGACGGGGCGGCGAGGGCGGCGGCCCCGGCGCCGGCGGAGATCTTGAGCAGCTGACGGCGATCGTACGTCCGGTGCGACATGGCGATGGTCCTCCTTGACGGTCGGTGACGCGTGCCTGGCGAAAGATGCGGAAGCGAGATGGACGATCGGGATCCTGATGGTGTCAGCCGCGGGGCCTCCTTTCCGGGGGTCTACTTGAAGCCCGAGGTCTTGATCGACTCGACGAGCTGTCGTTGGAAGAACAGGAAGAGGAGCATCGTCGGCATCGCGACGACGACGGACGCGGCCATGATGTAGTTCTGCGACGAGGCGTACTGCTGCTGGAAGCTGGAGATCGCGATCTGGACGACCCACTTGTCCGAGTCGGAGGTGATCGTCAGCGGCCAGAGGAACGAGTTCCAGTTGGCGAGGAAGAAGAAGACGGCGAGGGCGGAAAGGATTGGCTTGCTCAACGGCAGAATGAGGTTCGTGTAGATGCGCCAGTAGCCGGCGCCGTCGACGATCG
>DATLHE010000038.1:0-4882 GCA_035540335.1 Thermomicrobiales bacterium | reverse complement strand
TCTTCGCCGCGCTTCTCCACGCGCACCCGGATGGGGATGGGCTCGCCGACCTCCAACCCGTCGTCGTCCATGAAGCTCTCGGCCTCATACACTCCGTCCGGGATGTTCGCCGTATTGGAACGGGCGAGCGCCTCGGACTGGTCCATGATAACGGAGATGGCGGCCCGCACGGCCGACCAGCCGTAGCGCGTGACGAGCTCGAGGTAGCGCCGCTCTCCCGTCGTCACCGCGACGATCTGGGCGCGGAGGTCGCCCATCGCCTTCTCGGAGAGGCGGACGTTCATGGCGATGATGTCCACGAGATCCTGGTTGACTTCGCCCCGCCGGCGGTACTTCACGATCGGGATCTGGATGCCTTCGGAGTAGATGTCCGTCGTGACGGTGCCGAGCGTGCCGCCCACGTCCAGCCAGTGGGCCATGCAGCAGGTGAAGCCGATCAGCTCGCTTTCGTGGAAGATCGGCATGGTGAAGGTGAAGTGGTTGAGGTGGCTCCCCGTCGTGTAGGCGTCGTTGGTGACGAGGATGTCGCCCTCGTGGATGTTCTCGTAGCCGAAGTGCCGGATCTTCGCCTTCACGGTCTCCGACATGCCGCGGATGAACATCGGTAGCCCGAGGCCGATGGAGACGGTGTCGCCCTCCTTTGTGAAGAGTCCGACGGTGAAGTCGAGCGCCTCGTAGATGATGAGGTTGTAGGCGGTCCGCATCAGGTTGGTCTTCATCTCCTCCGTCACGGCGATGAGACCACGGCGGACGATCTCGACGGTGACGGCGTCCACCTTCGCGGGGGCAGCGGGGATCGTGTCGGTCATCGCGCTTCACTCCCGATGGCGATGAGAAGGTTGCCGGCCGCATCCACCTCGAGGGTGTCGCCGGGTTGCAGAACCGTGGTGGAGGCGTGCTCCTCGACCAGGGCGGGGCCGCTGATCCTGTTCCCGGCCTTCAACTGGTCACGGGCATAGACCGGTGTGTCCATGAGCCGGCCGAAATAGGCCCTCTTGCGCCGGACCAGCGCCCCTACATCCGGTTCCGGGCCGCCGGCAGGCACAGAGTGCCGAGGTGGCTTGCGCATGACACCGGAGACGGTGACGCGCAGCGAGACGAGTTCCGCCGGTTCGTTCGGAGCGCTGGTGCCGTAGCGGACCTGGTGCTGGGCGTCGAAGTGGCGCTTGATGGCCTCGCGGTCGCCACGTTCGAAGATTTCGCGCGGCAGTTCCACTGTCACCGCGTGCTCCTGGCCGACGTAGCGCATGTCGGCGGCGCGCTCGATCTCGATCCGCTCCGGGCGCACGGCGGAACCCTCGATCGCGGCACGGCCCTCATCCTCCATCGCGGCGTAAAGGCCCTCGATCTCCGCGAAATCGGCTGTCGCGAGACGACGGAAGCAGGAGCGGACATAGTCGTAGCGCAGATCGGAGAACAGCATCCCATAGGCCGAGAAGTAGCCTGGCGCGTAGGGAATCATGACGCGGCGGATGCCGATCTCGCGCGCGATGGCAGAGGCGTGCAGAGGGCCGGCCCCGCCATAGACTGCCATGGTGAAGCCGCCGACATCGAGGCCACGCTCGGTCGTCACGGCCTTCACCGCGTAGGACATGGTGGTGACGGCGATGCGCAGGATGCCGTCGGCCGCTGCCAGCACTTCCATGCCGAGGGGACCGGCGATCTTGTCCTGCATGGCGCGCTCGGCGCCTGCGAGGTCGAGCGCCATCGTGCCGCCCAGGAAGTGGTCGGGGTCGAGCCGGCCCAAGAGGAGGTTGGCATCCGTCACCGTCGGTTGCGTCCCGCCGCGGCCGTAGCAGACAGGCCCGGGCATGGAGCCCGCGCTCTGCGGCCCGACGCGCAGCGCGTTGCCCTGCTCGAGGCGCGCGATGGAGCCGCCGCCGGTGCCGACCTCGAAGATGTCGGTCATCGGGATCTGGATCGGCAGCGCCTGATCGTAGCCGCCGATGAGAGCGGAACCGGTCGTCAGCGGCTTGCCGCCGTATATGACACCGGCCTTCGCCGTGGTGCCGCCCATGTCGAAGGCGATGGCGTCCGCGAGACCCAGCCCCTCGCAGATCGCTTGGGTGCCGATCACGCCCGCGGCGGGACCGCTCTCCAGCATGCGGACACAGTCGCGCCGCGCGTGCTCCACCGGGAACAACCCGCCGGTGGACTGTACGACGAAGAAGGCGCCGTCGAACTTGTGTCGGGCGAGATGGTCCGAGAGCTCGCCGAGATACGTTGCGACCCGCGGGCCGACATAGGCGTTGGCGGCGACCGTCGAGACGCGCTCAAACTCCCGGTACTCCTGTGACAGCTCGTGGGAGGCGGTGACGAATGCGCCGGGCAGCTCCTCCTGCACGATCTGCTTCACCCGCACCTCGTGGGCCGGGTTGCGGTAGGAGTGAAGGAGGAGGATCGCGACCGCCTCCACCTTCCCTGGCTCCAGTGAGCGCAGGACGGAGCGCAGGTTGTCCTCGTCCAGCCGCTTGTGGACCGCGCCGCTCGCGAGCAGCCGCTCATGCACCTCGAAGCGTGAGGAGCGGTCGACCAAAGGCACGTGCTTCTTAAAGAACAGGTTGTAGGCGTCGGGGCGGTTGACGCGCCCAATCTCGTAGATGTCGCGGAAGCCCTCGGTCACGAGGAGGACGGTCTTCGCGCCGGTCCGCTCCAGCAGCGTGTTGATGGCGATGGTGGAGCCGTGGAGGAAGAGGTGGGCGTCCGCGAAGGAGGCTCCGGCGATGTCCACCGTGTTTTGGATTCCGTCCACGAGCTTCCCGTGGGTGGTCAGCGCCTTGCCGAAGCGCAGTTCGCCCGCTGCCTCGTCGAAGGCGGCGAGGTCGGTGAAGGTGCCGCCGATGTCCACCGCGATGCGGAGGCGCGCGCGGGTTGTCGCGTCGTCGAGGGGCATGGCTAACGCGTCCTCCTGGCTCTTGACTATTCTTCGGAATGCGAAGATAACTTCGATCTTGGCATCTGTCGTGTAGCGATGCGCGCCAGCCGCTGTCAACGAGAATCGCGAAGGAAATTTCGCATGCCGAAGTTCGCCGCTGACGATAGTTCCGGAGTCAAGGACAAGAACCTCGTCCACTCCCTCGCGAAGGGCTTTCGCGTGATGGAGACCTTCACTGCCGAGGAGCCGGAACTGCTGCAGAGCGAGATCGCGCGACGTGCCGGGCTGGACGACGGCACCACCTTCCGAATGCTGAACACCCTCGTCTCGCTCGGCTATGTCGCGAAGGTGCCGGGCACGCGGCGTTTCCGCCTGACGCTGAAGCCGCTTGAACTCGGCTTCAACGCCATCGCACGCACGGGCCTTCGCGATCTCGCGCGCCCCGTTCTCCGGAGCCTCGTCGGCGAGGTGAACGAGGCGGCGAGCCTCGGCGTCCTTGACGGGGTAGACGTTGTCTACGTCGAGCGCGCACAGGCCGGGCTCGTCCGGATGGGCGTGGATATCCGGGTCGGCTCCCGCATTCCCGCGGTCGCCTCTGCCATCGGGCACGCGCTGCTCGCCTTCCTGCCGGAGGAGGAGTTGGAGGACGTCCTGCGTGCGAGCCGCTTCGAGCGGGCCGGGCCGGGAATTCCAGGATCACCCGAGGCGCTTCGCGTCCGTCTTGCGGAGGTGCGGCACGACGGCATGGCTCTGACGGATTGGGCGAGCGTCAATGGCCTTCGTGTCCTCGCCGCCCCGGTGCTCGACAGGAGTTGTCACGCCATCGCGGCCCTCAGCGTCGCGGCTCCCGCGATGCGGGCCTCCGCCGAGGAGTTCGCGGCGGCCGTCCGCGTGCCGCTCCTCGCGCGAGCGGGTGAACTCGGGCTTGCCCTCGCCGCCGCGGGCTGAGTTTCGCACGACCCCTGTTGCATACGTACATGGTCGCAGGCCGCGACATACCGCGTTCAAGGACCTCGCTGACGGCGCATTAGGCCGGAAATACCGGGCCACCGCAGCCTCCTGATAGTAGCACTGGGCGGGAGTGTTGTATGCGGTCCTCTCCGACGTGCGTCGAATGGCCCTCCACACAAAGTGCGCTGTCCGCGCTCGCGGCTACTTTCTGCACAATGACGCCGCGCTACACGACCGGCGGACCATTTCGACGCGGGCAGGTCATAGCAAGAGCGCGGAATCAGCGAGGCAGGCGACGTCGCCAGAGGGATGTTGCGTCGTCAATGTCCGCCTTCCGTCCAACTTGGTCAGCCAAGATTGGGGCGCAGTGTCCGCTTCCAGGAAGTCGGCCGCAGCCAGCGGATGACCGAGAAGGGCGCGGAGCCGCCGATCCTTTAATCCCAGTGGGTATGTCCGCTTCGCCGTCATGGCTGCCGGCATGATGGCGTTCCGGTGATCGCACTCATGCAGGATCTGGCATCTCGGGGCGACCTTCTAGGCTAGTCGCTGCAGTCAGCCATCCGGGGGATCACTCGGGATAGGCTGCAGGCTCCCTCGGCTCCGGCCTGTTGAACAGGATGAAGGCCAGGGGGTTGCCGGGCTCGGACATGGCGTCGCTGCGTAGCCCCGCGATCTCCCCGGCCACGCCACTCGCATATTCCGCGACCACCTCGCCAAAGCTGTTGCGCTGGATCGCGACCTTCTGCCCCACCTCAATCCGGTCATTGAGCTTGACGAAGAATTCCACGAGCCCGCCAGCGGTGGCCAGGATCGGGAAGGCGGAGTTGCCGACAAAGACGCGCACGTCATTGGCCGTGCGTCCCATTGGTCCGGCCAGGATGCCGTGATGCTTGAGGACGTTCATCGTGCCTTCCGCGAACAGCGCGATCATCCCCGGATCGAGGACGCGCGCAGCGCCGATCTCCGGCGTGAAGGACGGGATGCCCGCCTCCATGAACGCGTTGTGCAGCACACCCGTATAGACTGGATTGTCATAGATCTGGCCGACGGGATACA
>DATLHE010000037.1:0-3201 GCA_035540335.1 Thermomicrobiales bacterium | reverse complement strand
CGCCCGCGACGATCTCGCATGCCGCGGCAGCAGGACGAAGAAGATGAAGAGGTTCACCGGAACGACGATCAGTATCGCCGGCACGATCCAGGACGCCACGATGCCGTACTGCACGGCCACCGACGCGAGCGCGATCAGCAGACCGATCTTGGCGACACCGTAGATTCCGTTCTCGAGCGGGAGCCACACGGCCTGCCGGATTCCGGTCAGCACGGCGTCCTGGAGCGAGAACACGCACCAGGTGGTCACGGACACGCCGAGTATCACGCCGAAGGCCCATCCACCGCCGAGCAGTTCGGGAAGGCCCAGCGGAAGGTGGGTGGCGGCGAGGTAGAGGCCGCTGACGATCAGGCCGACGACGCCCGCGATGCCGTACGACACGGCAGCCAATCGCCTCGACCGGTCGCCCGCCCGAGGGATGAACCGCGTCAGCGCATTGGCGATCGAGGGTTGACCGGCAATTCCGGCGAGCAGTTGCATCAGGGCGATCGTCGCGTTCCCGAGCCCGAGATATTCCGGCGGGTACAGGCGCGCGGCGATGATCCAGTAAGCGAATCCGAGGACCGACGTGATCCCGACGTTGGCGACCAACGCATAGCCGTTGCGCAGCAACGGATCCCGCAGGTCGGCACGGATCCTACGCAGCATGCTCGACGCCACCGGCACGTGCATTGCGACGGCCGATCCGCCCGGCTAGGTTGTGCAGGTGGAAGCGCTGCACACGCACGGCAGCTCGGACGCCGTACGAGTGATCGACGTCCGCAGCCCGGCCCCGCGGGAAGAATGGCGCGAGTTGCTCGCCCTCGACCCCTTCGCGCTGGAGACGCAATCTCCTGAGTGGGCCGACGCGATGTGCGTGTCGCGGCATTACGCGGACGCGAGCCGGCTCTACGAGTTCGCAAACGGTCGGCGTGTCCTGCTTCCCCTGTTGCGGCGCACTCGTGGCGGCATCGCCGTTCTGGAAGCGAGCAATCCGATGCACTGCGGCGTCGGTGGGGTCGTCGCCGCGGGCGGCCCGCGGCCCGAGGAGATCGCGGCGGTGCTGACCGATCTGGCCCGGCGGACGGTCGCCGTCCGGAGCTTCCTGCCGCATCCGCTCACGGCCGGCGCCTGGGAGGACGCGTGGAGCCGCGCCGATCCGCCGGGTGGCCTCGTCGTACCCCGACGGGCCCACACGATCGACCTCGACGGCGGCATGAGCGCCGTCTCGGCGCGGTTCGGAAAACTGACCCGCCGCGGTGTGCGCCACGCCCGGCGCAGCGGTGTCGCCGTCGAATGCGGAACGGGCGGACGGCTCGTCGACGAGTTCTACGATCTGATGGAGCTGGCCACGCGGCGGTGGGCACGGATGCAGCACGAACCCGCGTGGCTGGCATTGCGCCGCCTGCGCCACCGCGAACCGCGGTCCAAGTTCCGCGCCATCGGCCGGCAACTCGGCGAACGGATGCAGATCTGGCTCGCCCGGGTCGACGGCCGGCCGATCGCCACGATCCTCGTGCTGCGCGGGTCGAACGCGTACTACCTGCGCGGGGCGATGGACGAGGAGATGCGCAGCTACCGGGCCAACGACCTGCTGCATGTCACGGCCATCGAGGACGCCTGCGCGGCGGGGTGCCGCTCCTACTACCTCGGCGATTCGGGCTGGTCGGACAATCTCGCGAAGTACAAGGAGCGCCTCGGGGCACGGCCCTGTCTCTATGCCGAGTACCGATCGGAACGGCTGCCCGTCACGCGGGCCGAACGCGTCGCCAAGGATGCGGTCAAGCGAGTCATCGGTTTCAAGGACTTCTGACACTGTGGCGACTCTACGTCAGACGCCCGTGGCGGCCGCTGCTGACCGATAGCCGCCGGGGCCGCTGCGGCCGCCGCGGGGCTACGGTCGGCGACCTGCTCCTGCCGAGCATCTTCCTCCGGCCAGGCGCGACACTCCCGCGACCGCGGCCTGGTGGTGCTCACCGGTTGCGGACACGCGGGAGCGGCGAACATCGTCCGGCACGCCATGCGGCTGACTGGCGTGGACCGCCTGCACGGCCTGATCGGCGGGCTGCACCTCTCCGGACCGGCCTTCGAACCGGTGATCGCCCCCACGGTCGACGCCCTGACCGGCCTGGACCCGGCCCTGATCATGCCTGGCCACTGCTCCGGCTGGCGCGCCCAGCACACCCTCGCAGCCGCCCTTCCCGGCGCCCTGGCTACAACCCAGCTGCGGCACCTGCGTCACGCTCGCCGCAGGGTGATACCCAAGTGGTGCACGGAATCGTCGTCACGGCGGTAACCTGCAGCCATGAGCTTGCCGGCGGCACGGGATGTCCACGAGATCGTCGTGGGCCCTGATCAGGCCGGCGACGCTCAGCGACTCCTCGGTATACCCGTTCAGCCGGGTGACCGCGTGCGCTTCGAGGTCGTTGAGGGGAGCGTGAGCTCAGAGGTACCACGGCAGCGAGGCGCAACTGAATCCTCGGAATCCGTCGGGCTCGACCCTGCCTGGAGAGAGTGGCTGCAGCGGCTCGACGCCAGCGAGGCAGTCACCCCAGATGTGCCGGCAGCCGTCGAGCTGGCCCGGGCCCGCGAGCAAGGCGAGGTGTGACCGCCTCAGGACGGGCCTGCACAGTCCTCGATGCATCGGCGCTGGTCGAAGTGCTGTTGCGGAGTGACAAGGGCCGGTGGTTCCGTCAGCGTCTCGACTGGACCGAGGCGTTCCACGCACCGGAACTGCTGGTCGTCGAAGCCGCCGCCGTGTTGCGTCGCTACGAGTTGCGGGGAGAGATCACCGCCAAGCGTGCCGAGAAGGCATTCGACCTGATGGTCGCCATGCCGTTGTCGCTCGTGAGCACCTCGGATCTGCTGCCGGAAGCCTGGAGGCTCCGACATCACATCACGGTGTCGGATGCCTGCTACGTGGTGCTCGCCCGCCGCCTCGGCGCGACGCTCGTCACCGGAGACAAGCGTCTCGCACGAACTCATCAGCTGCGAGTTCCCACACTCTCGCCCTCGGACGACAGGTGACCTGGCGATTCGGGTCCTGAACCACTCGTGCACATCGCGCGGGTCCCGTGCACAGGGCGTGACGTGTGCAAGCGCACCGCAGGGTGTGCACGCGCAGGGCGAGCGTGGGTCAGGCGAGCCGGCGAGCGACGGCCGGGATGACGATCGCGGCGGCGACGAGGTGCGTCAGCATCAGGAGCGCCTTCGTGGCCGGGG